>JAOUKN010000079.1 GCA_029882515.1 Candidatus Bathyarchaeota archaeon
GTGAAAAGTTGAGTGAAAACTTCGAAGAAGAATTTGTTCAACGCATAGTCAGAAACTTCCTTGATATTCAAATACTCCGATTGATCCAGACTGAACCTATGTGGGGCTACAGGATTCTGAAAGAGATGGAAAACAAGTACAAGATGAAAATAAGGCATGGTGTCTTATACCCACTCCTCAACTCACTCGAAGCAAAAGGTTTTCTCAAAGGCAGAAAAGTGGTCAAGAAGGGAAGAATAAGAAAGGTCTACAGGATCACATCCGGGGGAAGTCAAATAATAGAATCTTACTGCAACGTCTTGAAACAACAATTAGAAAGGGCTGATCTCTAAACTGAGGAAAGCCAAAATACAGCTAAGTCACAAAAGAGGATTTGATTTCGTAATGACCTCCCGAGAAGTCACAGACATACCTACAGAGAATGGCAAACTTATAGAAAAAGTGGTAAGAAATCTTCAGGAGAGAAGTGTGAAAGCACTTGAGATGGCGAAAGAAGCCATTCTAAGCAGTACTGTAGAATGTGACGAGATAAATGAGGCGTTTAAGCATTACACAAGAAATTGGTGCGATTATATACATCCTGGATTGGTCTCCATTGCTTGCGAGGCTGTTGGGGGAAATCTCGAGAAGGCAATCCCCGTGCAGGTTGTTATGTTGTTGCTTTCAGCAGCTTTCGACCTCCACGACGATGTAATTGATGGATCAGAGATAAAATATGGGAAGCCTACCGTGTTCGGTAAATTTGGCAAGGATATTACTCTTCTTGTGGGTGATGCCTTCTTGATAAAGGCTCTGGCCCTTCTTCATGAATTGGAGAGCCAATTTTCTACAGAGATGATGAATGCTATCTGGAACATAGTTACGAGTAGATTTTTTGAGTTAGGGGACGCGGAAGCTCTCGAAGTTTCTTTGAAAGGTGACATAGATGCGTCTCCTGAAGACTGTCTAGGAATTCTGAGAAAGAAAGCTTCAACATTCGAAGCCCACATGCAAGTTGGCGCAATCGTTGGAAATGGGACTGCCGACGATATAGACGCACTAGGTAATTACGGTAGGATTCTTGGGGTTCTTATGGGCGTGAGAGAAGATTCTATCGATATATTTGAACCAGATGAACTCCAAAATCGAATGAAAAATGAATGTCTACCGTTGCCGATCCTTTACGCCTTCAAGAATCTGCAAAACAAAAGATCTATACTAAACCTTCTTTCAAAACCCAACATCTCCAGTAAGGACGCGGAAAGTATAGTTGATCTTGTCTTTGAAGCCAACGAGGTAAAGATGTTTGAAAAGAGATTTCAAGGTTGGGTTAAAGAGGCCATGGAGAATGTTTCTCGTATCAAGAATAAAAATTTGTTATCGCAAATGGAAATCCTAATAAAGGGCACTATAGAAGATATATAGAAAGAACGCTAGACCGCGAGAATTCTTAACGGTTTCTTTCTGTTCTTTTTATCCTTCATCTTTTCTCACTCAATTGTATATGTGTAGAACACGTACTTAAAAAGCTTTGTTGAACACAAATACACTTCTTTTGATTGTGGCTTTGACTTCTGTTAGCAAATATTTTATTTCTATTCAGTGTATAATGGAAGAACTGAGTCGTGCAAATGACCATAAAACCTGTTTTGAGTTGGGGTCTTGCAAAGAAAGACCTACTGGCTGTTTTGGTTCTTGTTGTGAATACGTTCTCTTGGTATTTTCCATTATACGTTTTTTTTGAAACCACTTTGAGAAAAATCCTATTAGATCCTACTATATCTTTGGCGATTTTTGGTATTCAGTATATCGTAGCCATAGGGTTTGCAATAGCTGGTACATTGTTGGTAAAAAAATTTGCAAGTCGCGCCCTATTCTTATCTATATGGCTGGTCATAGGTACGGTGGTCTCTGCATTGCTGGTCGTGATAGAGACAAGTAAGCTGGCTTACGTTTGGTTAATACCTTTTCTTTTAGGAATTTCTTTGGGATTAGGTTTTCCTTCTTGCCTCGCGTATTTCGGAGATCTTAGTGTTGGAGAAAGCAGAGGACGACTGGGAGGAATTGTTTGGTTTGCATCGGGCATATGTATCCTTCTGATCGGTCTACTAACCAGTATTTCATCATTCGTTATCGGTGTATTAATTTTTACAGCTTGGAGAGGAATTGGCTTCGTTCTTTTTCGCCTTATAAAACCAGATCGAGTTCACGAAGAAGATGTGGTACATGTTTCTTACAAATCAATTTTGGTTGACAAATCCTTTCTATTGTATCTAATCCCTTGGATTATGTTTTGTCTGGTGAATTTTCTTGAAAGGCCCATAACAAACAACCTTTTTGGTAATGTTGCATTTTTAGTTCCATTCGCGGAATATGGAATTGGCGCTTTTGCTGCATTGATAGGGGGGTGGTTCGCTGATTCAGTTGGTCGAAAACGGATAACTATCTTTGGCTTCATGGTGCTAGGCATTGGATATGCCGTGCTAGGACTTTTTCCAAACATCGTTTTTTCTTGGTATCTATATATCGTCTTGGATGGCATTGCGTGGGGAGTCTTCTCACTGATGTTCTACTTGGTAATATGGTCAGAACTAGCTGGGAATAGAACCAAAGAAAAATACTACCTAGTCGGTGTACTGCCGTTTCTCATTTCCAGCTATATACAGATATTGTTCGAACCTTACGTTGGTCTAGTCCCTATCTCGACAGCCTTCTCTTTGGCAAGTTTCTTCTTATTCTTGGCAGTTTTGCCACTGTTATATGCCCCAGAAACCTTGCCTGAAAAGCAGATTGAGCTTAGGCGACTCAAACGGTATATGGAGAAAGCGAAGACGATTAAGGAAAAACATCAAGCGCCAAGTGATAAAACTTAGAACGCCTCAATTAATTTGCTGCTATTGTTCTCTGCGATCTCTGTGAATGGTGCATGCAGTCTTGAAACTTATATTGTAAAAAGAACTTTCTTAGATGGATACAATGAACTGCGATGTTGCTGTAGTGGGAGCTGGCCCTGCAGGTTGTGTAGTAGCAAGAACATGTGCTGAAGCAGGGTATAATACGATTCTTTTCGAAAAAAACAGAGTGCCAGGGCTGAAGGTTTGTGGTGGCTTCTTAGAGCCAAGAATTATCGAAGAATTCGAAATAGATCCTAGGGTCATAGACTACCATATTGATCGCTTCTTTCTACACACAAAGAATCACAATGCTGTTCTCAAAGCAAGTGACATGTTTGGATACGAAGCTGGAGCAACCATGCGCCGAGAGAAGTTTGATGCTTGGCTTGCCGACAAAGCCGTTGAAGCAGGAGCCGCATTGCACACGTCATCAAGATGCCTCCGCTCCATTATAAAGAACGGAAAGGTGGCAGGAATAAAACTTGCAGCGAAAAAGTCAAAAAAGGAATTTAAAGCCAAAATCACGGTTGCCGCTGATGGTTTCTATTCTACGGTTGCTAGATCGGCGGGGCTGATACCGAAGTACAGCAAGAAGGATTTTATGATTGGGTTTCAAAGGGAGGTCTACCTGAAAACACCACTGGACAAAGGCGAAGTTCATGTATTTTTGGGAAACATGATTTCGAGATGTGGTTATGGATGGCTTTTTCCTAAAATGCATGGATTCACAGCTGGTGTGGGTTCTTTGGCAACCCAATTAACAGATACAAAAACCCTTTCTAATGGTCTCAACTGGTTTCTAGAAAAGCATCCAGTTTGTTCAGATTTGGTAAAGAACGCGAAGAATATCTCCAAACCTAAACTTGCTTGCATACCTATTTCGCAACATCGAAATCTCTCCTGCAACGGATTGGTGACAGTTGGTGACGCTGCTGGGCAAGTATCTCCCACTACAGGCGGCGGAATATACTACGCAATGAAAGCAGCAGAAATTGTTTCTGAAGTCATCATTCAGTCATTGGAAACAGGTGATAATTCGAAAGAATTTTTGCGAAGATATGATTCGAAATGGAGAGTAACACTTGGGAAAGATTTGCATTTCGAAAGGCTGCTTTTCGACATGAGCCGAATACACTACACAAGTTGGCAAGAACTTATGCTACTCATAAACAAGAACTTGATCTCTTCAACCCTTGTTGCATTTGCACTGTTCTGTCTGAAAACGGCTCTCCCATGTTTCTAGGATACTCCACTCTGCCGAATTGCGCACAGGGGTGGGAGGGGGGTGTACAGAAATAGTATATGTACTAAATCTGTTTAGACGATTCGCGCGCGCGCTCGAAACTAGTAAGTCAGAAAATCAGTGAACTACGCAAGTCCTATAGAGCTATGACTAATGAGCAACGGACTGAACTGGCGAAACAAGCAGCGGTCGAGCTAAAGACTGGACTAGAACTGATGGGCAAGGACAAGAAAACCATTCAAGAACTCATATCCCTAGTTGACCCACCAACAACCAAGTAAGCGCCAATCAACCGACCCCTAATTCCCCCTTTTTAGGTGAAGGGTGTGCCACACCATTCGAGAAGGAAGAAGAAACGAAACACCTACTCAAAGGGTGAGCTTAACCGACTGATTGACAGTCTACTCCATCCCCTAATTGATCGCAACCCAGCATTCATGATAACCGACGTTATCCTCCACGGCTTAGTAGAGCAGAATCCTTCAGAAACAACCATCAAATTCATACGCTACAGTCTGCCCAAGATTATCAAAGAAATCATGGGGAACGTCCCAACATACCTGAAAGCAAACACATGCAAGCGTAGTTAGGACGCATGCACAGAGAAGAAATTAGGCGGTCGCGTGCACTTGTTGGAAAGAACTCGACGTTAGATTTTCGACTTTTGTTGCTACCTCGTTTAAGATTGCTGTGAATGGGTGTTCCGGTCTTTCTACCGTAAATACGTAAGTTCCTCCGGCTTCAAGAACTTCGCAGAAGCAGGGAATGATGTCTATGATTGGGAGGTTATGTATCACTCTGAGCTTTTCCAACAATGCTTTTTTCTTGCTTGGCGTTGACATAATCCCAGCCAGAACCTTGTTAAGAATGATCCCTGTCTTTTTCTCAAAGAGATCGTAAAGCTCATGAGTCATCCTTTGGGTGCCCTTAATGTCCGATGCATCCAAGCTTGACACTACGACTGCTACGTCAGCGCTAACTATAGCGTTTATAGAAGAATACTGAAGCCCAGGACTAGTGTCAAAAATAATGTGATCCAAGTGTATATCATTAAAAAGCGACGTCTTAAGGGACAATAGTCGCCCTAGAGCCCTCATCTCCCACTTTCTGTCCTTTGCAGACATCTCCCGAATGGCCTCTGTAGCCGGATTTGCTAAACCAACGAAAAGCCTTCCACTTCCCTTGATCCTAGGGTTGAGTTCAATTAGTACCTTCTTTATATCACATGTGCCATTCAAATAATCATTAAGCCAATATCCATTACCCTCCGCCTTAAAAGCAGCATGAAGACTGGGAGCTCGAAAATCCAAATCAAATAAACAAATGTTTCTACCCCTCTTCGCATAGGTTGACGCCAAATTAACTGAGAGTAACGTCTTCCCCGTTCCGCCCTTGTAAGAATGAACCGCTATAATATTTCCCATCATCTGTCACCTCATTCCTCTTTTTCAACGTAGAAATAGGCCTTACGTCCTCGCCTTTCCTTTTTCACGTATCCCATCAACACGAGCTGGTTCAGATAGCCACTTTCAACAGCCCTTGCCCTCTTCGTCTGTCCGGAAACCTCATCAGCGGTTGCTTGACCGATCTTGCAAAGAGTGACAGCCGTCTTCCTCAGATGATCAGGTAAAGACAGTAGGGTCATAACATCTAGAACATCGGGTATCGCCTCGCTATTTCTCTGACCATGCCTCTGTATCTCAATAACGATATCTATTTTTTCATTCAATTTATCAACGCTTTCCCTGATTCGCTCCAATATTTGGGTGGCACTTTTTTGTGACTTCTTAAAGGCTGTCATGGCATTTCTCCTAACTGTTTAACGTATCTACAGAAGAATAGAGTATACGGGTTTATTAAGTCTTACGATACGTAGCTCCATGTTGTTAGAAAATAAGCCTAGAACAGAATGCGCGGGGAGTTTGGAGTTGCCTAGTAGAGGGTAGGTGGGATGCTCTTGTTTGCTTCCTCGATTATGGGTAGAACTGTCCGTAACTCGCGGAAATGCTTGAGAACTGTCAATCCACGTTGGGTGATGGCATAAACCACCCGCTTCTTGCCCGCATGTTGCTCTTCAACAAGGTCTTGCGCTATGAGAAAGTCTAGATACTCCTTTAAGACGCTACAGTTAACATTAGCTTTGTACATTATGTGAGTTAGTTTTAAGGGTCCCTTTCGGGCTAGAACCTTCAATATATCAATGTACATTTCTAATTTGGATCTGCGCATTGGCATAATCCTCTCATCCCCTAGCTCCACATTTTTCATATAAATGATTTATGGATTATAACTAATGTTTAGTGGTGCGTTTTTGCTGGATTTTGATGAATGTTTTTAAGCGGTTCTGGAAGGCTGTTACGAGATCATCAGCCAAGATTTGTTGAAGTTCTAGGTTAAGGACCTGCATTTCCTCCTTGAAAGTACTTATTATTTGCAATTGAAGTTGTTTGCGTTGGGTAGGGGTCAAGTTAACTACCTCTATCACGTTGCTTTCATCTCCGTTAGGGTGGCTTTGGACGTTGGCATTTAACTAACTTATGAATGGAAAATATGAATTCTGAATCCAGATTCCGTCATGCTAGATTCGGTTGAAGTGTTTTCTCTAGAAATCCAAACTATTATCTCTAACCTACATTATAGACTCCTGAACAGTGGCGAGAGGCTTGGAACGAAGAACCAGGTACGAAATCTACGCGGACCTCTTGTGGACGGTTATGCGACGAAAGTCATGCCCTATCACAAGAGCATCTTATGGTGCTAACCTTCCTGTTGACCGAGCTAAGAAATTCCTGCGTTTTCTAGCCTCCCGTGGATTTGTAAAAGAAGAACGAGGAGATGGTTCCATGCGATATAAGATCACCAAGCGAGGCTTGGAATATCTGGAAACGTTTAGGAAGATGAGGAAAATGTTTGCGGCACTGTCTGAAGAACTGTAACAGTCACAAAATGTGACCACAAAATGTAATCTCCAGATGTGCGTCTCCTTTTAAAGCCTCTTCAAGCCTTACGTTTCTTACAGAATAAAAATGAGGTGATAATAATGGCAAATTTGACAAATCGTGAATCAAGTTGGAAAAAACGTGAACCCGAAGAAAAATCTTCGTTCGTAACCCACGGATTGTTCGGCATAATCAGGAGTCTACATCGCAAGATATCTCGTTCTAAGGGGACAACTGTCTTTTCTGGGTATCAAACAGTAGAAATGTTTGAAGATTACCAGAGAAAATTTGAATTACAAAAATCCAAGGTAATTGCGCAATTCGCTAGACTCCAAGACCGCTTAATATAAGCGGTACAGAACATCCATAGCACATGTTTTAGCTGGTGAACTACATGGCTGGAACTGTCAAAGTCCCTTCAGAATCAATAACCACTTTGGGATTCGTCGACGGTGACCTCATCGTTGGTAGCGACGTCACGTTAAAAGGTGAAGGGGTGTCTCCGAAAGTGAATGTTTCAGGCAGAATCGAATGCACTGGGGACTGTACGTTTGAATGCAATGTATCCGCAGTGGACCTTGAAGGAGAACATGGAGACCTGATAGTTCAGGGTGATCTTGAGGTTAAAGGTGATGTAGAGATTCGACATGGTCGTCTTAATGTGGAAGGAACGTTGAACGCTAAAAACGTTGACGTAGACAAAAGTTTGGTGGTTGGCAAAGACTTGGATGCTGAGGATGTAGATGTTGGAGGCAGTCTAGAAGTAACGGGCAACACGCAGGTCAAGACTATTGATGTGGGAGGACGTTTCAAAGGAGTTGGTGAGGTGAAAGCAGAAGACATAGACGTAGGCGGTTCTGTCACCATAGAATCTGAAGCTGAAATAGAAGAAATCAATGTTGGGGGTGCAGTGACATTATATGGTGGTCACGTTGGAGAGATTGATGTTGGAGGTTCGTTTGAGTCAAAGCGTTCCTTGGAATTCGATTCGATAGATGTAGGCGGGGCCGTGAAGTTGGCTGACAAGAACAAGGGCGGCAACATAGATGTAGGAGGCTCATGCAAGGTTGATGGTGATTTGAAATTTGGAAATATTGACGTAGGTGGGATTATAGATATCTCAGGCTTAGCTGAAGGAGAAAGCCTAGATGTTGGTGGAAAGGTACACGTCGGGGCATCAATGCAGCTTTCAGGCGAACTGGATGTGGGTGGAAAAATTGAAGTGGGGGATGCCTTAGCCGCCCAGACGATTGATATTGGAGGTAGCCTCAAGGCTCACGTGGTTACTGCAAGGGATAAAGTTTCGGTTGGCGGTTCAATAAACACAGTTGTCGGCGTTAACGCCTCCTTCATTGAAATTGGTAGACGAGGCAAGGTGACCGGTCCGGTACGTGCCAATGAAGTTTTGATTGGTGAAAGAGCGCGTGTTGAGGATGTGTATAGTGACGAAATAACTATGGCGGAAGAGGCCCAAGCCAGAAATCTTTACGGGCAGAGAATACGCGTCGAGTCAGGCTGTCGTATAGAAGGTGAAGTACGCTTCACTCAGAGTTTGGAATCTGAAAAGGGAGTGTTTTATGCGAAGCCGCCGGTAAGGGTTGATAAGCTGCCTCAGCAGCTTTCATGATGCCTAAAACGTAGTTAGAGGTAATAGGCTAAAAACAAAATCCAGATTCATATCTTCATCACATTACCGTATTTTCCCACATTTATTCTCCAATCTCCCTTAAAGGAAGTCACAAAACTATTCTTGATTTCTAGCATATCGCCGACTTTTATGGGGATGATTTTATCATTCCACAAAACCAGAGTTATTGAGCCAGTTTCATCTTGTACTTTTAACTCAATTATTTTATGTTCAACACCTGCTCCAGTTGTAATTTGTTTTAACTCTGAAATGTCCGAAACCTTTACGTTCGCGTCCACATTGCCCATGCCTGGCTTCAAGTCACGTATATCCAACAGATTTGCCCCTCAAATTTTCATGCCTATAACTCATTCAGCTGCTTAAAATCGTTGTTAAGCAACTGACAAAGAGAAGGTATGCGCGCGCGTCGCAAAACTGAAGAACCACGCAGAAGGATTG
>JAOUKN010000013.1 GCA_029882515.1 Candidatus Bathyarchaeota archaeon
GGAAACACTGCCATGGACACGGCCATAACCGCATGTAGACTTGGTCCCAAAGAAGTTCATATTCTCTATCGAAGATCTAAAGAAGAGATGCCAGCCAACCCTTGGAAAGTAAAAGAGACAGAAGAAAAGAGCGTCAAGTTTCAATTTCTGGTTGCGCCTAGACGAATCATTGGAAAAGAAGGCCGAGTAGCTGCCATAGAATGTATTCGTATGGAGTTGGGGGAGCCAGATGAGAGTGGAAGAAGAAGACCAATACCAGTCGAAGGCTCAGAATTCCTCGTAGAAGCAGATACGCTAATACTAGCCATAGGCGAAACACCAGATCTCTCTTTCCTTCCCAAGGAAATAGACGTGACAGAAAAGAATACCGTCGCAGTTTATCTCTTCACCATGGAAACAACCAAAGAAGGCATATTTGCTGGCGGAGATGTAGTTTCTGGACCAGCGACTGTGGTAGAAGCGATAGTTGCTGGTAAAAGAGCCGCCGAATCCATAGACGGCTATCTAAGGAGCAAAATTAGATCTGATCGAAAGATCAAACAAGTGGTAGATGTGTCGAAATGACTGAAACACCCACACAATATCCAGATTCTGAACCGAGCGATGGAATTAGAATAGGCGTATATGTATGCCATTGTGGACTAAACATAGCCGGTTCTGTTGACTGCGAGGAAGTCGCAAAGTTTGCAGCTGCTCTTCCCCACGTTGTGATTGCTAAAGACAATCGCTACACGTGCTCAGATCAAGGTCAAGAACTGATAAAACAAGACATCAAGGAACACAAGTTAAATCGACTTGTGGTAGCTTCATGTTCCCCTCGCCTCCACGAACCCACTTTTCGGAGAACTTGTGAAGAGGCTGGGCTGAACAAATACCTCTTCGAAATGGCAAATATCCGAGAGCACTGTAGTTGGGTACATCTACACGAAAAAGGAAAGGCCACCGAAAAGGCTAAAGATTTGGTTCGAATGGCGGTTGCAAAGGCGACTCTTCTCGAGCCTCAAGAAGAAAATGTGGTTCCAATTCTTAGAAAAACCTTAGTTATAGGTGGTGGAGTCGCTGGCATTCAAGCCGCGTTAGACTTGGCTGATACAGGATACAAGGTATATCTTGTGGAAAAGGAGCCAAGCATCGGAGGGAGGATGGCACAAATAGACAAAACTTTTCCCACAATGGACTGCTCCATCTGTATCCTCGCACCGAAAATGTCAGATACCGGCAGACATCCAAACATTGAATTACTAACAAACAGCGAAGTCGAGGATGTAAAAGGCTACATAGGAAACTTCAAAGTCCAAGTCTTGAAGAAACCACGATTTGTTGCTGATGAATGCACTGCCTGTGGCGACTGCTCAAAAGAGTGCCCTGTAACGACTCCAAATGAATTTGACATTGGTCTGGCAACGAGGCGCGCGATTTACACACCCTTTGCTCAAGCGGTGCCGTCAACATATATTATTGACCGAGACCTATGTCTAAACAAGGAGAATGTAATTACTTGTGACAAATGCCTGAAAGCCTGTGAAAGAGAGGCAATAGACTTTGAGATGAAGCCTGAAACCGTTGAGTTAGAGGTTGGCACAATTGTAGTTGCCACCGGAGCAGATGTATACGATCCCGCTTCACTAGTAGAATATGGATACAAAAAGTTTCCCAATGTAATAACATCTTTAGAATTTGAACGATTGATAAACGCTGGTGGGCCTTCAGGTGGTCATCTGCTTCGACCAAGTGACATGAAGATTCCAAAATCAGTGGCGTTTATCCAATGTGTTGGCTCTCGCTCAGAAAAGGATGGCCACCTTTATTGTAGCAACGTTTGTTGTATGAATACTATAAAAGATAGTCTTCTCATAAAGGAGCACTGGCCCGAGACAAGAATCTACGTGTTTTACGTGGACATAAGAGCATACGGAAAAGGCTTCGAAGACTTATTTAAGAGAGCCAAGAAAGATGGCGTGTTGTTTATCCGTGGCTTACCGGCTGAAATAATTGAAGACAGAAAAACAAATAACCTATGGCTAATAGGCGAAAACACACTGCAGAAAGAACTGTATAAAATCAACCCTGAAATGGTCATTCTTTCTATAGGCATTGAACCACGACAAGATAGTGACGTTATCCAACGCCTCCTCACTCTATCAAGAACTTCCGATGGATTCTTTATGGAAGCTCATCCAAAACTTCGCCCTGTAGACACCCCTACGGGAGGAGTGTTCCTAGCAGGATGCGCTGAATCTCCTAAGGACATTAAGGACAGCGTCACACAAGCAAGTGCAGCTTCGGCTCGTGCTGGTATCCTAATGGCACAAGGAAAGGTGACAGTTGAAGCGATCACACCAAGATTGTTGGCTGAGAAATGTCAGGTTTGTGGTTTGTGCGCGAGAGTCTGCCCTTACAACGCCATAGCAGTGGACAAAGAAACGAAACGGGTGGACCTTATAGAGGCGGCCTGCGCAGGATGCGGCACTTGCGGTGCTGAATGCCCCTTCGAAGCGTTAACCATGAGACATTTCACTGACGAACAAATCCTCGCACAAATTGAGGCGGCAACAGAACAGGATGCAGACAAAAAGATTGTGGCTTTCTGCTGCAACTGGTGCTCTTATGCTGGTGCAGATTTTGCGGGAGTTAGCCGAATGCAGTATCCAACTAACGTTCGCATAATCCGAACTATGTGTTCAGGTAGGGTCGCTCCCAAATTCATAGAACACACTTTTGCCAGAGGAGTTGGTGCGATTCTTGTTTCAGGGTGCCATTTAGGTGACTGCCATTATCTAAACGCTAACTATCAAACCCAGAAAAGAATTGAAAAGCTATGGAAGAAAATGGAAAGACTTGGATTGGACAAGAACCGTCTGCAATTAGCATGGTTTACTGCAGCTGAGGGCGAGAAATTCGCATCCAAGATTAAAGAAATGCAAAGTATCGTGGATAGTGTAACCTTGGATGAGATAGAAAAGTCAAAGGTGATAGTGAAACGAACAGCAAGGTGATTGTCGTGCCGTTAAGACTTTGGCGCAAACCACTAGATTCTGAAAAGATTAAGATCCCCGAAGGCGAAGTCCACGTATTAAAAGATCGCTGCAAAGGCTGTGGATTCTGCATAGAATTTTGCCCAAAAGAAGTATTGGAGCAATCTGAAGAATTCAACATAAAAGGAGTACACCCTCCCCAAGTAAAAGAAGAAACGGTATGCATTCTGTGCAGTTTTTGTGAAGCTGTGTGCCCAGACTTTGCGATTTTCAGCGTCAAAAAAGACTGTAAAGGAGGTTGCTGAGTGACACAGGAGAGAACTGTTCTTACAGGAAAGCATTTTATGCAAGGAGACATCGCATGTGCTGAGGGTGCCATTGCAGCTGGATGCAGATTTTTTGCTGGTTACCCCATTACGCCAGCCACCGAGATTGCCGAAAGAATGGCTCGACGTCTACCAGAAGTAGACGGAGTATACGTGCAGATGGAAGACGAACTTGGCTCCATGGCAGCTGTTATTGGAGCCTCTTATGCCGGAGTAAAATCCATGACCGCAACTTCTGGTCCAGGCTTCAGTCTGATGCAAGAGAATATCGGTTTGGCAGTCATGACAGAAACACCTTGCGTGGTTGTAAACATTATGAGAGGAGGCCCCAGCACCGGGCAGCCTACAAAACCTGGACAACAAGATGTGATGCAAGCCAGATGGGGATCCCACGGGGATTACGAAATAATTGCACTCGCTCCTTCCTCAGTTCAAGAAATGTTTGACCTGACAATTGAAGCGTTCAATTTGTCAGAAATCTATCGGGTTCCTGTATTTGTTCTCGCTGACGAAATTGTTGGACACATGTGGGAACGAGTTACTATTCCTTCCGAAAATGCGATTAAACGCGTAAACAGAAAAAGACCTAGGACACTACCTGAGAAATACGTTCCTTTTCTGCCCGATCGGGATTTAGTTCCTCCGATGGCTTCCTTCGGCGAGGGATACCGTTTCTATGCAACAGGACTTACACATGATGAAACTGGACATCCTCGAACCGACACGGCGAAAGCTCAGCAAGAACTTGTACAAAGACTCTGTGACAAGATACGCAAAAATAGAGAGAAAATTGTGAGAGTCAGTGCTAATATGCTTGAAGACGCTGAAGTGATGGTGGTTGCTTACGGAACCACATCGCGATCGGCTATGAGTGCGGTAAGAGAGGCCAGAGAAAAAGGGTTCAAAGCCGGTCTCCTTAGACTAATTACTCTATGGCCATTTCCTGACAAAGAAATTGCAGAATTGGCGAAAAGAGTTCGTGCAATAGTGGTTCCTGAAATGAATTGTGGGCAGATCGTCCGAGAAGTAGAAAGGGCTGCAAAGGAAACTTCTGTGATCTTTATGCCAAAATTGGGGGAAGAACCTCATAGACCAGTGGAAATTTTAGATGCCATACAGAGAGGGTCTTATAAATGAGCGAAGATTCGCATCCTTTTGAACGTTTCCTGAGAGACGGAATGATGCCTCACATTTGGTGTGAGGGCTGTGGAAATGGAATTATCCTCAATTGTTTTGTACGAGCCCTTAAAGACATAGAAATCGACGTGAACAAGGTAGTAGTCGTTTCTGGAATAGGGTGCATAGGTCGCTTATCTGGGTATACAAACACTGATTCTTATCACACCACTCATGGCAGAGCCATAGCCTTTGCAACAGGAGCAAAACTAGCAAATCCAGAATTGAAAACAGTCGTGATAAGTGGGGATGGCGATCTCTTTGCAATAGGCGGCAACCATTTCATTCATGCTGCCCGAAGGAATGTGGATATTCAAGTAATTTGTGCTAACAACTTTAACTACGGAATGACTGGGGGGCAGTATGGTCCAACCACTCCGCTTAAAGCATGGACTACAACGACTCCTTATGGAAACATCGAGCACCCCTTTAATTTGGTTCACTTGGCTGCTGCTTCTGGAGCTGTTTATGTAGCAAGATGGACAACCCTTCATGTTCGAAGATTAACAGAATCCATCAAGAAAGTGTTGCAAAAAGAGGGATTCTCCTTCATCGAGGTGATTACACCCTGTCCAGAAATCTATGGGAGACGCAACAAAATGGCAACGGGGATAGAGATGATGAATTGGTTTAAGACCGCAGCTGAAATACGAAACGCTTCTGACCCAGCTGAGGCTGAAATAAGTCCAGAGAAAATAGTTGTTGGCGAATTCATAGACGCCGAAAAGCCCACGTATGATCATCTCCTTCGGGAGATGATGAAGCAGGTCCAAGAGAGAATCAGAGGTGAAAAATAGGTGAGGTTAGAAATTCGAGCAGCAGGTTTTGGTGGGCAGGGCATCATAAGGGCTGGATTGATGTTGGCAACGGCGGCTTGTATATATGGGGACAAAAATGCTGTGGAAACCCAGTCTTACGGACCTGAATCAAGAGGGGGTGCCTGCAAATCTGAAGTCGTGATTTCAGATAAGGAAATCGATTTCCCAAAAGTTTCAAAACCAGATATTCTAATAGCGATGTCACAAGAAGCCTATAATCAATATGCACACACACTGAAGCAGGGAGGAACTCTTCTCCTAGACTCAGATATGGTTCTAAAACAAAAGAAAAATCTGGACATCCAAGTTTTCGAAATTCCCGCAACAAAAATTGCGGAAAAACTCAAAAACACTATTGTGGCAAACGTCGTCATGCTCGGAGCCTTTACCTCCATAACAAATCTAGTTGAAGTCGAGGCTATCAAAAAATCTATTCTGGACAACGTTCCTAAAAAAACTGGAAAACTGAACCTAGCTGCTTTCGAAAAAGGTTACGACTACGGAAAGCTTCTCAAGAAGAAGAAACGTTAGAAATTGATGGTTAAAGGATGAAAAATGATTGTGGGATTAATATCTGATACACACGACCACCTCCCCTCCATTCGTAAAGCCGTAGAATGGTTAAATCAGCAAAAAGTTGACTTAGTGCTGCATGCAGGAGACTACATCGCTGGATTTGCAGTGCAAGACCTCAAGCCCCTAAAAGCATCTTTGATTGGCGTTTTTGGCAATAATGATGGCGATCACGAATTGTTGCAAAAGAAATTCAAGGAACTAGGTGCAGAACTTCGGGGAAGATTTGCGGAAGTCAAGGTTGACGGTTTGAGAATAGCAATGTTGCATGGTGAAGAAGAGGAACTGCTAAACTCCATAGTAAATACGGGAAGTCATGATTTCATTGTGCACGGCCACACGCATGAAGCAAAGATATGTCGAAAAGGAAAAACGGTAGTTGTGAACCCTGGAGAAGTTTGTGGCTACGTGTCTGGAAAATCAACTCTTGCCATATTAAATACGGAGACCCTTGAAGTGAAGATAATTCACTTGTGATGAGTGTGTCAAGAGGCGTCTATTCGTTTTCGTTTGATTTTCTTGATAGTTTTCTGCACTCCACTCCACCCTTCGACAGCCTTCGCGTGAACTATTTCGAAGGCTTCCTTCGACTTCATGATCTGTAGTTCCTCGCCACTTGCTTGCCTCGAAAGATATCTTGCCGCTCTTAACACCTCGCCGTTTAGTCGTGAATCTGTGACATCGGTCAAGTGGCAAATTAACGCCTCAATAGTTTTTGGCCATATTGGCCCAGCTTGACCGCCGTGATGTGCACACACTATGTGGATAAGATTGAGAGGAAAACCTCTGCGAACCATTTCTGAAACGATCAGTGTTAAATGGTCTAGGCGTTCAGCTAAAGGAGTTGCTCTGTAGGCTCCATTCTCTTCTTTGTAAGTGAGAGTTTTGAAAACGTCGTGCAAAAGCACTCCAGCGAGCACCAAGTCCACATCTACTTTTCCATGATAAACCTTCTTAACAACATCACAAAGAGTTAGAGCGATTTCGCATGAAGCCACCACATGCTCAACCAATCCTTCAGGGTAGCTATGGTGACGATGTATACCAGCTGGAGAACTTTCTAAAGGCATCCCAGTATGCAGTCTTCCATCTATTTCCATTACAGGATTTTCGAGAAGTTCACTAACCTTATTCCGTAGTGATTCATTCCTTATTTTGTTAACAATCTGTTTAAGTTGAGGTTTCAATTTTGGCTTCCTCGCGGTCCTCCACTCTTGTTTTCTTTTTGTAGTGTTTCTTCTCTTATGCTATTTTCCTCTTTTCTTCATTTGCTGTAATATGAGCTCTTCGGATGGGTTCTGGAATTCTGTATGCCTGCGTGAATTGCATGACAATTTGGATAGATTTGTTTAATGAAACTTTATGTCCAACACTCACGTAAATTGGCTTTCTGCCAAGCTTGCTAACAAATGCAGCGCCAATAACCTCTTTTCCGTCAGTGATGGGCGCCCATCTCAGATTATTGAAAGATCCAACGTTCCCACAAAGAAGATTTTTGGCGACTCCAATTGTGGGTCCATCTATTATTAGACCCAGATGAGCGGCGAATCCCAGACGGTAAGGATGTGCAATTCCTTGGCCGTCTACCAAGATAACATCTGGCTTGGTCTTCAATTTTTTTACAGCTGAAAAAGCTGGTGGGATTTCTCTAAAGGAAAGAAGAGTTGGAATATAAGGAAACCGTGTTTCACAACATGCTACTTGTGACTCTATTAATGACAACGAATCTGAGTCTAAAACAGTCGCGGCACCAATAGAGACCCCTTTTGTATACGCAACATCTACTCCAGCTACATATCTAATCTTTCTAGGAAGTCTGTCTTCATCAACAACTCTTTCAGAGAGTTGCCGTTGCATTGCATGCGCTTTTTTCACGGAGAACCTCGGACTAAGTTTAGTCCTCAATTTCATCTTGAACTCCGATAAAGACAGAACCTACAATTTCATTTTCTTTCTTCTTTTTCCTTCTCAATGATTCTTTTCAGTTCTTCAATAGAATATTTCAATGAACCTCTTCGAGCTTCAATCGTGACGTCACCCCTTGTTGCTTCAATAACACGCCTTGCGATATCGCACTTTCTTCTCAGACCTGAAACGAGAAGGTAGGCGTCGTCCATTGCTGTTATTTCGACGTAAATGTGTTCCATGGTTTCTAGGCACTTCTCTGCGGCCCTAACATCTCCTTTTCTCAGCAAGTCGAGAGATCTGCGCCTCAGTTCTCCGATGACATCCCCCAGCCCAAGCACGTAAGGAATGGAGGGCACATTGAGTTTTCTAGGATCTGGGAATCGCCTTTGTCTAACTAAAGTGAGGAAAGTATGAGCCTCAGCGTATTCTTGATACGCCGCATCAACAATACCCGTATGCACTAGGTCTGGGTACTTCTTAGAGACTTTTTCAAGCTTGGCGAAAAGTTCGGTTGTTTCCGTTAGCAACTCTTTTGCGTCATCAAAGCGTTCTTGATGAGTAAAAAGAATTGCTTGTTTGGACAGGCGAGTCGCCCTTCGCATGCGCCGCCTAAGTTCCTCCTTAACTTCTTCCTTCTCTTTTGATTCTGCCTGAATTCTGTCAAGAAGCGACTTTAACGACATTAATTCACACCCATTGTTTCCAAACTGATGCAGTGAGCGAGACTAATAGGAGTGATGGTAAAAAAGAAGTTTTCTCATACTCGATGGTCTCCATTTGTGCACATGAAAATTCGTTTAGGAACTCGCAAAGTCTTGT
This sequence comes from Candidatus Bathyarchaeota archaeon, assembly GCA_029882515.1. Lineage (GTDB taxonomy): Archaea > Thermoproteota > Bathyarchaeia > Bathyarchaeales > Bathyarchaeaceae > JAOUKN01. The sequence goes on from JAOUKN010000013.1 coordinate 8,596, forward strand.
ATGACTGCAGCTATGAATTTTGTTCCTTGAACAAAACCGTCTATCATGATGTTTTCGTTTGGTGCATGACCTCGGGATTCTGCATGGGCACAACCAACCGAAACGATTGGATAGCCAAGCCAGTTCCGGAACAGATGCATAGGTCCAGAACCAGCACTAGTTGGATATACCACCGCTTTTTTATTGTAGATTTTCTCAGCGGTCTTCACCACTGTTTGAACAAACTTATCGGTAATGGGTGTTTTGACAGGTTCAGTAGAACCATGTTCAAACACGTGGATGTCTCCAAAGCCACGAGATTTCAGATGCTTTACAAGTTTTCTAAAGATTTTTTCTGGCCTTTGGCGGGGTACTAGACGAAAGTCAAGTTTCGCCGTGGCTTTGTTCGGCAACACGGTTTTGGACCCTGTGCCTGTATATCCGCTCATAAATCCGTTTATTGTGCATGTGGGTTTGTACAACAACGCTTTCAAAGCGTCCAATCCTGACGCTTTGTGAAGGAACTCTTTTAATGCTAATTCTTTCTTTTCCTCTTCCTCTTCAAACGGAATATCCTTAAGGCATTTGATCTCTTCTGTCAAAGGAGTTTCAACATCGTCGTAAAAGCCTTCGATTAGAATTTCGTCTTTTTCGTTCTTCAGTGTATTTAGTGTCCATACAAGGCGCCAAGCTGGGTTGGGAATTAAGGGGGCATTTGCCGAGTGAACATCCCTAGATGCTCCTTTTGCTTCTAACTCTACCGAGAGCACTCCTTTAAGACCCAAATAAATTATGGGGCGTCCATGGCGGTCAGTTCCGCCGAATTCCCAAATTGCTGCGTCGGCAGAAAAGAGGTCTTTGTACTTCTTAACAATGGGTTGTAGATTGGGGCTACCAATCTCTTCTTCTCCTTCAATTACGAATTTTATGTTAACTGGGACTTCCCCAGTGGTCTCTAGAAAGGCTTGAACCGCTTTTAACCTTGAAATAATGTTTCCTTTGTTGTCGGAGACTCCTCTCCCATAAATTCTTCCGTCCCTTATTTCGCCGCTAAAAGGGTCACATATCCATTCTTCGAATGGTTCTATTGGTTGAACATCATAATGGTTATAGAACAAAAGCGTCTTTCTTGGTTCTTTGGCCTTTAATTCTCCATAGACCACTGGGTTTCCTTTCTTTTCCTGAATGAAAATTGTTGAGAATCCAATCGTCTTCAACATTTGTTCTACCATCTTTGCGCATTCTTGAATTCCCTCGTGTTTAGCTGAGACGCTTGGTTGATTCACTAAACGCACAAGTTCTTTGATGAAATTCTGATAGTTGGAGTCGATATACTTGTAAATTTTTTCGAGTTTCATGAAACTGATTATCTTTTTGAGGCTTTAAAGAATTTTGGAAGCCCTAACAACTTTGATTGCATTGAACAAGTTCTTCGCTGCGGTATTCTCCTCATAGAAATTACGCTAGTTTCATTGGCTTTTCCAGTCGGCTCGCCAAAACCACTCGGCTCTCTGGTGCCTCATCTAGGAGGTTGTAACTCATTTCTTCAGCCAACTCGTGTGTAAAACTTTGAATTTCTTTGTGAGTTGGCATGTTTCTAAATCCTAAACGAAGGCGGGAAAACCCTACGTGCATGTAGGCTTTTGGTTCGACGTAAGTGGGATTGGCTTTCTGAATCAATCGTGCATAGAGTTCTGGGTGTTGTAGGTTTAAGTACCGTGCTAACGTTATTCGGATTACGGTTGGGCATTTGAAACTTGGTAAAAGAGATAGAGTTTCATTGAGGTTTTCCCATGCGTTGGGTGTCTGCGGTCGACAAGTCTTCAGGAAGTTTCTTTTGTCGAAGGCACTAACGGAAATGTATAGTTGAGTTGGCTCCTCGGCAAGTTGAGAAAGCGCCTTGGGTTGGGTTCCATTCGACACCAAGAAAGTGGTGAACTCTTTTCTGTGGAAACCTCTAATCAAACCACCCAATGGGGAGTATAAGGTAGGTTCTCCAGCTAGACTTATGGCGGCGTGCCTTGGAGTTAAGGCTTCCTTATATTTCTCGAAATCAGTCTTTGGATTTCCTTTATATCCACTTAAAAGTCTGAGTTGCGACTTAATGCAGCCTTCGACTATTTCATTTGGGTCATCCCATTCGAGTAGGTTTGTCTCATCCCATTTAATTCCATGATCGCCACTTTGAGCACGCCAGCAGAAACGACAACGCATTGTACAATGAAGGACAGAGGGTGTCATCTGAATGCATTGATGGCTCTTTATTCCATAAAACTTCTGTTTGTAACAGTGACGATTGTGAACAAGTGCCTCATAGAGCCACCTACAGCGCTTTGCAGCGGAGTGTTTTCCCACTATATGGTATTTGTGGACCTTCAACACTTGAAGTAGGTCATTTGAAATCAAAGACTGCAAATCAGTCACCGTAACTTCCAAAACATAAGACTCTGGGACCAATAAAAACTATCTTCAAAGTAAACAAAAGTATAGTTAGTTAGGTATTCAGACTAACCACGTCTACTTGAAACAGAATTTGATTTCTTGAAATTCCTCAATAAATCGCACAACATCTTTTTTAACCTGGCGTGGTTCTTCACCGTCAATGACTACTCGTTTCATTAATTCTGCTATTTCTTGTATTTCTCCTTCTTCTATTCCTCGGCGAGTTACCTCGCAAACGCCTAGTCTAACACCACAGTCCGCGATGATGTTTGCTCTCTCAAGTTTCTTAGCGATAAGCCGACCTTGCTTATAACCGCCGTAGTCAAGGAAGACTTGATGAGATTTCGTGTATCCCTGGCCTGGACAGGAAACTGGAAAACCATGTTCATCCAAAGCTTTGCCTAGACTCTGAGCGTTCCGAAGAATCTGTTGAGCATATTGTTTACCATACTCTTTCATTTCAGCAAGCGCCAATGCCAAAGCGGCTATCCGATTCCAATGTGCGTTGTCCACAAAGGCTGGAAATATCCGTTCCTTTATGATTTCTCCATGCGTTTGATCTGCAAGTATAATTCCGCCTTGAGGCCCGAAGAAGGTTTTATGAGTGGAGCCGAAAAGAACCGAAGCTCCTTCTCGAAGGGGATTCTGAAACTCTCCCCCCGCAATTAGACCAAGAACATGAGAGCCATCGTATCCAACATGGATATCTAATTCACGAATTGCCTCGATGATTTCTGAGACAGGTTGAGGGAAAAGGAAGAGACTTGCTCCAAAAATGACCAATTTGGGTTTTTTCAGCAGAATCAGATCTACTGTTTCATCCACTTTTATGTTCATTTTTTCCTTAGAAAAAGGAAATTTGATTCGTTGAAGCTGCAAGAAATCTGGTGCCCCCTTTTCCCAGATTCCCGGGTAACCGCCGTCTATTGGCGAAACACATAAAACAGTGTCCTTTGGCTTAGCGAAGCAAGCTAGAAAGATCAAGTCCGCTATATGGCCCGAAAGCGGACGCAAATCTGCAGTGTCAGATCGAAAAACATCTTTAGCCAATTTCTCTCCATACTGTTCGATCTCATCGAGGAAACGGGTGCCCATGTAAAATTTATCTGTTGAAGTATATCGATGTCCGAGATCGGATGATAGAAAAGAACGAACCGCAGGGCTCATAACGTTTTCTGAGGGAATAAGATTAACACACTCTTGCCAACGCCATTTTTCGTGCTTTTGTATTAAACTTGAGATTTCATCAATCAAGTTATCACCTAAACACCTTTTACTTTGTAGCCTAGAAAACATTTTTGATATTCTTCCATTCTAAGAAGAGGCGTGTGGCGAGAGAACCCGAAAGCTTAAAACGTTCGTTGCCAAAAATGTTGACATCACAAATAGCCCGAGAACCATTGAAAACTCACTTGAGGGAAAGCGTTGCATACAACTGCATCAAGAAAACGGAAAATCATAACAATATCTGTAGCTGTACTTCTCGTAATAACGCTTACCCCACTCGTTATGTTTGGAGCTATAGCACCTCCAGTAAGCATCACGTTAATTACTCCGGAAACCGGACATGTTGGAGACACGATACGAATCGTTGGAGAAATTGACACACCCAATGGATCCTACACAATTTTCTTTGACGAAGAGGGAGTGCAGAACGGAACAACCGCCAACAAAACTGTCAACGCCACATTTTCCATACCCAACCGCCCAAAAGGCAACTATATTGTGAGACTGCATGACGGAACTACAGATTACAGTGATACCACAACATTCACTCTTGAGACCGCGTACTACATAGAAGCGGCGGTGCCATCTCCCCCAAGGCAACTACAGGAAGGGCAATCTACAGAAATCAGAGTCAGTGTGACAGGAGGAATAGCAAACACTCGTTACGTCGCAGACGTAACTACTACAGACCCAGCCAACACTGTTTTCTCCAATTCATCAATTCAATTGACAAACACCACAAACACAGGTCATGGATGGGCAAACGTTATGTATCCCAGAGATTTCGGCACTAATGCTCATACAGACTTAACTGGAATATACAAAATGGCTTTCAACAATACCCTCGCAACCGGAAACTTCACAGTTGGACTGACAAACGCGACACGATACCACAGATTTCAAATTGTTCACATTCAAGCTACGAAGTATACCCAACCTAATGAAAGGGTATGGATCAATATAACATCAGACACAGGAACTATCTTCTCGCAAAACGTGTCCCCAGTGAATGGCATCGTTAACGCAAGTTGGAAGATCTCTGCAATCACTAGTTATAAAACCTACAGGGTGACCATAACCAATTCCACTCCAATACACACTATCAAACCTGTCCCTGACACCCAAAACTTCACTATTGCAATAGTCAAATTCCTCTGTCAAATTCACACTAGAAATCTTGACAATGAAAGCGTGAGTGGTATAGCTGTTGAGGCTTATATCAACGTGGGCGAACACGTTACCTCCTCGACGGGTGTCATAAGAATATCCGACGAAAATGGATTGGCAAAATTCTTGCTCGATGCTGGCAATTACAGTTTCAAAGCGGCACTGAATAATGTTGAAGTCGGAAACGTACCTGTTTTTTCTCTCTCAGAGAACACAACTAAAGTTATGACATGCCAACTTGTTCACATTAGAACCTATATTAAGGATGTTGATGAGACTCCGCTGCCCTTCATCAACGTAAGTTTCATGTACAACCGTACTACTGTAGAGAACCAAACGATCCCAACAAAAACCTCGGTTGTAACCAACAGCACAGGAATTGCGGTTCTCCCCAATACGTTTATCAATATAAGTTACACGATTGAGGCGCGACGTTATAATCATCTCTTTAACACCACAATAATCGGGAATCTCACTGCTTCCCTCTGGGTCAATTTAACTTGCCCCACCTATCCTTTATTCATTCACGTGCTAGATTCAAACGAACACCCACTCCAGAATGCCCAAGTAACCGTATACGAATGGAGCAGTGAATGCATTGTGCAATCTAAAGCCACAAACGAGACAGGAAATTGGGCCTCAGAACTCACTTTTGGAAGATACAAGATAGTAGTGCGCAACTATAATGTAGACTTCAAGCGACTGATCATTCTCAATGAAACCGTCTTAGATTTAATTGAAGATCAATTTCACGTGATCTATTGCAGGATCTTCGGTATTGCACTCTCTGTAAAAGTTGTCGACTATCTCGGACAGCCAGTCTCAAATGCTATCGTAGAAATAGAGCGAGAAAGCGAACAGGAGTGGATGAAAATTGAGCCGCCTCCTGAAACGGATTCGGAAGGGAAGGTTGCGCTGCCCAACATAGGCGGAGATTATCGACTTTCTGTCTACGTAGCTGGAAGTCTTAGCGAAGCTCGGACTATAAACTTAGCAACTTCTGGACAGATAGTGTTTAAGTTGGACAAACACGTTCTTGTCAGCGGATATCTATTTGAAACCAGCCAACTTATTACCTATGTTTCAATCATCTTGTTAGGTGCGGCGTTTTTCTCAGGCCTTATGTACAAAAGATATCTGCAGAGAAGCGCCCATAAGAAAGTTGCGCCAGAAGAGACTAATGATTAAGGAAAAGTTTTAATATTCATTTGTTTCATTTTATGTTAATGAAATGACTCCGTTTCTGTAGACTTTGTTTTTCAAGTGAGTGTGCTTATGTTGACTGAACTGAAATATTGTTCCCCAAAATGCAATTTGTTTCGATGTGGAAAAAATGCCGTAGAGTATCATGGAAATAACATATGGTGCCAATGGACAGAAGAGGAATGCAGAATCTCAAATTGCAGTTATGCTACTTGCATAAAGAGACGCTTGCTACCTAGAGGCGTTTGCGGAGAAACGGTAAAGCGGAAGACAACGGAAATAGAGCCAGAAGAACTAGGGCCAGCCGTAAAACTCAAAGGAAAAGCTCTGAGGAAAATCGGCGAAAAAGAAATCTTCTAACGATTTCTCAAATCCTCCATCTACTTTCTTTTTCTGAAAATCTGGACATTGCCATAGTAGTGAAGTTAGCTTAAGCGAGTTCACACGTCTCTTTCACGCTCACGCATAACAACTCTATCGGGTCAAAACTCACATTCTTCAGACTAGGTCTATAATTTGGCGAATGTTGAATTTTTCATCCTTCTCACCTTGCCCAGGAGTTCCAATTGTTCCAAGTGCTTCTTAATCATTTGGCGTTCCCAGTAACGAAGTAGAGGTTCGGCATAAGGGAATCCACCATAAATTGGAACAGATTCCACAAGTTGTTCGATAGTCTTGTTGCTTCCCAATAAGGAGAGGATCTTGTTATCCCTTTCATCTATTCTTTTGCAAAACTCGTCAAACTTAATATCGACACCATCGGTAATTACTCCACTGTGAGACGATACCACAATCTTTGCAGATAAAGCTTTGAGCTTCTTCACAGATTCCTTAAATTCCAGAATACTAGATTCTCTGTGACCATACCACGGGAATAATGTCAAATCGTAGTCAAACGAAAAGAGAATTCCTTCTCTCTGCTCATAGAAACAATAATGATCTTTCGTGTGCCCCGGCGCATAAATCGGTTCAAGGGTTGTTTTTCCAAAATTGAAGATGGTTTGTCCGCAGTAACTGTTTGTAGGACTACAATTTCTAAACTCCATAAGATCTTTCGCAAATTTTTGCCAAACCTGCGCAAGCTTTTTGCCGACAAATCTTTCAGAAAGAGCAACTACATCTCCACTAGTATCAAATCCTTCTTCAGGTACGTAAATGGGCCTATCGTTGAACACCCAGTTGCCAGCGGAATGGTCTGGATGTGTGTGAGAATTGATCACATAGCTTATATCATAATCTCTTTTAAGCTGCTTCAAAGTCTGAATACCACAACCGGTGTCTATCAATACAGTTTCTTCATCCAAAATGAGAATGGAATGTGAATAAGGAAATTTGCCGTTGTTCTCCCCATGGATTAGAGAAATATGGTCAGTTATGGTTTCTACTCTCTTAGATTTCATTTTCATCTGTTCAAAAGAACCGATTGAAACTTTTAAGTCCTACCAACACATCGTGACAGTTGAGAATGTTTGCTTTTTATCTGACCGAATATAAGCATCTCTAGATTTCATCAAAAGCCCCTAGTAAGGAGAGGGCTCCAAAAGGACTTGGAAGAGTACAGTTGAGGACCATGCTAGCTGAAAGTATGGAGCTGCACGATTATCTCAAGAGTTCATCAAAGCAACTGCAGAAGAAATGAATGGTAATCGTTGATACCGGAGATGATATTCAACCATGGCGCACTATTTTTTACGATCTGACATAATGATATGCCATTTGTGCATTCAATTTGGTATAGCCTAGGATTCTCGGAAACTCTATTTTGCCGGCTCACGTTTTACAACAGGAGGTCTTATCTTCTTAAGAACTCTATATCCACAAAAAGTGCATTTTATTCGACCTCCTCGTAACTCCAACTCTTTTGATGAAACTTTGGCGCCGCATTTCACACATTCATAAACAAGTCCACGATTAGACTCAGACATCACTTTGCTCCTCTAAACTTGGTATCCATTGTTGTGGAATTTTAATGTTTCTAGAGGACTCTCTGGTTACTTTTAATATTCTATGAGCGGTTAGATAATAGAAATCTGGATAGATCAGTTTATCGTATTTTGGATTCGAGGCGACGTACAAGAAAAAGGTCATCTGAGAATCTTCGGGGTACTACAGAGATTAAATGGATTTTGCGTGCACGTGTCATTAGATTGACTAGAGGTCTGTTGCGTAGCTATCTTATATAATTCATTGCGATTACAACTTGCGTTTAGACGCATCAATTTGGGGCTTCTGAAATATGAAAGTTATAATAACTGGCGGTGCAGGGTTTGTCGGAAGATACCTCGTAGAGGCTTTAGTGGGGAAAGAAGAAGTTGTAGTATTTGATAATTTTTCTTCAAGTAGAAGAAAATTTCTGAGAGAATTGGATATCAAAATAATTGAAGGCGACATAAAAAATTTTGAGGAAGTGAAGAATGCCTGTAGAGAGGTTGATGTCGTCTACCATTTTGCTGCTGACCCAGATGTCAGAAGGAGTCTGAAAGAACCCTTGGAAAATTTCAGAATAGATGTCCTAGGCACTCTCAACATTCTAGAATCGTCCAGACTAAACAATGTCCCGCAAGTTGTCTTCGCTTCTTCCTCCGTCGTTTATGGCAACGCAAAGATTCCAACTCCAGAAAACGCACCGATAGTTCCAATTAGCAATTACGGCGCCGCAAAAGCTGCCAGCGAACACTATGTTGGCACCTATTCTCAACTCTATGGCATAAAAGCAACAGTGTTAAGATATGCGAATATCATTGGACCGAGACTAACTCATGGAGTTGTTTACGACTTCTACCGGAAACTTGAGACGAATCCAAAGGAACTGGAAATTTTTGGTGATGGAAACCAAGAGAAGTCTTACCTTCACGTAAATGATGCTATTGATGCAACACTGTTTGCCGTTCAAAAAACTAGAAAAGAATTTTCTGTCTTCAATGTGGGTTCCGAAGAACAGATCACAGTGAAAAGAATCGCTGATTTAATTGTTTCCACACTAGGCTTGGAAGATGTGCAGTATGGATATAGTGGAGGCAAAATTGGCTGGCCTGGAGATGTGCCTATAATGTTGTTATCAATAGACAAGTTGAAGAGTCTTGGATGGGAGCCTAGATTTGGGATTGAGGAAAGTATTTTAAACACGGTAGACTGGCTGAGGTCTAACAGATGCAAACAAGGACTTGAACGAAAAAGGTGTCTGTAGTCCGAATTTCTCCTTCTCTATTGATGAAATCCGTGCCTATTATCTTCTCATGGTTTTCAGCAAATTTTTGTTGTGATCATATATTCTGACTTCAAGGGGCATTTGGCCAATGGCAAGGTGGGTGGCGCAGGCCCAGCAGGGGTCGTAGGCTCGGAAGGCCATTTCGACCCTGTTCAACAATCCTTGGTTCACGACTCCACCGTGAATGAGCCCTTTGGCGGCGTCCCGTATGGACATGCAGATGGCCGACGCGTTGTTCGTCGTGGCCACGATCAAGTTGACCCTTTTTACTAAGGCGTCGTCGTCAAGCTGGTAGTGATGGATCAGGGTGCCCCGCGCCGCTTCCACGATGCCCACCCCCTCCCCTGGGGGGCCGACCGCATTCCGAAGATCGGTACTGGTGATCTCCTCATCGGTGCTCAATTCCACGGCTCGTTCCGCTGCGTACAGGAGCTCAATCAGGCGAGCCCAGTGAAACGCAAGCGTCGAGTGCACCGGCTTTCCGCCCAACGTCTCGTACATCCGCTCGTACTCCTGCTGTGCCAGCGGTGTGGCCATGCCCTCGGACGCGTTCAACCGTCCCAGCGGCCCCACCCGGTATACCCCGCTCGTCGCGCCGTCCACTAAGCCCTTCCAGCCAACCGTTTTGAGGTACGTCAACTTGGTGTAGGTCCACGGTTCTACGCGTTCCTCGATGACATCGAGATAGTCAGATGGGGCAAATTTCACAAATTCTCTATTCTGTTGGTCAACCACCCGCACTTTACCATCGTAGAAGTTCACCCGGTTATTCTGGTCCACGGTCCCCATGTAATAGGTTTTGAGCGTGTACGGGCTGCTTACGATCAGGTCCACGTAGGTCTTATTCTTCAACACAACATCGTCAAACAGTTTCAAGCTGAACTTGGCGAAGTCCACGCTGGCCCGTGCCATCTGTTCCATGTCCTGCCGCTCTTCCTCTGTGAGCCCTTTGGAGATGCCCCCCGGGAGCCCGCAGGTGGGGTGGGTTGCCTTTCCCCCCAAGATGGCGGTCATTTTCTGTCCGTAGGCGCGGTGCTTGATGACCTCTTTCGCGATGTCGACGCCCACCTTCTGGATCACGCCTAGAATGTTGCGTTCCGCGGGCGGGGCGTCGGGTCCGACCACGAAGTCGGGGCCGCCCAGGAAGTAGAAGTGCAGGATGTGATCGTAGATGTAGTAGCCGCTGTACATGAGTTCCCGGAGCTTCTTCGCGGCTGGAGGAGGCTCGACGTGAAAGGCCGCATCCAACGCCTTGGTTGAAGCAAAATGGTGGGCAACGGGGCAGACTCCGCAGATTCGGGTAGTTATGATTGGTAGATCTTCAGCTTTCCTGCCTTCGCAGAACCGCTCGAACCCTCTCAGTTCGGGCACTTGAAGGTAGGCATTTTCCACGTTTCCCTCATCGTTTAGGAAGATGGTTATTTTTCCATGCCCTTCCAGCCGAGTTATGGGATCGATCGTTATCGTCTTCAACTTTTCATAATCCTCCTTCTGATAAGAGAAGCTGGCAGAGAATACTTGTAAAAGGTTCCCAAAGGATCCTTTACCTGCGCAATCAGCTTTTTCGCATCATGCGCCCGCTCTTTTTCCCCATCAACTCCTAGAATCGATAAGAGGGCACTCATCATCGCTGCCCCTTGCTCCACCTCGTTTGGGCAAGGTCCTCCGCATCCTGTACATGGCATATTTGCGTTGACACATTGAGCTTCACATCCTCCACGAGTCGCAGGCCCCATGCAAATTATTCCTTGTTCAAGGAGACATTTTTCCGGGTCAGGAACGATTTCGTAGACCCTGTTTATCTTGGAGATTTTCTTATCCTCTTTTTTCCTAGGACATTCGTCACAGACTGATTTTTCAGAAGCCAGCACCGCACCTTTCGGAGGCAACTCGTTCTTCGCAATTGCTTCGACTGCCTCAGCTACCAAGTTAGAATGCGGAGGGCATCCAGGCAGATAGTAGTCTATGTCCACGGTTTGATCAAGAGTTTTCACTGTATCGAAGAGTTCTGGTAGCTTTAACTCTCCTTCCATTACCACAAAAGAGGTTTTAGGGGTCACAGAGTCAGGGTTATTTGTGGAAGTAGATTGAAGGTACGCCGTTTCAAAAATTTCTTTTCTGTCTGCAACGTTTGCGAGACCTGGTATTCCACCCTGACACGCGCAGGAGCCGAAGGCGACGAGAACCTTGGACTTCGCCCGCAAGAGTTTAGCCATGTGTTCCTGTTCTTCAGTGCGTATGGCACCGTTGAAGAAGCACACGTCAACGTGTTTGTCGGGCATGGCTTCCACATCCTTGTATTTGATGTCTATGGCCACGGGCCAGAAGACGATGTCCGCCTTCGCAACGACATCGAGAATCTTCTCGTTGATGTCAAGGACCGCGATCTCACATCCACCGCAACTCGCTGCCCAATAGAACGCAAACTTCAGCTTTTCCACGTTTTCCATTTTCGGTCCCCGTCTCTGCCACTGCATAATTAGTTGGTTAAGATTCTAGATGCATCTACTCTAAGCTGTTTAAAGGCTAGTTCGTCTGGACTGAATCCCATAGCTAGGCCTAATAGTTGAGGGTAATGAAGGACGGGGATGTCGAACTTTTCATTGAATGTTCTTTCTATTCTAGGCTGGTTTAGATCATACATCATGTGGCAGAAGGGGCACACTGTGACCAACGCTTGAGCGCCAACAGCCCTAATGTGGTCAAGTTTTTCCCTAGCCAACTGAAGAGGAATTTTGTCATTTACGCCGATGATTGGAGCACCACAACACTCCATTTCATCCATATAGTTCAAGCATTTCGCACCAGTTATCTCGATTAGTTCTTTGAGAACACTTGGATTCTCTGGGTCGTCGAAGCCTACATACTTTGTTGGACGAATCACGTGACATCCAAGGTGTTGTGCCACATGGAGTGGATTAAGTGGCTTCTGAATGCTCTCTTTTATTCTTTCATAGCCTATGTCCTGCGCGAACACATGGATGAGATGTTTGACCGTTATTGTTCCCTCAAATTCCATGTCTATTTCTTTCAGATACCCGTTAACTTTCTCTCTGATTTTCTCATCTTCCTTGAGTTCTTTGTTTACATGGTTCAGTGTACCGAAACACCCGTTGCATAAAGTCATAATGCTTAAGTTTTGTTGCTCTGCTAAACAGAGGTTTCGCGCCGCTAAGGTAAGCATCATGTCGTGGTTTATTGGATCCAGCGGGAACCCACAGCAATTAAACTCCGGCATTTCCTTTAGTTCTACTCCAAGTTTGTCGAGAACTTTTCTGGTGGAAATCTCATAACTAGAGATTCTGTAGGGAATGACACATCCCAGAAAGAGTAGATATTTTGATCCTGACATTTTAGGTTCTCACCTTTTCAAGCATCTTAGAAAGACCTGTGATGTCGCAGAGTTTCGCGAGGTTTTCCACGCTAGCTTTTGGCAGGGAAGGTAATCCCTCTTCCTCTCTCTTTTTCAGTCGCAACCCCGGGATCACATAGGCGTAGCCTGTTTTCAGAATGTTAGAAGCTATCTCCTTATAGACAACAGGCATTTTCCCCTCTCTTGTAGTCAAGTTCCGAAGGGCCCGTACAATGTCGGCGATTCCTACGTCTTGTGGACAATGATCGATGCACGTGAAGCATGTGGAACAGAGCCAAATCACATCGTTTGAAAGAAGCTTGTCTTTCAATCCCAATTGAACCAGTCTTACAAGTTTTCTAGGTCTATAGAAGTCATCGAATCGTGCAATAGGACAATCTGCGGTACATGTACCGCATTGGAAGCATAGCAGAACGTTTTCCGCACCAGGAAGCTTACTGATCTCATATTTGAATTTCGGATCTATGTCGCTCACTTTGAGCATCATTTCCTTCTTCATCTCTTTTTCTTGGGTTTTTTCATTTTTTAACATTGAAATGACCTCCTACGCTTAATGGGCTTGGACCGAGTTTCGTTATTTCCTCGGTCATATCCTTAACGATCGTTGCAAATCGGTCTCCCTCGGAGGCTGAGACCCACTCTAGTCTCAGGCGCTCAGGCTCGAGACCAAGCTGTTCCAAAACTTTTTTCAACATCAAAATTCTCCTCTGTGCTTTATAATTTCCCGAAAGATAATGACAGTCGCCCGGATGGCATCCAGCGACGAGAACTCCATCTGCTCCGCTTCTGAAGGCTTCTAGGACGAAAACTGGATCAACTCTTCCACTACACATCACCCTCACGATTCTAAGTGTTGGAGGGTATTGAATTCGGCTAACACCCGCTAGGTCAGCACCCGCATAAGAACACCAGTTGCAAAGGAACCCCACAATCTTTGGTTTGAATGCTGATTTAGTCATATTTTGCTTCCTCCTCTAATGCCGCCCTAACTTCGGCAAGAATTTGGTCATCCGTGAAGTGAAGCATACATATGGCTTTTGTGGGGCAAGAGGAGCCACAGACACCACAGCCCTTGCATAAAGCCTCAAGAATATGCGCCCTTAGTTTCCCATCTACTTCCTTCATTTCGATGGCATTGTACGCACAAATGGATTCGCAGATTTTGCATCCACTGCAGAAGTCCTCATTTACGTTTGCTATGGCTCCTTCAACCTCCAATGCTTCCTTAGATAGGATCGTGATTGCTCGAGCCGCGGCGGCGCACGCTTGTGAAATACTTTCTGCGATGGATTTTGGCCAGTGGGCTAGTCCACAGAGGAACACACCATCTGTTGCAAAATCAACTGGTCGAAGCTTCATGTGTGCCTCCAAGAAGAATCCATCCTTGCTCAGTGGAACTTTCAACATTTTTGCTATACGTTCATTGTCTGGATTTGAAATTGTTGCGGTACTTAACGTCAAGAAGTCCGGCTCGATTGGAATCCATGTCTTTATGACTGGCTCCCAAACCAAGACGTTCAGTTTTCCGTGTTCTAGTGTGACCTTGGGTTTGTTTTCGTCGTCGTAGCGAATGAACAAAACTCCCTTGCTTGCGGCTTCGCGATAGTAGTCTTCCAAGAATCCATAGGTTCTTACATCCTTGTAAAGGATGTAGACATCTGTTTCAGGGCTTGACTCCTTAATCTTTAGGGCATTCTTTACGGCTTGAGAGCAGCATATTCGCGAACAGTATGGACGCGTGCCATTTCTCGACCCAACACATTGAATCATCGCCACGGTCTTGGCGTCAAACTGTCCATTAGTCAGCTTTTCTTCTAATTCCTGCTGGGTCAAAACTCTTTTGTCGATGCTATAGAGATATTCGGTTGGCCTATGTTCCTTGGCTCCAGTCGCTATTATCACGATGCCATGGTTTATTTCTTTCTTCTTGCCATCGCAGTTCAATGTTGTCTTGAAGTTTCCAACGTATCCCTCAACATCCGAGATTTCAGAATTTAGATGAACATGCACTTTTTCGTTTCCAGTAACTTCCTTAATGATTGATCTCAATTGCTCTTGCGGGTTTTTAGACCCGAGAACATAATGGATGTGGCGTAAATGCCCTCCCAGTTCCTTCTCCTTCTCCACCAAATGGACCTCGAAGCTCTGTTTTGCCAATTCTGAGGCAGCAGTCATCCCAGACAAGCCGCCCCCGATAACTAGACCAGTGGGCGTAACACCTATCATGGGTTTTTTGAGAGGCTTCAACAACCGGACCTTGGCGACAATGGATCTAACGAGATCTTTCGCTTTTACAGTTGCTTCTTCAGGTTCGTGCATGTGCACCCAGCTACATTGGTCACGAATGTTTGCCATCTCGAAGAGGTAAATGTTAAGTCCGGCTTCTCGAACGGTTTCTCTGAAAAGTGGTTCATGAGTTCTCGGAGTGCATGAAGCCACAACTACCCGATTCAGATTATGTTCCTTGATCCTTTCTCTTATCCCTTTTTGCGTGTCTTCTGAGCAAGTGTACAGATTATGCTCCGCGTAAACAACATTTGGAAGTGCTTTCACATACTCAACAACTTCGGGTACGTTGACGAAACCACCGATGTTTATGCCGCAGTGGCAGACAAACACTCCAATGCGAGGCGCTTCATCAGACACATCTCTCTCGGGCGGATACTCCTTTACAGTTGTGAGCGTTCCTCTCTCCGAAGAAATCAAGCTGGCCGCTTTCACCGCTGCCCCGCTCGCCTGCGCCACGCTCTCAGGAATATCTTTTGGGGCGGAAAACGCTCCGCAAACGTATATCCCTGGTCTAGAAGTTTCTAATGGTGAGAAGGTTTGAGTTGAACAGAAGTCATATTTATTTAATCTAATGTTGAGCGTTTTGGCCAATTCCTCAGCGTGCCTAGGTGGCCTCATTCCAACCGATAGCACCACGAGATTTACTTCTTCTGTCTTGGGGTTCCCGTCTTCAACGTAGTTCACCAAGAGGTTCTGCGATTCTGGAACCTCTTCTACATGGGATACCCGAGATCTAATGAACCTCACTCCATATTCGTCTTCTGCTCTATTGTAATAGGCGTCAAACTCCTTCCCGTAAGCGCGTACATCCATAAAGAAAATAGTGCACTGGAGATCTGGGTTGTGCTCCCTAGCGATGACCGCCTCTTTAATGGCATACATGCAACAAGCTGAGGAACAGTAATTATTTCCGATCTTAGCGTCACGTGACCCGACACATTGAATGAACGCTATCTTCCGTGGAACTTTACCATCAGAAGGACGTAAAACCAATCCACCATAGGGTCCTGAGGCGCTTAAAATGCGCTCAAATTCAATGCTAGACACAACATTCGAGTGCTGACCATAGCCATACTCCCCTTTGAGCTTTGGATCAAACTCTTCGAAACCTGGTGCCAATATAACCGACCCAACATGCACTGTAATTTCCTTTTCCTTTTCGTCATATTGGACAGCACCTGCCTTGCAGACTTCTTGACAGGTGCCACACCCGATACACTTGTCTCTGTCAATAGCGTAGACCAAAGGAACCGCTTGAGGATACTTGACGTAGATCGCACTTCTCTCTCCTAGCCTTTCATTGAATTCATCTATTGCTTCAACGGGACACTCTCGAGCACATACCCCACAGCCTGTGCACTTCTCTTCATCAATGTACCTAGGTTTTTTTACCAAACTAACCTGAAAGTGACCTGCTTCACCTTCGACCCTTTTTATTTCTGCTCCCATTATTAGTTCAACATTGGGATGCCTCCCAGCCGTAACCAGTTTGGGCGCGAGAATGCACATTGCACAGTCATTAGTTGGAAATGTTTTGTCGAGTTGTGTCATAGTGCCTCCTATGCTTGGTGATTCGTCTAGCAAATATACCTTGAACCCTGAGTCAGCTAGATCGAGCGATGCCTGTATTCCGGCGATTCCGCCACCCACGACGAGTATGGCACCCACCTTGTCCCTCATCACGATACCTCCAATGCTATGTACAGTGGATCTTCGCCTTCAATTCTATCCAGCGAAACTAAACCTCTCTGCCTCAAAACTACTATGTGACGTAACACATTTTTCGGATCCAAGCCCAAATGTTTAGCTAGTCCCTCAACAGACATGGGTTTGTCTTTCACGAGAAGGTGGATTCTATTTCGTATATACTCGGCATCAATGCTTCCATCCATCACTTCGTCAAACTCCCTTTGCCCCACCTTCTCATCGTATACGTTTCCTTCTTCAATCAGGGTCCGCTCTCTGCCTACCAGTGTTCTCAGTCTGGAAGCTCCCGCCACTGCTTTGGCGGCAATTATGCCAGCTAATATGGTTTTGTCCGGGTTTTCTCCAGCCAAGGGAGACGCCCCCAAGTTTCTGAGCTGGTTTGTAAAGTCTTTGATGACTTCAGCAAATCGGGCGCCCTCCGAGGCAGAGACCCATTCAAGTCGAAGGCGTTCTGATTCGAGACCAGTTCGGGATATGAGTTTCTTCAGCATCTTGATTTTCCGTTCTGCTTGAAGGTTTCCTTCCATGTAGTGGCATTCACCAGGGTGACATCCTGTGACTATAACTCCGTCTGCGCCGTTAGCAAGCATTTCCAGAACGATAACTGGGTCCACTCTTCCACTGCACATCACTCTTATTACCCGAATATTTGCAGGATACTGAATCCGACTCACGCCTGCTAAGTCGGCGCCAGCATAAGAGCACCAATTGCATAGGAAGCCAATAATTTTAGGCTCAAACTCAGTCATGTGGAGTCCTCCCTAATGCTGCAAGACCTTGAGCGAGAATCTGCTCGTCAGTGAAGTAACGTATCATAATCGCCCTCTTTGGACAACTCGCTCCACAAGTACCGCAACCTTTACAGAGAACGTCTATTACTCTCGCGGTGCCTTTCTCATCTTTCTCTATTGCACGATATGGACAAAGACTCACGCAAAGTCCGCACCCGACGCATAAGTTTTCATCGATGCTGGCTATAGCTCCTTCCACCTCTAACGTTTCTTTGGAGAGAATGGTCATTGCACGGCCTGCGGCTCCACACGCCTGCGAAATGCTTTCCTCAACAAACATCGGTGAATGTGCCAACCCACATAGGAATATTCCTTCCGTTGCGAAATCGACTGGACGGAGCTTCACATGAGCTTCTAGGAAAAAGCCATCCTCAGTGAGTGGAACCTTCAGCATTTGCGCCATACGTTTGTTATCTGGATTTGGAATTGTAGCAACACTTAGAACTAAAAGATCTGGCTCAATAGGAATCGATGTCTCTATGACTGGCTCCCAGACCAAGACATTCAGGTTTCCGTTTTCTTGTGTAACCTTGGGTTTGTTTTCGTTGTCATAGCGAATGAACAAAACTCCTTTGTTTGCCGCCTCACGATAGAAATCTTCCTTGAATCCGTACGTTCTGATGTCTTTATACAAGATGTAAACATCTGTCTTCGGGCTCACTTCCTTGATCTTTAAAGCATTCTTAATTGCTTGAGCACAGCATATACGTGAGCAGTTTGGACGCTCGTCATTTCTTGATCCGACACACTGTATCATGACAACTGTTCTAGCCTCGAAGTCACCTTTGGCCAGTTTTTCCTCTAACTCACGTTGAGTAACAACTCTTTCATCTACACCGTAGAGATACTCAGTTGGCTTGTTCTCATGGGCTCCAGTTGCCACTATAGCGATACCATGCTCGATTTCCTTTCTCTCTCCGTTGCAGTTTAACGTCGTTCTGAAATTTCCGACGTAGCCAGTAACATCAACAAGTTCTGTGTTTAGATAGACATGGATTTTTTCGTTCTCAGAGATTTCCTTAATTGTTGATGTCAGTCTTTGCTGCGGGTCCTCGCTTCCCAAAATATAGTGTATGTGTCGCAGGTTTCCCCCTAGCTCTTTCTCCCTTTCTACTAGATGGACCTCAAAGCCTTGTTTCGCAAGATCCAATGCGGCGGTCATCCCCGATAATCCTCCACCAATGACTAAACCCACGGGGGTAACATTGATCAACGGCTTTGGTAGAGGCTTTAGTAAACGTGCTTTTGCGATTGTTGCTCTCACTAAGTCCTTTGCCTTTTCAGTTGCTTTCTGAGGCTCGTGCATGTGCACCCATGAACATTGATCTCGGATGTTGGCCATTTCAAACAAGTAAATGTTGAGCCGTGCGTCTCGAACAGTTTCTCTGAAGAGCGGTTCATGAGTCCTCGGAGTACATGAAGCCACAACCACCCGATTCAGATTATGCTCCTCTATCGTCTCCAGGATTCTCTTCTGCGCGTCTTGCGAACAGGTATACAGATTTTCCTCTGCATACACGACATCCGGCAAAGTTCGAACATACTCCACGACCTCGGGTACATTAATGACCCCACCGATGTTTATGCCGCAGCGACAGACAAACACTCCAATGCGAGGCGCCTCATCAGATACCTCTCTCTCGGGCGGATACTCCTTTACAGTTGTGAGTGTTCCTTTCTCCTGAGAGATTAGGCCAGCAACTTTGGCAGCAGCTCCACTTGCTTGTGCAACACTTTCCTGTATGTTTTTTGGAGAAGAAAACGCTCCACAAACATATATCCCTGGTTTAGAAGTTTCCAATGGCGAGAAGGTTTGAGTTGAACAAAAGTCATATTCGTTTAATTCAATACCTAGCACTCTAGCAAGGTCTTCTGCGTGTTTGGGTGGGTTCATTCCTACCGATAGAACCACAAGATCGAATTCCTCGTTCACTGGACCCTTATCGTTTACATATTTCGCTATGAGGTTTGATGAACTAGGCCTCTCTTCTATACGGGAAACTCTGGATCGAACAAAACGTACGTCATATTCTCCTTCGGCTCTGTCGTAGTAAGCATCAAACTCTTTTCCATATGCACGAGCATCTATGAAGAATATCGTACATTGAAGTTGAGGATTATGTTCTTTTGCTATCACAGCCTCTTTAATAGCATACATACAGCAAGTAGAAGAACAATAGTTGTTTCCTATCTTAGCGTCACGGGATCCCACACATTGGATAAATGCTATCTTACGCGGTATTTCACCGTCGGATGGACGTAGAATAATTCCGCCATAAGGTCCAGAAGCGTTTAAGATGCGCTCAAATTCAATGCTTGAAAGTACATTTGAAAACCGGCCATAACCATATTCACTTTTTAAATTTGGGTCAAACTCGTCAAAACCAGGCGCCAATACTATTGAGCCAACATTCAAAATGACAGTTTCCTTTTCACTGCCGATTTCGATTGCATCAGCCTTGCATACCTCTCGGCAAGTACCACATCCAATGCATCGTTCTCTGTCAATAGTATAGACTAAGGGAACTGCTTGAGGGTATTTTAGGTATATTGCCTTTCTTACTCCTAAGCCCTCATTGTACTCATCGATAACTTCGATTGGGCATTTTTGGGCACAAATACCGCATCCGGTACACTTTTCTTCATTGACGTATCCGGATTTCTTAGCCACTGTGACTTCGAAGTTTCCAGCCTCTCCTTGCAGTTTCTTTATCTCTGCATTTGTTATGAGTTGGATGTTTGGATGTCTTCCTGCACCAACCAGTTTCGGGGCGAGAATACACATTGAACAATCATTGGTGGGAAAGGTTTTGTCAAGTTGCGCCATTACCCCGCCTATGCTGGAGGTTTCATCTAGTAAGTAAACCTTGAATCCAGACTCTGCGAGGTCAAGAGATGTTTGTACTCCGGCAACTCCACCGCCAACAACAAGTACTGCCCCAATCTTCTTCAGCATCTCGCCTCCCCCAATGCACTATACAAAGGAGTCGTTCCTTTGACCTCACTAACCGCAACCAAACCTTCCTGTTTCATAACCACCATGTGGTGCAGCACTACTCTGGGATCAAGATTTAGACGCTTGGAAAGTTCCCTAATTGATAATGGGCCGTTTTTAACGAATAGATATATTTTGTTGCGTAGATATACAGTCTCAATGGCGATGTCAATCATTTTGTCAAATTCTCCCTGTGACATCTTCTCTCCAAACATGTTCTTCTTTTCAGTCAACTCTATTTCTCTGCCAACCAAGAGTCTAAGTCTAAAATCTTCTGTTGCGGCTTTAGCAGCCTTTATGTTCATAAGAATGTCAGTATCCGGTCTTTCTCCAGCCAAAGGAGACTGTCCTAACGCTGTCACCTGATTTCTAAAGTCACTAATTATCTTTGTGAAGCGCTCAATTTCAGATGCATAAGCCCAGTCTAACCTAAGACGCGCTGGCTCTAGACCAGTTCGGGATATGAGTTTCTTCAGCATCTTGATTTTCCGTTCTGCTTGAAGGTTTCCTTCGATGTAGTGGCAATCGGGTGGGTGACAACCAATTACCAAAACACCATCTGCCCCTTTTGCAAAGGTCTCTAGGACGATAGATGGGTCGATTATTCCAATACACATTACTCGCACGATGCGTATTTTGGGGTAGCCATGTATTGAACTAGAACTTGCAATGTCCACTCCCACTGGTAAACTCCAATTACATACAAAACCAATAATCTTAGGCATAAACATCATGAGAATTCTCCCCCCAGAGCAGCTACAACATTAATCATAATTTGAGCATTTGTAAGTCGCTGCATTGTTATCGCTTGTTCAGGACAACTTGCACTACAGGCGCCACAGCCTTTACACAGGTCTTCGTCTATTTCAGCAATCTCCATTTCATTTTTCTTTATGGCGCCAAATGGACAGACTACCACACAAACGTTGCAGCCAGTGCATAAAGTCTCGCTAACTACTGCCTTGTCAACTTCACACAATCCTTTGTTTCCAAGACATACGATACATGGACCGCATTCAAGACATCTTCGAGCCTCGAAGATGGCGGCTTCTTTGATTTTAGCTAAATGTTCTTCAGCTTCCTCAAAGCTTACTCTACGTTTTCCAATATCCGTGCGTGGTCCAATGTACCTTTTCGGTTTTTTCGTAATTCTTTCCCAGTCTTTAACCCACGTGGTCTCTTCAATTTTCTGTTCTCTTTCAATCCTCAAATCTCGCCTGTTCACATAGTGGTCGATCGATACAGCCACTTGTTTACCTGCCCCTATCGCATAAACGATGCCGGATGCTTTTCCGGTGAGTATATCGCCTCCTGCAAAAACGCCGGGAATTCGAGTTTCCAGTGTTAATGGATCAACCCATACGGTGGACAATTTAGTGGGGACTTCGTCTTCGTCTTCTTCCACGTTCAAAAGAGTATCGGGTAGAGGTGGCATATCTTGGGATGCTAGTTTTCTCTTCCAAACTTTTTGTATGCCAATTGCTAGAAATACAGCTTCATATCCGTCATTTCGGAGACTGTCGAGTGATAGGTCTCTGCCAAATAGCACATCTGTCTTAATTTCCACACCAAGATCTTGAATGTAAGCTACTTCATTAGCTACAACATCTTTACGCAAGCGAGAATCAGGAATGAAATACAGCATTGTGCCACCAGGTTTAGGCATCGCCTCAAAAACTGTAACAGGATAACCAAGTTTTGCGAGTTCATATGCCGCAGTCAAACCTGCTGGTCCAGCTCCAACAATGGCAACTTTCTCACTATGCGTCTTAGGTACAGGCTCCGGTTTTACTCGCCCTTCTTCACGTTCAATATCTGCGATAATCCATTTTAGATCACGGATACTTACCGGTTCGTCAACATTTTTTCTTGCGCACGCATCTTCGCATGGACTATAGCAAACTCTTCCACAAATTGCAGGAAAGGGGATACTCTGTCTTACAAGTTCCACTGATTCTTTGAATTTACCTTGCTGAAGTAGAGCAATGTATCCTTGGACATTCACATCGGCTGGACATGCGGCACGACATGGAGGTAACATCCGTTTATTCTTGAATTCGCGATTAGTTGCCTCCATTTGTTTGGAGCACATCCGTATCGTCTACTTCGATGTTAGAAAAAGGGGAATCAAAGAGCCAGAATTCTAGGTCGCCCTAACGTGCTTACCCACGTTTTGTACTCTTGCTGTTTCATTAAATGCCTTAATTCTTCTTCTAGTGTGATCAGGTTGTTAGGTTTGATCTCCACTATCCATCCTGCTTCATATGGATCTTCATTGATTATGTAAGGCTCATCTTGGAGGGCTTTGTTAATTTTAATAATTTTACCACTGACAGGAGAGTACAAGTCAAACATAAACATCCAGGTTTCAACAACTCCGAAGGACTGCTTCTTCTTCACTTCACTTCCAGTCGGGTCTGTCTGGATACTAGCTATTCCCCTTAAGTGTCGTTGGGCGTAGTCAGATAAACCTACTCTTATGTTTCCTTCTGGAGTTACTATTGTCCACATGTGATTAGGGGTGTAAAGCAGTCGTTCGTGGATCAAAGGGTATTCAATCTGCTTCTCAGCTATTCTTTCAGGTTGCTTCAGTTCATTAAGGCGGAGGCGAATGGCTTCGGAGACGAATTCGGAGAGACTCGCGTACTGATTCGTCTCAAGTGTTCTTTTCGCGGCTATCGCTAGTTCTTGTCTGATGCGTACGGTTCTCCATTCTGGCATGTGTTTTTTCCCAGCCTTCATTTGTGTGCGCGCGACTTAGCATTCATTTTATTTGTGGGTTGACCTTCAAGTTTGGTGATTAGTTTCTCGTATTCTCCCATACTTAGCATTCCTTTCATCCAAGAATCAATTTCCATGCGTGTAGGTTCAATTTCTACAATCCATTGGTGTGGGTCTGCGTTCAATGTAAATGGATCGTCGGTGACTTTTTCGTTAACTGAGACTATTTTTCCGTTTGATGGAGAATATAGGTCATGTACGAACCACCAAGTTTCTACCATGCCAAAGGGTTCATCTTTAGAAACTTTTTCCCCGATTTTGTCAGTTTTGATATGAACTATCTCTTTGGCTTGCTTCTGGAAGTAGTCGGTTATTCCGATTTTGATGTTTCTTTGAGGAGTTGCTTGAGCCCAAACGTGTTTTGGCGTGTAGAATGACTGTGTCATCAGCTGAGGGGCTCTGCTATGTTTGTCGCGTTCTAGGTATTCGGACACTCTCTCCTTGGCTAATGTTTGCATACGAAGTCGAATTGCTTCTGAAACGAAATCGGAGAGGCTTTGGTACTGCTTCTTCTTCACCTTTTTCTCGATTTCCTTTGCGAGTTCTTGCCGGATCCTTACAGTTTTCCATTTTTGCATATGTGCCACCCTCCTTTTTACGCAAGTATATTTACAATGCGCGATCTATAAATGCATAATCTTTATATTGTGAATACTGATAATTACTATAATTACTGGGTTGAATCATATGGAGAGCAGAAAGCTACAAAAAGTTGGCTACTCGACCCTATCGGTCTCTCTACCAAGCAACTGGGTGAAGGAAATGAATCTGAAACGTGGAGACACCATGTTCCTCACACAAGAAAAAGATGGCTCACTCAAGATGTTTCCAAGCAAGATTCTTAGCCCGAGAGAAGGAGTTGAGGAGTACATCTGCAACTGTGATTTGTGTGACGATCCAAAAATGTTGGAGCGTGTAATCGTTGGTAGCTACATTCTTGGTCGCGATCTCTTCTCAATAATATCTTCTGATAGGGTACGTTCGGAACACATCGAAGAAGTCAGGGGGATAATGCGCAAACTTATCGGGTTAGGAATCATAGAAGAGACATCGGATCGTATTACACTCCAATGTTCTGTTGACCCGAGAAAATTCCATTTGGACATGCTACTTCGAAGGCTTTCCATACTCTCGTTGACCATTGTAAAGGAAGCAGTACAAGCACTTGCAGACTTTGATATCTCGTTGGCAGAGAATGCCATAAGACGAGAGGATGAAGCCGATATGATGTATTTGCTTGCGATGAGATTGCTAGTTTCTGCACAAAGAAAAAGAGAAGTAGCTGAAGAAATAGGATTGAAGGACCCCTTGCACATCCTATACTTTGGGCTAATGTTGAGATATCTTGAGTTGATTGGAGATTACGCTGAAGAAATAGCACGCAGAGTTATTGAACTATCACAGAAATACAAAGACAGATTGCCCAAATGGGTAACACAAAGGATAAGCAATCTAAACGACTTGTCCCACGACTTGGTCCTGAAATCTATAGACTGCTTCTTCATAGGAGACATCAAGATCGCAAACAGTGTCTTAGAAATGCTAACATTCGTTGAGTTGGAAAGAGACAGATTGATGCAGGAGCTTCCTGAAATGCCACATTTGAGGTTGATACTTTGGAATATCACCAGAATAGCACACAACGGTGCGGGCATCGCCTTGACAGCGATAAACAACGCTCTTGAAAGAAAAACTGCGATCTGTTCGACGCGCTGGTCAACAAGCTTCAAGTAGAAAAACGAGTGTACGTACATCTAGGGCTGAAAACTGGACACAAAATTGAGAAGCTTGGTCAAGAGCCTAAGTTAGAGAACCATGGGGGATCTTGGTATAAGAAACGATTCCATGGATCGTTACCAAGCAACTGGATTCAGACAACATACATCACGGCAGCATTTCATATAATTCAGGTTATCTTCATATTTCCTTCATGAAAGACTACAGCAAAGAAACGGATGGGGAAAAGTATAACTCACGTTTTTAGGGTCATGTGTCTTGATACATTGAAAATCTATAGCGAAATCTAAGGATTGATACTTAATACAGGCGCTAGAATTTCACTTCTTTACAAAGACTTTCTGAACTATTGCCAGAATTTTCTTTCCTTCTGTTCTTATGTCAATAATGGGTGTCTTTACTCCAGCTGGAACAGTCTTCAGTTTGGCAAATGAACCTGTGATAGCTAGAACGGGAGCGACAGTTTTGCTAAGAGTTCTTCTGAGTTCTTCCTCAGTCTTAGCAGTCACAATTTTGGGGATATCCTTCCTTTGACCCACTACAGAGTGAAATCCTTCAATAATTAGCAAATCTAACTGTGTGTCTTTAATTCGATCAATTATTTCTTCCAGCTCGTTTTCAGAAGTCTCTTTCTTTCTAATCACAACTAGTTCGTTTGGTGCTGCACCTACAACTATTTTTGCACCTGCCTTTGCGTGTCTCCAAGTGTCTTTGCCCTTCACGTCGATGGAGAACCCAGATTCATGTATGTGCTTGATAGTCCCTATTCTGAACCCTTCCTTGGAAAGATTAGAGATCAGATATTCAATCAACGTAGTTTTTCCAGATTTGGTCGTCCCCAATACTGCTATTGTAGGGATCATCCAAGTCACCACACACTATCAAGATGGTGTTAGATGATCAAAGCTTAATAAAAGAGGTGGTACGTGCCATTGTTTTCCTACTCAAATCTGTACGGTCAGATAGTTACAAGTCGTAAGGGTTTCATAAGCGCGCGCAAGATCAAATAGCAGAGAACTTGTTATTTTGTAGCTAGTTTTTCCTTTACTTTTAGGCGCACATCATCTGGTACAGGGCCAATCTTCGAGATTCTCGAGTTGAGGGTTTCGAATATATTCAGTATCTTGTTATACTCTGGAAGCGTCGTAGTAAATGACATTAGACGAAGAGGCTTGACGCCATATTCCCTTAATTCTTTCTTGAATTGAATAACTTGTTCTCTTAGTGCCTCTTCACTGAATACACTGCCATGATCCTCAACGAAAATGATACCGTCAGCCCCAGCAGCGAATGCATGTAACACATGTTTTAAGCCAATTCGTCCCGTAGTCGGCACACGAATTATCTCAACGTTTGAAGGATAAGATTCTCGAGTCTGTCCAGCCAAATCTGCAGCCCCATAGGCTATCTCCCTTTCAAGGAAGGCGATGATCTTTGGGGATTGCCCGCCTGCGCACACTCCTCTTATCTGGGCAATCAGTTGTTTGTCAGTATAGTTATTCAGTTCAATTGCTTCTTGAGGGCATCTCGGCACGCAGATTCCGCATCCGATACAGGAAATAGGATTAATCACCATACCATCAGCAGTCTTTTCTACTGCAGCCACTGGACATACATCCATGCATATCCCGGAGAGATTACATTTTTCTGGGTTGATGTAGGCTACTTCTGGCGACACGGAGATTTCACCTTTTCCAATAAAGGTGGCGACTCTCGAAGCGGTAGCCATCGCTTCTAAGGTTGTTTCTCTCACGTCTTTTGGACTCAAGGCGCATCCAGCAACAAAAACTCCTTCTCTTTGGCTGTCCACTGGTCTAAGTTTGTAGTGTTTTTCCAAAAGAAAGTCGTCAGAACCAAATTGGATTCCCAATTTTCGAGCCAAATCTTGAGTGCCTGAACTGGGAATGATTCCCAGAGTAAGTACCACC
>JAOUKN010000193.1 GCA_029882515.1 Candidatus Bathyarchaeota archaeon
GTGGGATTTCTAACTGACCAGTGTGTTCTAGCAACAGCTGTCCATGGTGCAGATTTGGGATATAATGTTCTTCTCGTTGAGGATGCATGCACGGGAACCACAAAAGAAAATCATGATGCGGTTGTAAGACTTGCAAGAGATGTGTTCTTGAAGGTGAAATCCACTGATGAAATCTTGAAATGCCTTTAGACTCTTTCTAAACAGTTTGAGATTCTTGAAACTAAGTTAATGGAGGGAAGACAAGAATTCTATTTCGCGCGCGCCAATATTTCTCTATATGTATCATTTGCAATGGAATGGTTGAACGTATCTCAGAGTGGTGAATGCTGGCTACATCCCTCCCATTCACTTTTTATTCTCAACTGCATCATTTGAAATATGAACAGCTTTGCGAAGGCGAAATAGAACTAGATTCCACAATTCTTATATGCAGAATGATACTTCGTTCAACCGTAGAAGAGGAGAAGGGAGACAACAAGTGCAATATGAACGAAATTTAGTCTTGACGTTTTTGTTCGTTTCTTTCTTGACGACATCAGTGATTATTGCAATACCAAATGTACGTGCAAGCCCAGCTGAACTTCACGTTGGACCCGGACAAACTTACTCAACAATTCAAGCCGCAGTAGACGATGCAAGCCCTAGTGATACAGTACTTGTACATCATGGAACATACATCGAAAATGTAAACATAGACAAGTCTATAACGTTAAAGGCAGCTTCTCGTCCTGTAATCGACGGAAATCAAAATGAGCCGTGTGTAACTATTGCAGCTGATGGCGTTACCGTCGATGGGTTTGAACTTGTAAACGGCACTACGGCGGGAGTTGCCTCTTGGGGAACTGACAATTCGGTTATCTCTAACAATGTCATCCATGACCACTTAAATATTCCAGGATATGCGGGTACGGGCATAATGTTCTGGTCAGACAGCGACGACTTCGACAACAACATAATTAGTGGCAACGAAATATACAATAACGACAGACAAGGAATCTACATCGGAGGGACGACCAGCAGCTACATCTCGGAGGGCAACACCATCTCGGGAAACACAATTTACAATAACGGGCTTTACACATATCCCAATGGACCGGATGCCTCTGCATACGGAATTCAATTGTCCTTCGCCGATGACAACACAATCGAGTACAACGAGATTTACGGTCACGATGATTGGTTCCCTTATGGGGGGACATTTGACTTCGCCCAAAGTATATACCTATATGATTCAAACAACAACCATATCGAATGTAACTATCTTCACGACAATAACTACGGTGTAGGTGTGTGGCGTCCGTCCAGAGCTGCAGGCACCAACCATATTAACTGCAACAACATAGAAGGCAACACGGGTCATGGAGTAATAACCTATGACGGACCTCCAAACGTAGATGCCTGCTCTAACTGGTGGGGTGAGGCAAGTGGGCCTTATCATCCGACTCTGAATCCTTCTGGACTTGGAGATACTGTCGGTGATAACATCGATTTTGACCCGTGGTTGACAGATCGCTCGCCCTGCGCTCCACCTTATCCACCTCCAGTTGGTGGCTTTTGGGTTCCAATAAACAAAACTGAACTATTGGCTTCATGGATTGCCTTTGCTTCGTTAATAATGGTAGTTGCAATATCACTTGTCTATGTTACACGCAGAAAGAAACAACAAGACTAGACTTTCCCTTTTTTTATCCTAAGTAGGTGAGACTTAAACATAGATTTTAACACATATTTTTCACACGTATTTCAATTGCCTTGATCATGACGCAGATTCGAGTCGTCTTCAATTTTTAACTATTTCGAAGTTTTCAAGTTTTAAAATCTCCAAAATTCACTTGAAATGTGTATCCGTCAATCTTTGTTAACGGCATAAACACTTGTTCATCAAAAGAAAAACATGTCAAAACCCGTTTCTACTTCAAAGTTGTTTATGTTCAAATCTTCTTTCGCGCGCGCTTTCTTGTTCAAGATGAAAAACGAAAACACACATGGAAAAAAGAGTATGTGCGGGGGACATCGCCACTCACTATGTAAGGCTGAACCTATACCAATTAAAAAAGCCTCGAGCAACCTTTCTCCTAGCCAAATTTTCTTCTAAGAACTAGGAGCTGCTTTTTAAGTCTCATTGTTAATGGTATGGCTTTGCCATGGGGCGAGCATGAACCTTTTCTTATTGCTGTGACAATTTCGTCAACTTCTGATTCGGCATCCACAAGCGTGTATGCGTAACCTATTTC
>JAOUKN010000194.1 GCA_029882515.1 Candidatus Bathyarchaeota archaeon
CAGAATAAGACAGGTAGTGATGGAATAGGGGACACGTCTTACATTATTAGCAAAGACAACAATGATCAGTTTCCATTTTTGAAACCACTTCTTGCCCATGAATATGACCTCGCCGTAACGGTATGGTCTCCTACCTCTATCACAACAGGAACATCTACAATCATTCAGGTGGCTGTATATAATTTGGGATCAAGCAACGAGGCAAATGTTCATCTTCAACTCTTGATTGACAGCGTTCTGGTTGAATCAGAAATAATTTCTGAACTTGCGAGCGGCTTAGCGTATACACTCAGCTACTCTTGGACACCAACCACTGAAGACATCTACAACATAACTGCTTGTGTTGTGCCCATACCGAGAGAATACACGATCATAAACAATGTTGAATCAGTACATACCAATGTATATGTCCCTGCTGAGGGCCCCACAAGAATAAGCCTAAAACCGTCTAAAATTCAAGTGAAGCCTGGCACCACATTCACTGTTGCACTCGAAGTGGTAAATGTCATCGATATGTATTCATGGCAAGTTAAGCTCTGTTATAACACTGTTGTACTGAAGTTGATCGATGCTCGGTATCCGCAAGGACACGCCTTTGAAGGTAAAGCCTTTATACCTGAAGGACCAGTGATACGGAAGAACTATGTTATGATTGGCAGCGTTATCCTCGGAAGTTCCCAACCGAATTTCAACGGTACTGGAACCCTTTGTGAAATAGAATTCCTTGCTTTGACTGCAGGGTCCTCCGAGTTAAATGTAAATAATGCAGACACATTCCTCGTCAAGTTTGGATGTGAGAAGATTCCTTGTGAGAAAGAGAATAGTAACGTGACTGTGATGGATTTGTTCCATGCTTTGAAAAACGCTATAAACAGTGCTACCAAAGTTGACTTGAAGGAAACACTGGGCAACGACGATTCTGTTGAAGACAATTCGCATGATTCTTATCGAGATAATCAAAGGGTGGATACAGAAGCTGACGTAGACAACAAGAACGGTACAAATGACAACAATGTCTTCGCGCGGGAACAGGCTGTGTTCGCAATTCTCATAGTAGCATTTTTATTTCTAAGCCTAATCTCTATTAGGGTTTCAAAAACGGAATCCAATCAATCATGAATGCATGTCTCTAACACTTCAGACTAAGACAGTGGAAACTTCTTCCGTAGCGTCTCGCCTTTTTCTAGCCAAGCTCTGTCATAGAGTGTATTGTGGAAGTGAAAGCTGAAGGTTATACTTGTAGGGATAGGCGTATGTGGACAAGCGGAACGCAAGGTGTGATAGTCACTTTTTCCAAACATAACGCGCGCGACTAGACTATTTTTCCATAATCTTTAGCTAATCTTGAGAAAATCGTTCAAGACATCACCAAGAAAGTCGACGTGGATTCATCAAACATAAGATCTCAACTTGATATGCTGAACAAAACCATTAAACGACCAGTATTCAGCCATATAGATAGATGTCTGAAAGAGTGGCAAAAGCTGAAAAGGAAACGCGACAAGTGGCCTCAAGATAACAGGTGAATTGTTTTTGAGTGACATTCTCAAAGAAGCAGCCGATACTTTCAACGAACTAGCAAGAGTGCATCAGCTTAACTTAGAGCTTCTTGAACAATTAGATGTGGCTTGTAAATGGATGATTAGCAACAACATACAGGTTCCAAACCGAAACAAGTTTGTTTCTTTGCTAAGAAAAGCTAGGATTCTATTTGATGAATTTTATTCACCACTGTTTTTGCAACACCGTAAACGAACACCAGAAGACGCAACAGAACCGAATGAAGTAAAGGATATAAGTAACTCTTTATCTGTGAAGATTGTGGTGAACAAAAGTGAGCGTTTGGAAGCTTCGTGTATCTATGGTTGGAACCTTAGCCGTAATAATAGGCTTATCCACATTATTCTTCACGGTAATCTTAAGCCTTGTAGGCTCGTTTAATCTGGTAACTTTAGGCATCCTAATTGTCGCATTCAACATTCTTCAATGGCTGATATCACCATACATAATCGACGCCCTTTACCGCGTAAGGGCAATTCCAGAACATAAAAATCCAAAGCTTCACGAAACAGTTGAAAACCTCAGCAGAAAAAGCGGCATAAAAAAGCCTAGGCTCATGCTTGCACAAATTCCAATTCCAAACGCGTTCGCCTACGGTTCGCCAATAGCTGGAAACCGTGTGGCAGTCACTGATGGACTATTGAAGACGCTGGAGTATG
>JAOUKN010000195.1 GCA_029882515.1 Candidatus Bathyarchaeota archaeon
GGGAGGAGGTTTGAGTCTACGTATGCTATTTCCTGTAGGTTGAGCTGGGATACTATGTGGGCTGTTGCGATTAGTCCAACTAGACCCACGTCGGGAAGCCCTTGAACCACTATGGCGTCTGAAGGTGCGGGCTTCTTCTCTATTATCCTTACGGGTTCAGACAAGAAAGGTTCTCCTCAGGCTTCTAAATTCTCAAAGCGAGAAAAAAGAGTTATGGTAAACTAGCAAGGCTCTCTCTAGACCCCCTATAGCCCCCCTCCCCTTCCGAATTCACCAGCCTAGGCTATCCTCATTTTGACGCAACCAGTTTTCCGAAAAACGCTGTTTTTAACAAGAGTACTGATTTTGATGTTGACATTGAGAATGGTAGATGGTTGAAGAAAGGTGTCGTTTCGGTGGTTGCCACGTTCATGTAACAGCGAAACAGTGCGGTGCGATAAGAAACAACTCTGCAAATCTAAGCCGAGCAATTACAGTTCTAACACTTTTTTCAAATGCACGCTTGAAGAGAGTTTACCGACTATTCTGACCGAGTTCGAATGCGAGCTACGAAGAGAATTGCGAGGAATACTATCACTCGAACTAGGAGAACGAAGAAGATTGAATGCGCAAGTTGCCATTTGATTGTGTGTTTTCAATTTTCAATGCGCGCTCATGGTTCGTTAAACCCTAGCAGATGCAAGCATGACGAGCTACAGCGATCTCCGCAACAATTCTATCAACGCATTTGCTCTATCGAAGAAACTAACGATTCCGGCGACCGTTGCCAGTGGTTTCAGTTTGTCCCAAGCCTTTGCTATGATTCTTTTGTCTGGCGAAGTCTTGGACAATTGACTTTTTATTGTATTAATTTCGGCGTGATAGTTGAGTTTTTGCTCATCTGTAAATTGATCACTTTTCATTACTTCCTCTGACAACAAACCAAGGTTCCCATACAAATCGCTGTACTTTGCATTGACGATATTCCCGTCTCCTACAATAGTCACACCTTGAATATTTGTTACGTTAATACCTGTGGGAGGATGAGATTTTTGAAATCTTGATGCTCCTTCGAAATGGTCAATGCCCTTATCTGAGATCTTGTAATACTCTGATCTTGTATCTATGATGCCTCTCTTTGTGCGAAGCTGGTAACTTTCGGTTTCTCTTATTACCCAATCCGTTTGGATAAGATAGTCAAGATTACTAGTTATCTCCTGTTCTGTCAATCCTTGCTGTTTGAGATTCCTCTTTATGACACTTATTTTCACTCTGGAACGCTTTAGACTTCTTGCAGTCTTGTAGGTGTCATATAAAAAACGCAGGATAGTTTCACGTATTTCATCCTTTGATTTGGGGGATGTTCCTATTTTGGCTTTCGCAGCTTTCATAATGCAATGCTTCCTTCGTGTCCATTCACTCTAAAATGCCTATATCTTCCTCCAAGTCAGACTATCTCAATTGCCCTTTTGTAGTGATTGTTAATTCTAGAGGCAACGTCTTTTGGCAGTTGATGGTAGAGCTTTCCTTTTTTATGAATTCTCTTCGTCAGGTAGCACTTGTCAATGTTTTTACAATTTTCGCATGTGGAGTACATTCCTTCTTCGTATTCATGATATTTGAAGACCTGATTTAGCTGTTTTGTCATTTTTATATAATCATCAAGATGATTTTGCGCCTGTTCAATCTTCTTAATCCAAGAGACTAGATGTTTTTTCAGGGTTCCGTCCCTTGTCTCACTGGAAAAGGGGAATCTACGATTTGGGTATTTGACCAGAAAATCAGAAAGGCTTATTGCACTTTTCGAGTTTAAGAATTTCGCTTCCTTCGCATAAAGTACAGGCTCTCCGTAATCAGGGTCAACATCAACTTTATCTATATCAATGTTATAGTAACCGGAGATGTACTGAGCACCTGACTTTGACAACAATGCTTTAGTCGTTCTAAATAATAGAAAGATCTTGTCATAAAGGTTGGCGTTTTTTATGGACATTATTCTTCTTCTTGTTTGCTTCCAACACATCTTAAACTGTGGGGCAAAATTGTGTTCGTAATGTGGATCGTATTGGCCACCATATTTAACATGTGGATTGTTAGGATTGCAAACCAAGACGTCTCGAACAAACAGAGAGTTGTCCTTAACCAACCCACAATTCTCGGGAAACTCAGGAAGGCTATAATAATAAACACAAGCTAAGAATGTACGCCTATGCATTGCGTCAACCTTAACTATTCTAA
>JAOUKN010000196.1 GCA_029882515.1 Candidatus Bathyarchaeota archaeon
AGGTTTGCTTGAACTCATACGTTTCACCATTCCCTTCGGTTTGACCTTCAGAGAATTTAAGTTTTTCCATACATTTGTAGGCTTTTTCGGCTGAAAGGGTCTCGTTTAGCGTTGAAACAGCGAAAATACGGTCTTAGCACGTCTCCCACACCCAACTGCGACTTGGAGCTCTCAATCGAAAAGCATAGTAATTTCCTTCGTGACTTTGTGCCGTCCTTTATCCTGAGCAAACTTAAATATCCTCCCGTAACATTGAGAAATATGAGATCTCTCAGGCAGGAATGGTTCAATTGACACCACTGTTCAGGAAAAAGGGCTCAACAACAAAGATTCTCTTCGCAACCGACATGCATGGGTCTGAAGGTGCTTGGAGAAAATTTCTAAACGCCTCATGTATGATGAAAGTGAACGTAGCCATCTCCGGTGGAGACCTAACCGGAAAGATGATTGTTCCCATAGTTGAGAGAAAAGATGGAAAATACAGTTACTACTTCCTAGGTGAAAATCATTTAATCAACTCAACCAAATTGGAAAAAGCGTTCAAGGACATTCAAGGGATAGGATACTATGCGTATTTGACCGATGAGAAACATGTTGAGGAAATGAGAAAAGACAGCGCGAAAGTAGATGAAGTGTTTATGGAAGTGATGCAATCGACGTTGAAGAACTGGTTTGACCTGATCCAAGAGAAGCTTCCAAGCGAGACCCGGGTGATAGTCTGTCCAGGAAATGACGACAGATTTCCAGTAGACGACATAATTCGAGATCACAAAGACGTAATTAATGGAGAAGGCAAAGTAATAGACATCGGCGGACACGAGATGATAAGCACAGGGTGGACTGATCCTAGTCCTTGGAAAACTACCCGCGAAGAGTCAGAAGAAAAACTTGAGGCGAGACTGGAAAGATACATTTCTCAACTGAAAAACCCCAAGTCAGCTATATTCAACTTTCACTCTCCACCTTATCAATCCAAGCTGGATGAAGCACCATTACTCGATGAAGACCTCAACCCCGTCCTCCAAGCAGGACATGTTGTAATAGTTCCAGTCGGCTCAAAAGCCGTCAGGAAGATGATTGAAAAACACCAACCTCTACTAGGACTACATGGACACATACACGAAGCCGCAGGCTCGATCAAAATCGGCAGAACATACTGCGTCAACCCTGGAAGCGAATACGCTGAAGGGATTCTAAGGGCGTTTCTAATCGAACTTAAAGGTGACAAGATAATTAGGCTCCAAAGAATGGAAGGTTAAAAGGAGAATACGGTAACATGTCCTGGATGCTCGATAAAGAAGTTAGAAGAGAACTACCTAAAGACTGGAAAGGAATAGTTCCGACAAAAGTGTTTTTCGACGAAGCTGAGAGAATAATTAAAGAAGCTGACAAGAAAGGGATAGTCCTTAGAATCCTCGGCGGATTAGGTGTAGCAATGCACAGTCAAGAGTTTAGGGAGTTTGCAAGGAAACTCGGTAGAACAGGGGCAGGAGTTGTTAAAGGCCAAGAATACACAGACATAGATTTCATGTCGTATCGCAAACATAGGGACAAAATCAAGGATCTTTTCAGCGAGATGGAATATGCTAAGAGAAGGGCGACTCTTTCTTCAGCTGCATCTGAAAGACAAATATACTACCATCCAAAGGGCTGGTTCTATGTGGACATTTTCTACGACAAACTAATAGTAGCGAATCATCCAGTGGATTTCAAGGGAAGACTGGAAATGGATCACCCAACGATCTCTGTGACCGATATGCTGCTTGAGAAAATACAAATGTGGGAAGCATTCAGCGCAAAAGATTTGAAGGACTGCCTAGTTCTATTGAAAGCCCACAAGATTGGAGAAAAAGAAGAAAAAGAAGCAATAGACGCTTCATACATAGCCAAACTACTGGCGAAAGACTGGGGATTCTGGTTCACCGCAACCACCAACCTCAAAAAAATTGAAAAATTTGTTTCCGAGCTAGATAAACTAGGCGCAGAAGCTGAAATTGACCCCAGCAGCCTTAAAGAAGAAGACAGGCAAGAGATAGCTGGAAAAATAGAAAACCTGCTAGAGAGAATAGACAGGGAATCAAAATCCTTCGGATGGAAAATCAGGTCTAAAGCCGGCACGAAGAAAAGATGGTACAACCCTGTTGAGACGCCTGAAACAGTAACTGGATTCGGAATCTGGGAAGCCATACTCAAAAAAGAATA
>JAOUKN010000080.1 GCA_029882515.1 Candidatus Bathyarchaeota archaeon
TTTTATGTCTCTAGTCAGTGTGCCACATTCTTTATACCCACATTTTTTGTAAACGTGAAAAGCCCTCTTATTTATGGCGTAGACCGAAAGCTGAAGAACCTCAAACCCACGTTTTTTAGCGATTTCAATAAACACTTGGGTTAGACTTGTTCCCAATCCGAAGTTGCGATACCCGTTACGAATGAAGATGCCAAACTCTGCTACGTGGGCCCGTTTGTCGGTATGAGGGTGAATGCTTGCACCGCCGACTAGGTTGCCATCAACTCTTGCAACTAAATAAAGCATCCCAGCCTCAGTGCCACGCTCAAACCATCTTTGCTCCTCTTCCATATCCATTATCTCATTGTCCATGAAGAGATATTTTCCATCACGAATTACGCTGTTGAGTGCGTCTACAACCTCTGGCAAATCATTTTCTGTGAGCCAGTCAAGCACAGCAGTTCGCTCATCCGTCAGCATAATCGTCTTGTAGACCATTGTCGCATCCCAACCGTTCAAAGACATTAAAAATAGCAAATAAACTTGCCATATAACCCACAGAGTGCCTGCATCTGTTTTTGGGTCAATATCATTGTTGCGTTCAACGGAAATGGATGCTGACCGCGTCTCCTAGCTTTGACTTAAACGTTTGAGAAGCGTTTCCTTGATTTATGGAGATTTCCAGAAAATCGTGGCTGCCAACAATTGCAAGTGGGGTTCCTGCAGGAACTTCGCCATAGGCTGAACAAAATCGCATGTCAATCATTTCTCCTTTAATTCGCACGTGAAGTAACTCACCTATGCTAGTTTCTCGTTTTTCGAGGTCCTTTGATGAAATGTTGGTAACGATGTTTCCAAAGCTATCGATATGCATGATTTCCCCGGTTAGTTCACCCTTTTTCATGTAGGGTTCTGCAAATTGTGGAATGACATAATCGTGAATCTCGGGACCAAACTCAGAGGGAGCGCGTCCCATCGATAGGTGAGCGGCTGCTGGAGCAAAGATGTCTCTTCCATGAAAAATTGTAGAGATTTTTGGGCACATGTATTTGGGATTTGTGGTGTGATACACATGAGTAACCTCTTCCTTTCGGGCCGATAGGAGAAGAAGCCCATTATCCGGGCCAATGTACAAGCTTCGTTTGGTTTGGATTATTATTGGGCGTCTCTTTGTCCCCACCCCAGGATCGACGACCGCCACGTGAATGGTGTTTTTTGGGAAATAGGGCGTTGCAGCAGCTAGGATAAAGGCGCCCATGCGTATGTTGA
This sequence comes from Candidatus Bathyarchaeota archaeon, assembly GCA_029882515.1. Classification (GTDB taxonomy): domain Archaea; phylum Thermoproteota; class Bathyarchaeia; order Bathyarchaeales; family Bathyarchaeaceae; genus JAOUKN01. Next base: position 1,249 of record JAOUKN010000080.1, read on the forward strand.
ACTTCTCAATTTCATGACTGATATCTACTATACACACGTGTGGATTGATAGACAATATGACTGCTTTCATTTCGGCAACGTAAGCGTCTCTTAATCCAAAATCTGAAAGCAGCGTTATAATCGGTCTTGTCCTCAAGTCTTCACCGTTCCTGACGTGATAACACTCTTAATCATGAGCTAGAGAGTCTATCAAATATAGAAGATTTCTCCATAAACTTGAAATCCTAGGTTCTTAAGATCCTTTGGGGAATGCGTGTTCGCTTTCAAAAAGCGCTGAGAGAGAAAGGAGAGGTTCTTCTACACACGCATGCCCTTCATCAGAAACAGACGATGTGGTATCCCTTCGATATACATAATTTTTGGCAATCTTGCGAGTCTTACTTTTATACTATATCCTCTCAGCACACTGTAGGCTGAAGGGATTTCCTTGCGTGCCAATGAACTCGTTCACCTAGAGCAATTGAACGAAGAAGCATACGGCCGAGTCGTATGTTATCCTCGATATAGTGTAGAAGAGCTGAGAAAACGCCTGAAGGAACTGAGGAAACTCGGGGTGACAGCGATAGAGTTTTCGGGTAAAAAAGTGGTTTCTGGCTTGCCGGCGTTGGGCAAGGGATGCGTCGGGATTGTTGTTACAGCGTACAGAAGAAACGAGAAGGTTGCGATGAAAATTCGGAGAGTAGACGCCGATCGAACAAGAATGCAGCATGAAGCGGAAATGTTGAAGAAGGCAAACACGGTGAGTGTTGGGCCTTGTCTGCTTGACGTGAGTGACAATTTTCTCATCATGAAATTTATTGAGGGGATGTTGTTTCCTGAATGGATTCATACTTTGAGTGGAAGAGGAACAAAATTTAGGGTTCAACGAGTTCTGCGGAATGTTCTGGAGCAATCGTGGAGACTAGATGAGTTGGGTTTGGATCACGGAGAGTTAAGCAGAGCTCCAAAACACATTATTGCAGATGCTGACGGAAAGCCTTGGATAGTCGATTTTGAATCGGCAAGTGTCAATCGAAAGGTTTCCAACGTAACATCAACGTGTCACTATCTCTTTATAGGCAGCCCAATCGCAAAAGCAATACAGACAGAACTTGGCCAACTTGATAGAGCAAAGTTGATACAAGCCTTAAGGAATTACAAACAGAACCGAACACGGGAAAGCTTCGAGACAATACTCAAGGTATGCCTACTCCAAACCTCGTAGAATGGAATGGGAATACTCCAGCTGCTGACATCGTGGTTCGGCTTGGACCACGTATACGTGGTTGCTATAGTTTTAATTCCATTTTCCCGAACGCGCACGCATCGGGCTTGAACCTAAGCCAAGAAACTTGTTGTCCAGCGTTTGCTGGTCGTCGTGGTCAGTTACACAAGTTCAATGCTTACGTACACTTCTTCTGGAACACGAATCCTCATTATTCGCCGCATTACACGTTCTTCAGCGTCAATGTCGATGAGGCGTTTGTGAATGCGCATTTCCCATCGGTCCCAGGTGGCGGTTCCTTGGCCACAAGGAGTCTTTCGAACTGGTACCCGGAGTCTTTTCGTGGGAAGTGGGATTGGGCCAATAATTTTGACGCCTGTTCTGTCGGCGATGGTTTTCAGTTCACCGCATATCTCTTCAAGTTTTTTGTAATCTGTGCTTGTAAGTCGGATTCGTGCTTTTCTTACCATGACCGCGGTTTCTCCTAGGTGGTTTTGTTCTTATCCATTGATAGATGTTTTAAATACTTTTTCCCTAATTTCTGTAGTTGGTTTATCTTATCCACACGATGACGCTCGCAAGTTCAGTAGGATTTTGGCAACCCCAAGATGTGTTCACCAATAAAGGCGAGGGCCATCTGATGAGTTACTGGTGCGAGTCTAATGAGATTTATCTCCCTCCACCAACGCTCCACATCGTACTCAACAGCATAACCGTAGCCACCAAAAGCTTGCATGGCATGATAAACGGCTGCAATTCCTGCGTCAACCGCAGCAACTTTGGCCATGTTAGCCTCCGCCCCGCATGGTTGACCGTTGTCATACAGCCACGAAGCTTGGTAATTGAGCAACCGAGCAGCCTCAATCTTTGCTTTTGCCTCGGCCAGTGGGAATTGAATTGCTTGATGCGCCCCAATTGGCGCCCTGAATACTCTTCTTTGTTTTGCATATTCCACAGCCTTCGTGATGGATAAAAGCCCGAGTCCGACTGAAGCTGCCGAAAAGGACATTCTTTCGGGATTTAGAGTGTCGAGTATAAGATACCAGCCTTTCCCCTCTTCCCCAAGCCGATTTTCTTCCGGAAGCCTGAGGTCGCTGATGTAGAGTTCACATGTTCTGGAGTAATTGATTCCATGTTTCTCGATAGGACTGACTTCGACTGCAGCGTTGGGCAGGTCAACAAGGAAGAGGCTCAACCCCAAAGTTCGCTTTGGAACGTTTTCTTGCGGGGTCGTTCTTGCTATGAGAACCATGCCTTTAGATCTATCAGCACCTGAAATGAAGATCTTTTCTCCGTTGATGATGTATTCTTCACCTTCCTTCGCGGCCATGGTCTTCGTGTTCAAGGTGTTTGTTCCTGCATCTGGTTCGGTTAACGCCAAACAGAACTCCAACCCTTTGGCAATCTGTGGCAAGTATTTTTCTTTTTGTTTCTCATTCCCATGTTTCACTATGGAGAGGGCTCCAAACACCGAGGTCAAACAAAGAAACCATGTTCCCGCCAATCCGCAGCCTTCAGATGTCAAAGTTTCCATCGCCAAGACCATCTCCAACATTCCCATACCGGTCCCACCGTATTTTTCAGGGATAACGATGCCTGGAAAATCATTCTGAACCAAAATTTTCCAGAAATCCTCAGGAAACTCGTGGTTCTTGTCTTTTTCTCTCCAATATTCTGGACCAAAGTCCTGTGCTATCTCAGAGGCTGCTTCAACTATTAGTTCCTGTTCCGCATTCAACTTGAAATCCAATGCTTTCACCCTATCGGAAGTCTATTGTACGTGCCTTTGATGTAAAACACAAACTATGTTTAAGGCTTGTGCATTGCAGCAGAGAAACCACTAACGTGAAGACTGCCTGTATCGATGAAAAAACACAAATTTCTCTCCATTGCCTGGAATAAGATAACCATGAACCAAACCGTCAACATCCCTCCTCTGTAGAATAATCCTCGCTCACAAACGTTTATCGGAAACCACTATACTCTGTAATCGAAAATAGTTATCAAAGAAAATTATAGAGTAATGTTAAACAAACCCTTAATACCTCCCGCAACCTTTAATCAAAATGAGAAAGGAGGAGACCCCAATGAACACCATCGAACAGATGCTATCCCAAAGCCTCCAAGACAAAAACCCACAACTCAATCCCAATACTACAGACAAAAAAATCCTTGAAATCGCCAGCTACGACCTCCTAAACTATTTACAATTCCACTGGAAACTCACCGGCCAACAAAACGCAAAAATCAAACTAACCGAAAAAATACAGAAATACCTCCAAAAAAACCCGAAGGAACTTCAACAATTCATAAATCTGTGGGCAGGAATCTGGATAAAGAAATGGAATGAACGCGTAAAAGTCCTCATAGCCAACGAAGACCACCTCCACTGGAAGAAAACAAACCAACGCCAACTCAAAGCCGAACCCCTCTGGACGCAACTCCCCTACCGCACTGAAATGAAAGACATAATCATCAGCAAATTAATACGAAACGGAGAAATCTGCGGCACCTCCATACTCGCAGAAACCCTCATAAAAAATGAACTAGCAAAACATACCACGAGCAAAATCTACGCAAATCAAAAACTTTTAAACATCACGCAAAGAGCAATGAAAAAAGCCAAAGAGCTCTCCCAAAGCAAAGGACCACTAATCTTCGTCAGAATTGATAAAAGATTCTTCCAACTCCTGAAATAAGTTAGCGTAGCCTTACGCGATTCAAAGTCTTAGTCTGCCATTTATACCTTCTAATCGTAGTCGTCTCCCCATACCCGCAAGCAGCACACTTCTTCCTTTTAACACTATAAGATCGTCTTCCACACCGTCTGCATCGAATATGAAGAGACTTTCTCCCCCGTTTTCCAAAAGAGGAAGTGCCCTTGCTCGTCTTCCCCACATTTTTCACCTAGGCGGCGGAGAGATTATTACCACGTTGTCTCCCCGAACTATGATAACCCCCAACTTTTTCACATTCCCTACATCTGTCATGTCTTCTGTCTCTTCTAACACCAAATTGAGATGCTGATCAAATCCCTTCAGCTTACCACGTAGACTCTTTCCGCCCTTCAATCGTACAAGAACAGCTTTTCCGAGACTTTCTTCCAAGATTTGAGTAGTCATTTCACTCATGTGTGGTCCCTTCTTTCTTTCTAGTCATCGTCTTTTTATACGTGCCGATGACCAGTAATTTAAATGTTATTCATCAAAGGATGATGTAAATCTTGCCCAAAAGTCTCCGACGTCGATCTCTCAGGGAAAAAGAAGCAAAACAACTTCTTCTCGAGTTTTCAAGAAACCTCAGATTCGACGCTGAGAAGATATTTGGGCTTGACCCGCGCGTTGAAATCGTCGAAACCCACGACTTGGAGGTCTTCTTAGTTAATGGCAAGCCCATGATGGTAAGATTTAACAATGTACTTTTTCCCACATTGATCTTCGACAAAGTTCTCTCTTTTCTTCCTCAGATTGTTGTGGATATGGGCGCCGTTCCTCATGTTTGCAACGGGGCCGACATAATGGCTCCTGGCGTCCGCCGAATAACCGGAAAGTTCAAGGAAAGCGATCCTCTGCTGATCATTGACGAGCGGCATGGCAAGCCCTTGGCCATAGGTCTCGCCCTCTTTAATTCCCACAGTATGACCGAAATTGAGCATGGAAAAATCGTGAAAAACATCCATTACATAGGTGACAAAATCTGGAAGTTCATCAAAGACCAGTAGATTCATGGGTTGTTCTCTTCCGAAAAAAAGGTTCTGAGCGACACGGGGGTCTTTAACCAACGAGTGAAATTGTCGGTTACATGTCTTTCTATTGAGCGGTTATTCATGTCCAAAGGCATGACTGACGATGCTTGAAAGTCCAGGAAGAGGAAACGTTTAAAGTTGATCTAACCAACTAAAGCTATTGAAGGAGTGAAGACCAGTGTCCACTTTGGGGAAAGCTATCGAAAAATTCGTTAACCGAATACGGGGAACCGAGCGAGCTCCAGCAGGCTATGCCAACGCCTCGACTAAGGTCTATCTGAGAGCGTTACTCTTACGCACTCTCGAAGACGTAGAAACAGTTAAACGTGAAGTGAAGTCGGGAAACATCCTCATCTTAAGAATTAGTCCGCTGGCTAGGAAAAGTGTTGAGGATGTTAAACAGGCAGTGGATGACCTGTGTGCATTCACTAAACTTGTCGGCGGAGATATTGCCCGTCTGGGTGAGGAGCGAGTAGTCGTGACGCCATCCTCTGTCCAAATCTGGCGAGAAGAAACATCCATTCTTGGTGAGGCGGAGACCCCTACCGCAGCGTAGCCCGAAAAACTAATGTGCTAATATCTTCTTCTTTTGCGCGCGCTGTTAAGTGAAGAGTCTAATGGTGTGATAGAGGACAAACGAAAATCCTGCAGATAATGGTGCGGACAAGATCCAAGCCCACAAAATATTCCTAATTGTTACCCATTTGACAGTTTTGACTCCACGTGTTAATCCTACTCCAATTAACGTTCCATTAGCAACGTGTGTTGAACTAACAGGCATACCATAAATTGCAGCTGTTCCAAGTATTAGTGAACTAGCTAGATCACACGAAGAGCCCTGATAAGGTTCTAATCGGGTTATTTTCTTGGCCATAGTTTTCACTATCCTCCAACCACCCAGGACTACGCCTAGGGTTATTGTTATGTATGAGGCTAGGATGACCCAAAATGGTACTATGAATTCTGAAGTGAAACCATAGTAAAGTAACAGCATAGCTATTATCCCCATTACTTTCTGCGCATCGTTTGTGGCATCTGTCACCGAAAATAAGAATGTGGATACTATTTGTATTCGTTTAAAGTGTTTGTTCATTCTGCTCGCAGAGTAATTTCTAAAAAGCCTAATTATGATTGCTGTGATCAATAAAGCAGCTAGAATGGCGATGAAAGGAGACGTAATCAAGGGTATGATGATTCTTTGGATTACTCCTTGAATATTGATGATTTCAAAGCCACCAGCTGCAATACCTGCTCCAACGAGTCCCCCTATTAGCACGTGGGTCTCAGAAACTGGCAAGGCGTAAATCCAAGAGAATATTACATCGAAAATTAAGGCTCCCAGTAGTGTCGCAATGATAATCTCGCCTGAAGCAGAGCCTTCAGCAATTATTCCAGTGCCTATCGTTTTCGCCACAGCAGATCCAAACAAGGTCATACCTACAAAAGAACCAATTGCTGACAATGCTATTGCTTGATTTGATTTCACAGCCCTAGTTGCGATGATGCTCGCAGTTGCGTAAGCAGCGTCTGTGAACCCTGTCCAAAACCCGAAAATGAGGGCAAGGATCAGTGCAAAAAATAGGATAAGCATGAAATCAAGCATTCTTTATTACTATATCTTGAATTGCTAGACAGGCATCTTCAATTTTATCAGTTATCATTTCTAGATATTCGTAGATGTCTTTCATTATCATGATTTTGATGGGATCTTTTTCTTTAAAGAGGTTTACGATTGTATTATCAAACAAATCATCAGCTTCATTCTCCAGCTTATGGACTGCTTTGAATTTTTTCTCAATCTCCTCCTGCTTGATTTTTCTCATTTGTTTTAACGCGGCATTGACTTCTTGGGCTTGTTCTACAATTAAATCAGCAAATTCCCTAATGACGTCGCCTGGTTCTTTTAACTTGAAGAGATACATTTTGTTTGCTACAGCATCTATGTAGTCTAAGACATCATCGTACAGAGAGGTTAGTTTAGATATGTCTTCTTGATCTATTGGAGTGATGAATGTTTTGTGTAACTTGTGTATGGTCTTATGCACTATCTCGTCACCTTCATGTTCTAGAGCTTGCATTCTCTTGATCTTTATTCCAAAAGTATTGTAGTTGTTAACCATGTCTCTGAATAAGATAGCTGCTTTCAAGACCAAGTCTGCTTGTTCTTCCAGTAATTTGTAGAATTCTTTATCTTGGGGGATAATCCATTCCTTAAAACCCATGGAACGTTCTAGAGACTGAATGATTATTAAAACTTTATTTACACCGCCGTGTGTGGGCGACGAGAATTTATCTATTTCTCACGCGTAAACACTCGGCAATATTGTTGATGCTGAAAGTATGGAGAGTATTGCAGTATGAAGGGTTCTATTTGCCCTTTCCCATTCTGTGTACTTCTAGCTTGTATGTTCCACTTCCAGTTACACGTTCGACTTCTATGAACCACCACGGGTTGTGGTCTGGCTCCGCATCCCGCAGCGTCTGATCTGTGTAGCTGATTACTTCGTTTATGCCAACACCATACGTGGAATTAGCAACTTCCACCTTTTCATCGTCATAGAGGCGTAGGGCGAATTCCGCATTCTGAGGTACAGTTAGATTTATTTTTATAGTTGAGCCGTCACGTCGGAAAGGTATTGCATAAAT
>JAOUKN010000014.1 GCA_029882515.1 Candidatus Bathyarchaeota archaeon
TTCCTTAAGCATTACTATATCGTTCTGAACTGGGTCTGTTTCATCGCTGCGTTTGCTCGTCATCTCTGTGAAAAAACACGTCTTTCCTCTTTCTGATTCTCTGAGAGTTTCAGTTTCAAGTAAGAACCGTGACAATTTTACTGCAAGGATTTGTTCCTTCAGTTTCCATCTAATCTCCTTGATCAGTTCTTCTTTCTCGGAGGTCGACATACCCGTGAGATTAACTTCACATTTGCTAGTGTGCTCAAACATGTCAATCGCTACCTTGTTCTATATCGCATATCTTAATAAATCACTTCCTTTGAATATCGATATGTATCACAAACGGATATATGTCTCCAACGTGAACCTGTTAGAATAAATCAAAAAGGAAGTCTAGGTCTGCTTTTGCGCGTGCGCATCTTGCTCAGGGTTTCTTTGAATGCCATCACTTGCTCCTTGAGTGTGGACACTTCGCTTTGCAGTTCCTCAGCTTTCCTCTCCATCTCTTCTTCAACTTCTTCAATATCACGCATGAGCTCGGCTCTCTCTTTATGTAACCTCCACACTCTGTTCAGAAAATCTTCCAGCCCTTCCCCAAAATTGATCCAAGTTTCCTCCTTTTTTCCATAAAATCGATTCTCCACATCACCCATTTCCGCACTTCTCTCGATATTCATGACCCTCGTTAACCATCGTGATCCCTTAACCATCGATGCTCTTCTAATTTCTTCTGGAGTAGGTTTCTTCAAAAAGCGCTTGCAGACTGGACATTTCGCCAAATATGCAATTACTGTTATCTTTCCGTTTTCTTCTTTGAAAGCCGCTCTTTGCTTAACTCGGTTCTCACAATACTTGCAGTCTCTATCTAGTTCTATTTCCATCGCCCTTCCCTTTGCCTCGTCAGGAATCTTCTTTTTTGAAAACTTGAAAACTACTATTTTGGTTAGGATAGAATAATGTTTCGACAACACTCTTTAACTGGATAAGCGAGCTTTTCCGAAAACATAACCTTACACAGCGAACTGACCTCAAAGCAAAAATCCTTACGGAATTATGTTGATCGACTTCAACCATGTTGTTCCACGAAATAACACAAAACATAATAAATTGAATTATTTGATAAAAAATGACGACCAGTCACTCCAAAAAATATAAAGGGCAGTGTATCGTCTAATACACAATAGGACGTGCACGTGCAACCCTATTCATTCCTCTCTCTTCCTCATTCTTCCCTTTGGGATGAATGTAATTTTATGCACGTGACACGTCCAACACCCCCTATATGGTTCTGACTTCTAACGCATACGCTCTTCATTTTTGACACAAGTCTTAAGTGCAGTCCATAAGAGAAATCCGCAAAGAAGAATTGTGATTCTCATGAGATCGACAATTAGGAAAGTTGTCAGAGAAGAATTCTCTGGAGACAACGCAAAACTCTACGTTCAGCAGATTTCTAACTTTCATAGGATTCAAGCTTCCCCAATGTTTCATGCAGCTGCAGAATATGTAAGGAATACACTACTAGAAGTCGGAATCAAAAACGCCAAAATCGAGCAATTCGTATCAGATGGATCAAAAAAATACTGGACTCATACTTCACCTGTCGGCTGGGAAGTGAAAAGCGCAGAACTAAGATTGGTTGAGCCAGAAGAGAAACTTATCTGTAGATACATCGATACACCCACATGTTTGCACACCCATAGTAAAGCAACTCCTCCAGAAGGCATAACAGCACAACTTGTCGATGTTGGAGCAGGAACGAAAGCAAAAGATTATGAAGGCAAAGATGTCAAAGGAAAGTTCGTCTTAGCCACTGGTAGAGCCAAAATGGTCCATGAACAAGCAGTCTACAAGAGGGGGACAGCTGGCGTCATCACCGATACGCTTACCTACGAAATGAAATATGTCCGAGAAAGCGTTGATACCCCTGATGCTCATGCGTACCAAGCAATCTGGCCCACAAAAGATGATCTAGATAAGGTAACGTTTGGATTTTCTGTAAGCAGAAGGCAGGGAAACCATCTTCGCGATTTACTGAAACACGATAAGCCTGTAAAACTCCAAGCCAAAGTCGATGCAAGACTCTTTTCCAGTAATCTAGATGTAGTAGTAGCAACAATTCCCGGTTCTTCTAAACCTAACGAAGAAATATTTTTGATTGCTCATCTTTGCCACCCAAAACCGAGTGCCAACGACAACGCTTCAGGCAGCGGATTACTACTGGAAATCGCTCGAGTCATCAACACTTTAATCGACTCCGGTAAGATTACGGACCCCGCAAGGACGATAAAATTCATCTGGGTACCTGAAACTTATGGCACAATAGCCCTTTTATACAATCACCCAGAACTCCCGCGCAAACTGGTTGCAGGGATCAACCTTGATATGGTTGGACAAGACCAAGAACTGTGCAAATCGACCCTCACCGTAGCTAGAACACCAGATTCTCTACCCTCATATCTAAACGATTTGATGATAAACCTACTTGAAGAATCCAGAGAAGAATTTGATTCCTCTACGATGTTTGGATCGGCATCAACCTTTAGGTTCAAAGCAGATGTATACACTGGTGGAAGCGACCATGCTGAGTTTGTAGATTCAACAATCAAAGTTCCGTGCATTATGTTGCTCCAATGGCCCGACCTCTTCTACCATGCAAGTATGGATACCATTGACAAAGTCTCTCCACACAGCCTGAAACGGGTCGGATGGGCCGCAACTGTTGCTGCACTAACGATTGCAAATGCCGACGTGAATACTGCTCTCTATCTCGCTGATCAAACAAGTTCTAGAGGAATAACCAGAATAAAAGAAACTGGAAGAAAAGCTGTTGAAGAATTGTACCGCATAAAAGAGGAGCCAAAACTGAACGAAAAACCAGATGAACTAGCAAAATCACTTGCAACGAAATCATTTTACTACAGAAATAAACTAGAACACATAATCCAACGCGAAAAAGAAGCAGTGATTTCCGTAAAAAGACTCGCCAGCAGCATCAGCTTAGACAACTTCATCCACAAATTCACTGAAGACATTTCTACCACTGGAAAAAAAGAAATTGCCAGAATTAGTGAAGTACTTTCCCATATAGCAAAGACAAGCGGAGTAAGTGTTCCTGAACAAATGAAAGAGACTGAGGTTGAAGCGGAATCGAAAAAACTTGTTCCTCAAAGATTGTTTAAGGGCTCTTTATCAATGGAAGCCGTCAGAAAGGCCTTGACTGAGAAAGAACATGAGTGGTACGAAGAAAAGCGCAAGAAAGACCCAACTTTCGGAATGAAGGTAGTAGAAGCATTGAATTTTATGGATGGAAAAAGAACTCTCTACGAAATTATTAAGGCAATTTCTGCGGAATACACTGAGACACGAGTGGAGGACATACTAGAGTTTCTGCGAGACCTCGAAAAACTGGAACTGGTTTCCTTAGAGAAAAGTGGAGACAGAAGAGACCTATAGAAGATTTTCACAGAAATCTTAAAATCCTATTAAAACAAAGTAGAAGCCATGTCAGAATTGAAGACAAGTGATGGATTTTTCTTCCTGTCACCAGTACTCGTTCTACTTTCAATCTTGATCATCAATGACAATTTAGGATTTACTGCAACTGAATCTGATGCTATCTTGTTTAGTATCAGAATGAACCTTCTGGGAGCAATAATATTTGCTTTTGGCATCGGTTTCTTGGCTTTTGCCCTGGCTGGTCGTTTAAGGATGAGGGCACCTAGTGGGGTTTTCATGTTCTTTGAAGGTGTAGGGCTGGTTATTACAATAGTAGGTTTCTTTGCTTATGGTTTGGGAATGAAGGAGATGGTCGACCTTCTTGCAGGGACACACATATTGATCATTTCCTTACCGCAGTTTATCACGGGCTTGATAATCTGGGCAACTGGAATCCTTCTGATAACCTTTGCTGGCGCTAGTACTGACAGGAATGAAGAAAGGATGATCTTCTTTGTAATATTAGTTACGCTGGCTGTTTGCTGCTTTGTCTTGGCTATGCTCTTCCCATGGGAAGTAACCACTATAAGCTAAATGGATTCCCTTTTTGGAAATTCCTTAATAATCTCTACAGATATCCAGTAACTTTTTCCCAATTTGGTTAGGGGGATCTTGGTGTATGTTTGGCGAACAGTTAAACAATGCAACAGAAATACTTATATCGAATCGTAATATTTAATATTTATTAGTGCTTCACGGAGGATAGAAAAAAAGTGAGGTGCCCATATCCCAGTTGCAGGAAAGAATTCGACAAATTTGAAATGCTCATTGATGACTTTAACAAATTGATTCGAGAAACCTATTACGCCTGCCCTCACTGTAAATCCAGAGTAAATGTAGTTGCCACAGGCGAAAATGCATTCGAGTTTTCACCCAATGGAAAAGATATTCCACCGTCCACTTCCATATGTCCTTATCACTTTGGATATTTATCCCTATTTTGCAAGGAGTCGCCTATTCCCGAAGAATGCTTGGCATGCACACGGATTACAAAATGCATTACTAAAAATCTCTAACATAAAGGGACGTACTTGAATCAATGCACTATCAAACATTCTACGAAGGAAATTCTTATCTTCGAATATTGATCCTCAGTTCACAACCTTTTTGTTAACGAAATCCTAATGATAATTGACGATCAGACGATAAAGGGACCGAAACATATTATGAATGCTAAATTGGGGTGAAAACGAAAAAGATCTCTAGGTGTGGTGTGTTATCGATTGGAGGCTCATACTAATGTATAAAGAATATATGCGGGAACATGTGGAAGAATTGAGGCACAGAGAGACTTTAGGGTTCTTAATAATGATTATGGGTATGATTTCATTGATGGGAGGGTTGACCATGACGATAATCCTTGCAAACCAATTAAGTTGGTTTCTGTTCTTCCCGTATGAATCAGCTTCCAGTCCGTCTAGTTTATTAGGGATGGCTTTAACTCTTCTGGGTTTTGCATTAACCTCAGCCGGGTTCATATTAGTCGTTTACTATGATAGAGAAAAGATGTGGTTTTTAGAGCAATTAAGAGAATCAAATGCTGTTGTAGACGTAATACTAAAAAAGGGAAAGAAAAAATATTAGCCAATGAATATGGAATAGTCATCTTTCCTGACGATCACTTGAATGAAAAAATTTCATTCTTAGGAACATAGATTCTTCTTTGGAATGAAATAATCTTTTCAAGCAGTTTCTAGCCGAACATTTGCTGTGCGCGCGCAAACTGAAACAATCAGACAAGCATGCTCAAGTGACAATAAGTTCATAGGCTTTGCATGTCAACGTGGTGCTCAGTACTCATCAAAACATCCAATCACTCAAAAAGCCCGCACATAGAATGGAGAACAGTGATGATTTTACGATGGCATCCCTTGAAACATAAATAGGTTTCTGATGAAAACAAGATTAATGCAGTTTTGTGCAAAACAAAGGGCGAATCACGAGAGAAAACATAAAAACTCACTACATCAAACTACATCTTAGGTAATAAAACTCTGGTGTGAAACCTTTGACTTATAGATCGGCAGCTAAATTCTACGATCTTTTCGGCGAGAAAAATGACTTGGGATTCTACAAGGAACTCGCACTTCAAAGCGGAAAGAACGCATTAGAATTGGGTGTCGGAACGGCACGGGTAGCAATTCATCTCGCAAAAGCTGGAATAAGGGTTGTAGGCATTGACAATTCAGATTTTATGCTTGAAGAGGCTAGAAGAAAATTGGCAAAGGAATCTATGGAGGTTAGAGAGAAGGTAATTCTGAAAACGGGCGACCTAAGGAATTTTGAACTCCACAAGTCCTTTTCCTTCATCTACATTCCAGCGTCCACGTTTGACCATTGTATTACAGTTCAAGACCGAAATAGATGCTTAACCTGCGTCTATAAACACCTTGAAGACAATGGAAGATTTGTATTTGATGTGGAACAAGCAACGTTGGAGAAACCTCTCGCCTCTTGGTGGATAGATAGGAAGAAGATCAACAAGGACGAAATGGTTGTTCGAAGCATATTCACAAGAAGAGACTTCGGAAGGCACACGTGTAGCATGGACCTCTTCTTTGATGTCTATAAAAACGGAAAACTCACAGAGAGACATCATGAATTCGGAGAAGTTGCGATGCTGTCGAAAAGAGAACTCACTGACTTACTTGAAGAACTTGGCTTTGAAATAGAAGCTATCTATGGTGACTTTGACAAAAAACCATACAATCCAGATAGCTCCAAGATAATATTAGTGACCAAGAAAAAGTAGGCAACACAAATCAAAGGAATGATGATCTTCCATCCAGTTTGAAATTACTATACTGTAAACGGTAGAATTATGTATGTCTTTTGAAAACATAAGGAACCAGTAGAGAAAAATGAAGTTTTCCTTCATAAATCCCAGTCCCAACGTGGAACTTCCTACATGTGAGAAACATAAGGCCATCGGTTCATGGCCTCCGCTGGGCATTTTATACACTGCCACAGCCCTAAAAGAAGAGGGCACAGAAGTTTCTGTTTTAGACCAAGCGGCCAAAAACCTATCCGTGAAGGCTGCAGTGGACTGGGTAAAGCATCAAAATCCTGATTTACTAGGGTTCTCTACTTTAAGCAGCTCAGGTCGCACTGCAGCAATTATTGCACAGGAAGTCAAAAGAGAAAACCCCGGCTTGCCAATAATTTTGGGAAATTATCATGCAACCTTTAACGCTGAAAGGATTCTCAAAACATATCCATGGATTGACATGATTGTTCGCGGAGAAGGCGAAGAAACAAGTCTTGAAATTCTAGAAAGCCTAGATAAGAAGAGAAGCCTGAAAAATGTGTTAGGTATTACTTATCGCGATAGAGGTAGAATTGTGTCAACACCTGACCGCCCACTGATAAAGAACCTTGACCCTCTACCGTTTCCTGATCGTAATCTATTAGACGTTGAATATCACTCAACTGTTGCTGGATTAAATGTTGCCCCAAAGAAGTTTACCACAATAATTTCCTCCCGTGGGTGCGTTTATCGATGCCGTTTTTGTGGATGCCGCAAATTTGCTCGCAATCTCTGGAGGAGCAGATCAGCAAAGAACGTCATGGACGAACTACGTATGTTGGTAGGCGAGGGTTATAGGCAGTTTCTTTTTGTGGACGACAGTTTTGCTACTAACTCCAAGAGGGTAGTGGAGTTCTGTCGAGAAATCAAGAAAGAGAAGATGGATATAGAGTGGATCTGTGAAATGCGAGTGGATCATTGTTCCTATGAAATGTTACGGGAGATTGTGAAGGCGGGTTGTATAATGGTTTACTATGGAATTGAAAGTGCTAACCAACGGATTTTGGATTACTATAACAAACAAGCAACTCCTGCACAGGCAGCAGCTGCTGTGAAGACCACTAGAAAGGCGGGAGTAGACATAATCGTGGGTTCTTTTATATTAGGCGCTCCCAAAGAAACAAAAGAAGAAATCATAAACACTCTCAAATTTGCCCAGAAAATAGGTCTAGATGTCCCACAATTCAACATATTAGGAGTTTTTCCTGGAACTGATCTTTGGGACGAACTTCAAACCGCGAGTATCTTAGACGCTGACCAGTATTGGGAAACGGGCGTTTGTGTAAGTGAAATTTCCCCAGATACTGTACCCTTTGAAACAATTAA
This sequence comes from Candidatus Bathyarchaeota archaeon, assembly GCA_029882515.1. Lineage (GTDB taxonomy): Archaea > Thermoproteota > Bathyarchaeia > Bathyarchaeales > Bathyarchaeaceae > JAOUKN01. Next base: position 7,613 of record JAOUKN010000014.1, read on the forward strand.
GGGTATGATTCACGAGTATTTCACGGATTTCTTTTTGCGTCCAAGTTTCATTTTCTCTGAGATAACACGAACGTTAAGAAGTCCTTATCGCCTTAACCTCTTAGTTCATAACTTCAACCGAATAGGTGCTATTGCAGAAAGCCTTCGCCATTTCACATAACGATGATTTTGTTCATTTTATACTTATTCACGCTTTGAACCACTTGAATATAAGGTATTGAATTCCTTCTGTTTCTAGGTTCGGTATGGCTATTATGAACCTTTTTCTCACCGTAGTGGCAAGTCGTCCAACCTTCACGATCTCTGTAGCTGTAACCTCACTTTCTGTTTTTTTCACGGAAACCATGTATGGCGCATGTTCCATACCTGGACCATGTTTGTAGACAGCGAAATCACATCCATATTTTATACCTGGAGTAACAATTAGTCCAGTATCACGAAGGTCCTGATATACTGCATACTTTAGATCGAACTCATCGTACAACTTTCTAACTCTTTTGCGCAATTTCTCAAAACTGACTTCATCTTTTTTTGGTCCTTCTAAGATAGTGATGATCCCTTTTCCCATTAAGTAAAGGCCTTCCATGAGATCAAGAATTAGTGGAACATTGAAATCTGCGACTTTCGGTTTTGGAATACCTATAGGTTTTCCATAGAAGCCAAGTTTGTAGAGTTCTGATCCCTGTTCCGGATTCCAAACTACAAGAAAGTTTTCGATAAATTCTGTTTCAATCTTGTTGGGCACTGTTTTTCCCTTTTACATTGCGAAGGCTAGCACTCGAGCGGCATCGGATGCATCTTCAGCTTTATCAGCGGCGTCCTCTAGAAGCTGAGTAACATCTCTCAGCAAGAGCAAAACAGGGAAGTCAAGGGAACTGCTGATGAGCCTTACATCAAGCTCTCTATAGAGACCATCAACTACCTGCTCGGCAATTTCTACTTCTCTAGCTTTTTCTAGGGTTTTATCCGACCCATAGTTTAAGGTCATTGCTGTTTCTCGAAGTTTTGAAATTGCCTCAAAAACACTATCGGAAAGTTTCTTCAACCCATCTTTCAGGTCCGAGGGCACTGCCCAGCCTCTCTCCATGATTTCCAACAATCTGAAAGCTATACCCTCACAAAAATCTGCGATTTCACTTGTTAGATTGGTAAAACGTAGGAAATCTTCCCTACTAATTAAGATAGCCCCGATTTCAGCGAGCTCCTGCGACACCATACGTCTTGCCACATCCACGTCTTCCTCAGACTTTTTGATTTCGTTGAATAGTTGACGTGTTAGGTTTTTGTCACCTTTTGAAAAGGAATCTATTATTAACGGAACCTTGCGAGCTGTGTCTATTACTTTTCGTACGTGATCTCGGCAAACAGTGAGGGCTCTCCGTTTTACCCGTTGTTCGGTTTCCACTGGAAAGACCATGGACGCTAACCTCAGAAGTCCCTTATAGTTGTCTTAACATAAGATATGAAGAAGTATTAAAAAGCATAACGTAAGAGAGAACTCTGGTTAATCTTTAATTGGTTGTCCCAAACCATCAAAATCGATTTGATATTTGAGGTAAGCACGAAGCAGTTCAGGAAGTTCTTCAATAGCCGTTCTAACTTGCTTCCATGTGTCACGGTCACGTATGGTCACCGTGTCATCTTTGAGAGTTTGATAGTCCACTGTTACCCCAAGGGGGGTTCCTATCTCGTCAGCACGTGCATAACGTCTTCCAATTGACCCAGATTCATCGTATTCTGTCATAACTCTTTGATCCATCAACAGTTGATAGACCTGTTTTGCTTTTTCAGGCAATTCATCTTTGTTCAAAAGGGGGTAAACACCTACTTGTATGGGTGCAAGGTCTCGTGGAAGAGTGAGTAAAGTTCTTCCTCGCTTCTTCTTGTAAGCATATTCGAGAGCTATGTAAACTAGTCTATCAGAGCCGAAACTCGGCTCTACAACGTGAGGAATAAATCGCTTTCCGTCTTTTTTCACTTTTGTGCGCATTATTTTGACATGTTCTGGAAGAATTTTGAACCCTTTTAGCGAATAGAAGGCTTTTCTCTTTAGTGCCATCTGGACTTTTTTTGGATCGGCATTGGACAAGAGTCTAACAATCTCTGAGGCTTTTCCTTTGAAAGCCGGACCAATTTTAGGCATCACAGGTTGGATTGTTACCTCTTCTTCCCAAACTGGTTTTTCATATTCTTTGAATACTGTCATATCGACACCACTGAATTCCATATGTCTTCTTAAGTCGAAGTCTGTACGGTAATTATGACCAGAGACTTCTACCCATCCCCATCTTTCCAAATATATTTCTTGATCGAATCCTTGCAGGGAATAGTGTGCTCTTTCCCAATCCAGTTTTTCAATAAAACGTTGTTTGTCTTCCGGTACTCCAAGCTCCATTAGGAATCTTTTGGATAAAGCCATGAAAAACGCTTGCCACTCAGCCTTAATATGTCCCTGGTTCAACGCTTCTTTAACAGTAACTTCCACAGACTCTTTTTTACCCTTTAATTTGGTCCCAGCTGTTAGTAGTCTCAAAGTTTCGTTTTCTACATCCTTCAAGAGAGGACAGTTCGAGTCCTCTGGATCGAAAAAGAACTCTACATCCATAATTGTGAACTCCCGCAGTCTAATTAGACCTTGCCTCGGCGAAATCTCATTACGCAATGCGTGACCGATCTGAAAAACTCCAAAGGGAAGATTCTCTCGGGCATAGTCACACAAGCGTCTAAATTCTACAAAGATTCCTTGCGCAGCTTCAGGACGACCATATCCAGTTGCCTCTGAGTATGGTCCGATGGTTGTTGTAAACATTGTCATGAAATGTTTAGCTTTACGAAAATCTCCATCGCATTCTGGGCAATGGACGTTGCGTTGCTTAATTTTGTCCATTAACTCTTTGAGGGTGAGTTTTTCCGTTTCCGTGTCGCTCATCCCAGCGATTTCTTGAAGGAGGTGATCAGCTCGAAATCCACGCTTGCAGTCTCTGCATTCGACCATTGGTTCCCTGAAATGGTCCACATGTCCAGATGCTTCAAATATTTTTCCAGGTGTAATCACTGAGGATTCAATCTCAAAAATGTTAAGCCGGCGTGTGAAAAAATGCCGAAATTTGTCTTCAATTTTTCTTTTAACTTTTGAACCCAATGGACCAAAGGTGTAGAAGCCTCCTACACCTCCGTAAATTTCATAGGAAGGCCAGAAATAACCTCGACGTTTTGCCATCTCACTGATTAGCTCGAACTTGTCAGAAGCTGGCACTACTTTTCCACCACTCGTTTGCGAGACTATACAAGCCTATAATAATTGAACCTTGTGTTTTTCAACTTTGCTTGTCCGCCTTTTAGATATGACTACTCCAAGCTGCTAGATAAGCAAATCCGTTAGACACAAATATTCGACTTTAATAGAAATATTTGAGGGATGCGTGCTAAGCAAAGTTTTTTCTCTCCTTTCTCTCTGAAGGGCTCACCCAATATAAAAGGGCACGCAACCCTTCTACTTTCTATATCGTGAATTCGAACCTCATGCGCGCGTCGAATGACTTTGGAAAGAAACCATTAGCCCGCTCGTTTTTCGGGTTATACGAAGTTCACTGTTCTAAAGTCTAGTATTATTAGTGTGCCATTAACGGTAACTACATCTAATCTATGGAAAAAGCTAATTCTTAAGATTACCAGATTCCAAGAAAAACATAGTGATAATAGATTATATCAATGGTTATTTCCAGAATAACATTTTATCTTAATTCCCTTATTCTAAGTAAAAAGATACCTGTATTGCTCAAATCTTAGATGTGATCTGTGAGCGTTTACCTTAATTCCCTTATCGTACTGGAACAGCTTATTCTATTAAGGCTCTATTACCTCTAAAAACGTAGATTCCTTGTTAGACTACATACGTCTATCTATTGATGTTAAAACTATGTTCTTTATACACAAAAAGAATTCTTAGAAGAATATTCTAAATCATGGTGCTATCTAGGAAAGTACGATAAACTACCTACAGAATACAAGAAGCTCATACGCAGAGAAGAAATTATACACAAGAACAATGATACTTATACACAAATCATACCAAATCAAAATAACCCCAATAATCAAAGGAATTTGAAAAAGAGGATGTGTTTAATTGAGAAGATTGAATCACCAAGACTTGATAGATCTCGTTAATGGCGCTGCCATACTTTCAGCCGGCGGTGGCGGAGATCCTAAAATGGGACACAAAATTGTTGACACATTAATTGAGGAAGGTCATGTGGTAAACCTCGTTGATCCCAATGAGGTACCAAATGATGCTGCAGTTACAAATTTCGCGTGTGTGGGAGCCACCACGACAGTGGGGTACGACAGTAACGCTGCGACCCAAACGGTTCACGCATTGGAACAATATGTAAAGCAAAGGTTTTACGCAGTAATTCCCGTTGAACTCGGAGGATTCAATACGTTGGCAGCCGTTGACGTGGCGGCTAGGCGAGGAATACCAATTGTCGACGCTGATGGAGCAGGACGAGCGGTTCCAGAGGTTCATCTCAAGGTTTACACGATAGATAACATCCCGTTGGCACCTATGGTAGTAGCTGACCTTCACGCCCGAAATGTTGTCATAGTGAAGAAAACGCAAGATTCCAAGTCAGCGGAAAGGATTGCTCGAATCCTGGCCACAGAATGGGATCAAAGTGCCTACACAGCCCGAAGAATCTTAACGGGAAAACAAGTGAAAACCTCTCCAATCTTGCGTTCCCTTTCTACATCGATTAGGACTGGTACGTTACTGCGGAAGGCTGTGGAGCCAATAAAAGCAGTGCTCAAAGAAACTGGTGGCTTCAAACTTTTCGAAGGCAAGGTGAAAAAGATCGAAAGGAAGACGGAAGCTGGCTTTACATGGACAAGGACCACACTGGAAGGAACACACGAATACAAAGGTTCAAGGTTTGAGTTTCAAGCGAAAAATGAGGTTCTCGTTGCCTATAAAGATAATAGACTTGTTGCCCTTGCCCCCGACATCATAGTGCCAGTACATCATGAGACGGGGAAATGCATTACGGCCGAAAAAATTGAGAAAGATGAAAAGCTGGTGATCTTGGGTATTCCAACTCCACAGAAGTGGAGAATCCCCAGAGGGCTGGAATTATGGAAAGATGTCCTAGAGCGATCTGCCATAAAGGAAACCTACACTCCAATTGAACAACTTAACAAGTAGTCACGCCGTCCTCTCAAATCACACGATTTGGAATAAAGGTTCAGGAACATACGCGCATTTCATCTAAGTTGACTGGAGCTAAGTAGCTTGACCACATTTTAAAATGGCATCTTCAAGGTCTTTCTCGTCAAAATCTGGCGTGAGCTTGATTTTTCCATCTACTACCACACACATGTCTTGAACTCCATATTTAGAGGCTTCAGGCGACTTGGTAGACTTTGTCTGGACTTCTACGAAATCTTTAAACTTTGATGTTACCTGTCCCACTTTTTCCATAAGTGGCGCGAAGTTACAGACGCAGGAGCCTAGAGGCACAAACACTTCAACTTTCACTTTGTTTGGTTTCATTCTACCATCCTCCTAATACGTAGCCTATCATGACTATGCCAATTACAACAAAGGCTATTCCAAAAATCTTTGTTAGCCATTCGCCTGCCACAGCAGTTCTCTTACTTACTGCTTTGCGTGCAGTAGCTAATAGCACACACAGTAATATGACCGGTAAGGCGTGACCAAGACCAAAAGCGAATAGCAAAAGTCCACCGTGAAAAGGTGTCGGCGCACTGAATATAGTTAGTAGTATGGCTGGCAGAACCAAAGATAAGGAGCATGGACCTAGGGCTAGTGAAATAACTACTCCGAAAAGAAATGAACCAGTTGCATAGTTGTATTTTGAAAAGCGTGTCAGAGCGGTTAACTTCAAAGCATTTACTCGTTCGGTAAGAGAGTTACTGGCATTGCTGGCAATCTTGATTCTCTTGAATAAGCCTATGTTGTTGATTCCAAAGAATATGAGAAGAAGACCTGCCATGCCGAAGAAGAATCGTGTGCTTGTCGGATCAGCTACGGGAATTAGAGAGGATACGGCGTATCCGAGAACAAAGAAAACCAGACACATCGCTATAGTGAAGCTGCAGCCAATTATGAAGCCCTTACGTATGCTCTTGCTGACGCCCAGGGCATATGTCAAGTAGACTGATATTAGAGCAATAGAGCATGGTGAAAGAAAGGTTACGATTCCAAGAATGAATAAACCTAAAGACTCCTCAAGCACCTTTTCATCATGCTCCTAAAAGCTGACTGATCTTTGACGACAGTGTATCAGCAGTTATCGCGTCAGTGTATACTTTGGCTACATCGAAGACTTTGTCTATGAGAACGATTGTTCCATCTTGTATAGAGTATTTCTTGTAGGCCTCAACTATATCCATTTTTTCATCGGCGTAGTCGTTTCCTAAGACCCAAGTGATACCGTAGTTTGCTCGGATTTGCGCAAGATCGCTATTTTGACAGGTTGCTACAGCAACGGTGACGACAGTAACTGGTTTGCTACCACAATAGCCGTTACACACAGTTTTCAGTTGGTTAAGTTGGTGGTCGTTTATGGGATAGATTTGTCCATGGCAACCCACAGCCATAAAATGAATAGCAATCACCTTCCCACTAAATTGATTAAGAGAGAATTGAGTCCCGTCTATATCTCTCAGAGAGAAGTTTGGAGCTGAGCCAGTCGGTGGAGGATTGTTTCCTCCATTGCTGATTGGTGGAGGAAGTTGACTGTTATGGTATTGCCATGCTCCATATGCCACAAATACTATGGCAATTAAGCAGATTGCCCCAAGTATTTTTCCTTTAGGCCATTTTCTCGGTTTTGCTCTTTCTCGTTCTCTCTGTATTTGATAAGTCTCTTGTGCCTTCTGCTGACTTATCTGTTTCTCTTTCTGTCTTTCCCTCCAACTTTTCTTCTTCCTTTTCTTCTTAGGCAATTCTTCTCCCTCATAATGCTACATTTATTTTTTTGGGTCTGAACGGGTGACAATGGCTCTCATCAATTATTTTTATCAAATCAACCAGTATGTCCTGTGCTTCGGCTAACAAATCTTCATTCTTTTCATCTGTGGCTCGCAAGTTCTTGATGAACGACTCGATTTCCACTTTCAGTGACAGAAGGTCGCTGTTGCTCTCTTTACGCTTAGCATCTCTGTATTTCTTACGTATTTCCTCAAAACGTGCTCTATTCATTTAATTACCTCTTTTTTCCCAGCTTCTCTTTTTCCGATTCGACCTTTCTTTTCAATACTTCAAAGTATTTTTGGGCATCCAGAAGATTTTCTCGGTCGCTTTCGAAGTCTTTGAGCTTCAAAACGGCGAACCATCCTTCTCCATACGGATCTTGATTTACAAGCTCAGGCCTTTCTGACAATTTCTCATTGATCTCGACTATGATGCCACTCACAGGCGATATCAAGTCAAGAATGGCTTTCGAGGATTCGAAAGAAGCCACTTCATCCAGTTGCTCAATTTCTGTGCCAACATCCTTGAATTCCACAAATATAATGTCAGTAGCCATGCTTTGAAGGAAATCCGTAATTCCCACCCTTGCTTTGGGTCCCTCTATTTTCGCCCAACAATCATTTTCATTGTAAAGCAGATCTTTTGGTACTCGAAAAGTCCATTTTAGAATCTTGAGTTGATAAGAGTCTTCGTTTTTCAACCACTCACTTCCTTAAAATCTTGTCAATCAAGAGAGCTGTTTCATCAGCGATTTTTGCTGCAAGTTTTTCTCCTTCAGGACCAATTTCTGCAGATGCTTTTGGTTTCAACCCATACTTTTGAACACTTTGCGGAATGAATACTCTTCCTCTTATTCTACCTCCATTTTTTGCGACGATCTTTGTCGCACAACGTTCAGGACATCCATCAATCGTAATAACCGGATATTTCTTAATCCATTCAGAATGAGGGGTGGCACCAATAACAAGAGGGGGAACACAGACTAGGACAGAATCTTCTGGCTTCAACTCTTCCACTACCTTGAAAGCGCAAGCACGAGCCACCGAACCCAGTGGTTTGTCCATTCCTGCACAGGCGACAATTGCAACTTTTTCTTCTTTACTCAATTACTGACGCCTCTTCACTTTTTTCTTCCCAAGATTTCGTCGACTTTTGCCGCGATTTCCTCTGCAACTTTAATAGCAAGTTTCTTTTCTTCGGCACTGAGATTGTCTCTTGATTTCGTTTTTAGATGGGGATATTTTTTCATAATTTCTGAAACAACAATTACTGCAACTGGTTTGCCGCTGTATTCTTTGGTTCCAACCTCTGCACATCTTTTGTCGCATCCATCGACAGCAATCGTTGGAAATACTCTTGCGAAGGCTCTTTCATCCTCGCTTCCCGCAAGAAACAACGGAAGGCATATAGTTACCGTATCGTGCGGTCTCAGTTTCTCCAACACAAGGCGGGTGGCGATGCGGGATATAGTGCCTTCAGGTAAATCCTCACCGCTGCAGGAGACTACTCCCACCTTGTCTTTTACTATAGTCAATCATATTCACCTATTGTTGTTTATTTCATCGATTCGCCCAGCAATTTTTTCAGCTAAAATGCTGGCAAGCTTCAATCCTTTTGGACCCAACTCGGTAACACCTTCTGGTTTCAGACCCCTGTTTTCTCGCAAAACGTCGGTGACCACGAAGCTGGCTACGAGCTTGCCTTTAGAAGATTCTATGTTTTTGCGTGCACACTGAAAAGGGCAACCGTCGACAGATATGCAAGAGTTGTTTCTTGCAAGTTTTAGAACTGCTTCATCCCTAATTGTTAACAGAGGAAGACAAACAGTAGTAGCCTCATTTGGCCGAAGCTTTTCCACAACTTCATACATGGCAGCTCTGCCAACGGTTCCCAAAGCCTTCCCAATTCCACTGCACGGAATTACGAATACCTTTCCATCCTTTAACATACGACTACCTTCTAATAATCCCTAAGTTTCTTTATTAGGGCTAAGACTTCCTTCTTTTCTGGAAAATGTAATGCGTTGGGTGCGCATACTTTCTTACAAGAACGGCAAAAAACGACACAGTTGTTTGGGTTTTCAACAACCAATTTCTTTGGCTGTCCCTTTACTGCATATACTCTGTGAGGGCAGAACTTTAGGCATTGAGGGTCGTTGTCGCATAAATTGCATTTGTCGTAGTCTATTTTTGGATACCATGGTATCTTGCTGCGAGGTACACCCATGTAGGTTTCTTCAGACAGTTTCCGCAGCCTCCTCTATGGCTTTCTTTACCACTTTAAGCGCGTCTTCGGTTTTCATGTCTCTGACATCTAGGGGAATCAGGTCTTTCTTCACATCAAGCCCAGCAGCTTTGAAGGCGTCTCGAAATAGTTTCTTCTGCATCACTGGAGCGCAACCGGTGATGATGTATTTTCTGCCTTTCTTCAGAAATTCGGCTAGAAACCGGTCTCCATCTTCGTCACAGAGCATGGGATGCACAAAGGCGTATTCAACTGGATATTCGGCTCGAATAATATTGATGAAGTCCCAAATATCCATTTTAGAAAACCCGGGACATTTCCCAGTGCATACACATAAGATGAACCCCATTTTCTGCTTTTTTTCCACCATGAATATCTCTGCCTAGTTTTCTCTGCAATCAAGACAAAGATTACCGTCCACATTAGTCCAGAAGACTTTCCCACACTTTGCGCACATAACTTTCTTCAACAAATCTTTCTTCGGTTTGGCCGCTCTTAAAACATCTGAGACTCTTTGAGTACATGCGCACGTGCCCTTGTCCCTTTCACTCAATGGTAGTTACCTCTCCGAGTTTAGTGAGAACACCATGTAGGGCAACATATTTATATATTTTGTTTTGTTAATGTAACAACTCACGTGCGAGCTGGAAACATATTTAAATATGTTCAAATCACTTTCAAGTGTCGAAATATGATATCTAAATCCAAAGTGAGCAAACGACTTAATCGATTGATAAAATCTGGGATTTGCCCTGCAGAAGATGCTCTAAAATATGCAGATGAGTTGAAGCAGATGGCCAATGAGATCGCAAGTGTTGAAGCCGCTGATAAGCAACACAGGTTTTTCAAGGCTCTTGCTGACGAGACACGTTTAAGGATTTTAAGTCTTCTCGAAGTCCGTGAGATGTGCGTGTGTGAGGTAATGGTCGCGTTAGACCTAACGCAACCCACTGCTTCTCATCACCTAGGTCTTCTAGAAAATGCAGGATTAGTCAAGGATAGAAAAGAAGGAAAATGGGTCTTTTATAGCCTCGCAGACCCCAAATTGCTTGAGGGCATGCATAAACTGAAAATTCTGTAAGCAGTTGACGGTATTGCGTCTTTTCAAGGCGACGTACTTCATGTTGATTTGTAACGATAGATTTAAATATGTAAATGCGACATTCTAATTGGCACGACCTCAAGGGCATCTCTTGAAAATGAGAATTCTGCAGGAGAAGTACAACCTTGACAGAGAAAAAGGAAGCCAAGCTCGGGATTTTTGAGAAGTACCTTACCTTGTGGATTGCCATCTGCATCGTTGTTGGCCTCTTACTAGGAAGATTTTTCCCAAGATTTGGGCAGTATCTGGACTCTTTGAAATTCGCCAAATTGTCGATTCCGATTGGTATCTGCCTTTTTTTCATGATGTACCCAACAGTTGTAGGCATAGCCTTCAGCGACATTAAGAAGGCGGTGAGAAAGCCAAGACCAATGCTCCTCACAATAATTGCAAATTGGGTCATCGCTCCCCCCATAATGACTCTCTATGCAAACCTGCTTGTTGCTGATCCAATTCAAAGAGCAGGCATCATTCTTCTCGGTATGTCTCCTTGCACTGCAATGGTTATGTGGTGGATGCTGCTTGCTAAGGGAGACCTAGCCCAGGGACTAATAAATACAGCTATCAATGCATTGCTGATGGTTATTCTCTATGCGCCTATGTCAGCATTCTATTTAGGAGTGAGTGGTATTCCGATTCCATGGGATTTGATCGCCATCAGTGTAATCATTTTCATAGCTCTTCCAGTGTCTCTAGGGGCGGCTTCCAGAAAGCTGCTAATAAGAAGGAAGGGGAAGGAGTGGTTTGAGTCCACTTATCTTGAACTTGTACGCAGAATATCCATTATCGCGCTCTTGCTTACTCTAATCGTCATGTTTTCCTTTCAAGGAGAGATCATCCTCAACAATCCGCTCCTAGTAGCTTCTCTAGCAGCTCCAAATTTGCTCCATTACGTTACAATGATCGCAATCACTTATACAACCTCCTGGCTGTCAAACTGGGACTACGCAACATCAATAGACACCACTCTCATCGGGTCAAGCAGCCATTTCGAGGTCGCCATCGCAGTCGCAACAACACTTTACGGTCTCAATTCAGGCGCTGCCTTAGCTACAGTGATAGGACCTCTAATGGAAGTTCCGCTAATGCTGGCTCTCGTAAGGGTTGGTCTACGAACGCGCCATCTGTTTCCAAGGAATAAAAGGAAAGCCAATATATGAAGAGCTCGAAAGTGGTGGAAGAAAAGAATTGACAATAAGATTGAACATAGGCGCGCACTGGGATATCATTCCGGTCAAGTCAGAAACATAACACAGAAAAAGCTGAAACTTGAAAATGACTGTTTCCAACATCAGCGAACCTGATGTGATCAACTTCTCATGCGCATGCCTTTTTAGGCTCATGGTCGCTCAGCGACGAACGCTATCTTGACATTGGTCTTGTAAGAAGCGATCTTGTTTTTCTCAACCTTAGCAGTCCAGCCGACAACATCCATTCCCACGATGTTTCTCACCGTTTTAGAAGCTTCAGTTAATGCTTTTTCAGCGGCCTCCTGCCACCCTTCCGTAGAAGAGCCAACAAGTTCTATAATCTTTACAATAGCCATACGCATTCACCTCCCTAGATAATTCAGACATACAAATATGAAAAAGTAGGTTTATTTATCATTTTGTCATACCCGGAGGCTTTGGTTAGAGCTTACTTCAAGGCAAAGAAGGGGGTAGAAGCGCGCGCATACAATAGCACACGTTTACCACACATATCATGTCATTCCTTGTGCCTTCTGCACTCGGTTTTATGAAAAGCGTTCGCCAGAATTAAAATTAGATGTCAAACCTTATGAACACATTTGTTATACCTTGTTAACTCTTAATACAAGGTGATGGGCATTCATGCCTCAAATTAAAGTTGCATTAATTGGTGTAGGAAACTGTGCTTCTGCACTTGTACAAGGCGCTCATTTTTATAGAGATGCTGAGAAGGAAGAAGATGCATTAGGACTGGCACATCTTTTCCTTGGAAATTATCACCCTAAAGACGTTAAGTTTGTTTCAGCCTTTGACATCGACGCGAGAAAAATAGGAAAAGACCTCTCCGAAGCAATTTATGCGCAACCAAATAATACTCAAAATCTCGCCCATGTTCCTCATCTGGATGTGCCAGTTCTAAAAGGCCCAGTCTTAGATGGAGTTGCCAAATATCTAAAAAATGTAATTGAAATAAGCGATAGCCCCCGAGTCGAAGTGGCAAAAGAACTTGAAGAAACCGATGTTGAAATTGTTATCAACCTTCTCCCAAGCGGGGCCATAAAGGCTTCACAATGGTATGCAGGGGAAGCACTCAAAGCAGGATGCGCCTTCATCAATGCCCTGCCCACCTTTATTGCCAGTGACGTTGCATGGGGAAAACGTTTTGAGAAAACTGGTTTGCCTGTTGTTGGCGACGACTTGGTGGATCAAGTGGGAGCCACAATCATCCATAAGATGCTTCTGAAGACTTTAGCAGATCGAGGTGTTCGTGTTTCCAAAACTTATCAACTTGATGTTGGAGGAGGAACGGAGTCACTTAACACACTTGAACGAACTAGAGAAGCCAAAAGAATTGTTAAAACAAAGTCTGTAGAAACGGCACTACCATATAGAGCGTCTATTGTGGCTGGGTCCACTGATTATGTGGATTTTCTTGAAAACCGAAGGGACAGCTACTTTTGGATTAAAGGATTCTACTTTGGAAGAGTGCCTATGCAGTTAGATCTGAAGTTGAGTACAGTTGACGCCCCGAATGCAGGTTCAGTTCTGCTTGATGTCATAAGAGGGGTTAAGATTGCCCTTGACAGAGGACTAAGTGGTCCTTTGACCAGCCTTTCAGCCTATGCCTTCAAACATCCACCACAAATTTTGCCACTAGAAACAGCTGAGCAATGGTTCATGGAATTCGTTGATGGAAACAGGGAACAATAGAGCGATACTGTAAGCTTAACCATCATGTAAGAAAATGTTATTTCAAAATTTTTTATCAACGAAAAGTTAAAGTAAAAGAGACACACCACCATCAACAACACAGTGGAAGTTTACAAGATGAAAATTAAAGTAACCTCTCAACAACACAATCCTTTACTGAAACGGAAAGAAATAGTCTTCGAAGTAAACCACGAAGAAACAAAAGGGACCCCATCACGCCTTGAAATAAGAAAGAAACTTGCAGAAAAACTGAAAGCAAACATTGAACTATTGTATGTTAGAAAAGTGGAAACAAAAACTGGAACGATGCTAGCCGTTGGAGAGGCTAATCTTTACGAGTCTCCGGAACAAGTTAAGCTTGTAGAACCAGAGCATATAATTACCAGAAATATGCCTCCAGAAAAACCAACCGAAGAGAAGAAGGAATGATAAATGACTGAAGAAGTCGAAGAAGTTAAAGAAGAAGAGGAGACAGAGGAAGAAGAAGAGAAAATAGAGGAAGAGAAAAAGAAAAAGAAAGGGGCGGAGAAGAAAAAGAAGAAACGAAAAGGCCTCTTCACCCATTATAAAATTGAAGGAGACAATGTCAAACGTTTACTTCCCTTCTGTGAAAGATGTGGAATTGGATATTTCATGGCAGATCATAGTGATCGTTACACATGCGGGCATTGTGGGTTCACCAGATATAAGCCGACGGAAACAGAGGAGTAATCTACACTTAAAGTCTAAGACGACCCAAGTTCGACTTATGCTCGCATCCTTCGCTCTAGAGCAGTATTACGTAGTCTACGTTGTAGGTTAGCTCTAGTTTCTCTGAAATTGTGTTGATCAGATCGTTTTGAACTTCGGTTGCAACCTTTTCTGTGGGTAATGACGAAGCGTAGATGGTATAGTAGACTTCACCTTCTCTTGACCCTCCATATGTATCTTCGTTCGCAATTTTCAGTCCTTCTTCATGCAGCACGTTCTTGATGTCTCCAAATGAATCTAGCTTATAGACTAGAATAACGAAATCGTAAAGCGTCCATGAAAGTATCCTCCATTGTGTGTTAGAAAATATGGCTATGTGCAAGCTTGGATCCATCTTGGCCAAGTCGATTATAATCTGAGCAAGATCTTGGAGTTCTCCTTGATAGTAAAAACGCACCAGAAGAGAATCCGTGGGTGTGTATCTATATTCATCAACGATCGTTCCACCAAGCGCTTCAACGCGGCTTAACGTGTAATCCTTCATTTTACTCGAATTAACTTGGTGATCGACAAAGCGTGCATCCATAAATTCAACAGTAAATCCATCTAAGCACTTTTCAAATTCCTCCTTCTCTACTACCATTCCGTAAGTGCTGTTTATTTCCTTAACCCAGAACATGTTGTACGTTTTGTGAACTTCATATTCATCAACGGCATCTCTCATAATTACTGATAAGGTGTAGTTTCCATCTGTGATGTTACCCAAATTGATCTCGGCTTTTGCTGGTCCCAGAACAGTTAACAGACCACGCGTGAGAATGTTGTAAGGAAGAATTAGCCAACCATTGGAGAGCGTAGTGACCTCTGCAAGAATGTGAATTGGTTGAGTCGTGTAGGTTTTGTCTGTCCTTGTGATTATGAGATGTCCTCCTTTGGAGTAGTGCCAAGAATAATCTAGCTCGTAAGCAAAGGACATTGCTTCCCTATGGTGCAAAACAATATACGCTAGTACGGAGGCAGCAAGCAAGGTGATCATCGTCACAGCTATTGTGCGCACGCGCAACCAATTTTCCCTCCATGAAAAAACCATCTCTGTTTAGTATTATCAGCACTATTATTTTTCAAAAAGGTATATCCCCAAGTCCTACAAACTTGTTGCAGTTTGCAATATATAATTCTACACATTAGAACAGTGTTTGCGGGCACTGGTGACATGCGTGCGCGGGGGAGATGCAGTGATAGATCTTCTGCAACATACATGCATAATGTTCTTCGCAGACAGAGAGTATTTAAGTGCTTGAGTGTTATGTTGTTTGATGATGCTTATGAACGGAAACACTAACTTACAAGTCAGGGTTTTCATAAATAATATTTCCGCTGAGCGTCTTTGGGAAATAGGAAAACCAATCCCTCCAGTGAAGATCGCTACAAATGTTAACATACTTGGGATAAACAAAAAAGAAGCAGACGTTTTAGAAGTTCCTTTTGTTTTCACCATAAATTACGCGCCGCCGGTCGCTCAAATAAGTGTAAAAGGAAGAGCACACGTAAGAGGAAAACAAGATGAACTGAAGAAAATTCATAACGATTATGAAGAGAAGAAGCCTCCGCCGCAAATTGTTGTCCAATCAATTTCTAATGTTGTATTCCTAGAATCCGTGATTATCACCCGAACATTAAATATTCCGCCGCCAATTCCTCTTCCTCGAATCTCTCCGATGAAGAAAAAAGAACCCACAGAACTGACTTATCGAGCCTAATCTCAGAAAGAATCGCGTGATCCTTCCACAAAAAACATATAACACCCAATTCAGGTGTTTTTTGGATACTACTTCAGAGGCACATACATAGATGAACGGGATGCCCCGATACCGGGTGATCCATGCTTAACTGGTCTATTTGTGATGGCAAATTCACCTAAATAATGTCCAACCATTTCAGGAAGTATTTCAACAGACGTAAACTCTTTCCCATTATGAACCAGAAAAGTGACACCAATCATCTCTGGGAGGATAATCATGTCACGCACATGAGTTTTCACAACAACCTTTTGTCCCTCGTTTAATGTCTCCATTGCTTTTCGAACATTTTCGAGAAGAACCCGTTGTTCGCTTGTCAGCCCACGATGTAGACTTCGGCGTTGCCTTGAAGGAAGTATACGAATGAACTCGTCCATTGACATGCTTTCCAGTTCGTTTAAAGTATGACCACGATAGATGAATTCCTTAGGCAAAATCTTCGCCTCATTTTACATGACTTCTTAGGTTCTATTAAAGATTCCGTTCATAATAGACAAGTTGAATACATGCCAAAATGAACACGCACAGATTTAAGGATATGTTGATTTCAGAGATTTTAACAGTGAAGTAAGTTCCAAAAAAGTCTAAAGCACGCGAACAACGACTACTGTTACTCGAGTGTGATCACGCCATCGCAGATTCGATATGTTACGTCAGATACTTCGGCCATTCTCTCATCATGCGTTGCGAGTACCACGGCAATGTTTTGATTTTTGCATAACTCAGAAAGTAGGTTTATGATTTCGCAGCCAGCTTTCGAATCAAGTTCACCTGTCGGCTCATCAGCAAGGATTAGAGAAGGATTGTTTGCAAGGGCTCTAGCTATTGCGACTCGCTGCATCTCGCCCGCGCTGAGTTGCTTGGGTCTGTGTTGGAGTCTCTCGGCTAGTCCAACGGTTTCGAGAAGATTAACGGTCTTACCCATCTGCTCTTTCTGTGAAAACTTGGCAAGCGCCATTGGCAATTCAACATTTTCTAAAGCCGTTAGTGTAGGAAGTAGGTTGAAGGTCTGAAAGATGAAGCCCATACGCTGAAGCCTAGTTTTCCTCCGCTCGCTTTCGCTTAGAAATGAAGTATCGTCCCCATTGAAGAGAATCTTTCCTGATGTGGGTGTGTCGTTTAGTCCTATGAGATGCAGAAGCGTGGTCTTTCCGGAGCCAGATGGTCCTATGATTGACACAAGGTTCGCTTCATCTACCTGAAGATTGACTTTGTCTACTGCTGTTATATGAGAAGAGCCAAGGCGATATATGCGGGTTAATTCTACTGCCTTTACAATCAATATTCTGACCTCAAAACTTCCGAGATGTTCGCTCTCATCGCATTCACGGCTGGAACTAAGCCTGCAGCACAGCTTACCACAACAGTTGATGTTAGAACTTCGGCCATAAAGACTGGAGAAACTATGTCAAACGGACTTTGGAAGAACAATGTGAGTGGAATGTTTGTGTAAAGGCTCGCCAGAAGAAGCGTGGCTACTGTGCCTACTAGTATTCCGAGAAGCCCACCGAACAAGCCTATTAGAGTCGTTTCGGTGATGACTAGACGGAAGATGAAGCTTCTGGGCGCACCTATAGCGCCCAATGTGGCGAAATCTCTTCTCCTCTCAGAAATGTTCATTACAGCAACGGTTGTCACAAGGATCATGCTCAAAAAGAAGAGCATACCTCTTATTCCCAGATTCCACATTTCGATGTCGGAGAGAAGAGGGGCAATAATCTCGTTTCTCTCATCAGCTGTTAAAGCTTCGACCCCACCAATGTTCGTTTCAATGTTCTCCGCAACTTCTTTTTCCATACTTTCGTCTTCTGGCTCGACAACTATCATGTTGATCCAGGAGGGATGGGTGGGAAGATATACATGTTGAGCTACTCGGAGAGGGATGATGATCGCGCGAGTCAGAATCGCTGAAGGGGTGTCAAGAATTCCTACAACCATTAGATCATTGTTTTGGATTCTTATTGTTGAGCTGACAGCGAGGTTATACTGGTCAGCAAGGGATGGGCCGACTACAACTTCTTTTGCACTGGAATTTGCTGAGGGCCATCTTCCATCAGGTTTTAGAGGTGTGGATCCAACTAGAATTGCCCAGCTTTCAGGAGGTATTCCGATGCTGATGTTTGCTGGTACAGGTTGGATAACACCTTCGAGTTTATAGCCGAAGAAAACTAGCATAGGAACCGCCGTTCTCACTCCTTCTATTTCCTTCATCTCGTCAATTGTATCTTCTGGAAGGTTTCCTCCACTTATCGGAAACGCTTGGACTACTATGGAACCTTGGGCGACGACCACAATGTCCCCACTGAAAAAAATGTTCATTTCTCGGATGACAGATGTGTATCTTGAAGTTGTCGCGCCAATCGTCACTATAAATATGGTGGCTAAGGTGATCCCGAGGATGCAGAGTGAAGTTCTTAGGCGTCTACGAAGAAGGTTCCGTAAGCACATAGTGGTGATCCGCGTAGTCTTAATCCTCCACTTGACTTCTTCTAAGCCCAAATTATTTATAACTGTAGGTTTCACTAGAGATTTTGGTGAACGAATACGAAGACAAGTAGGAAAATTGTGCCGGTATTACTAATATCTTTTCTAACGTTTTCGATTTTGTCGAGTCTGGGAGGACAGATATCTTCTGTCGGTGCGCAACTATTTCCTTTAGGTTATGGAGCTAGTCTTACCGGTGATGTTGATGACAAAGGTGTTGATACCGATGGTGATGGGCTTTTCGATTACTTGCAGATCAGCGTAGAGGTGAACATTACTTTTCCTTGGATACTATACAATGTTGAAGTGTCCAAGCTTCTGGACCATGAGGATTCCTCTCTCAGATATATACACGTTCAGCAATCTGAAATCGTATATCCCGAAACTGGTATTCAACTTGTCAACCTCTCCGTTTATGGTCCAATGATCTACAATTCTGGTTTAGACCCGGAAAAAATCTACCAGATCACATTATCTGAAACGTATCCTGAGTATTCCTCATATTTCGGCTTCAATTGGTACACCGATGTTATTGACACCATATCAAACATACCTCTATCAAGAGAGTATTCATACATGGAGTTTGACCCACCCGTCACAAATGTGGAAGCGAAGTTTGTTGTGTATCCAGATGGGCGAGTAGTGATTGGTGGAGGGTTAAATTCGACCCCTACAATGTCACCCTTTGTAGGTATGCCCTCATTGAAAGATCTGGTAATGCAGGGAGATGTAAGCCTCATGAGGACAGGACTTCGTACGGTGATTTCACAGAATAGTACAGTCTTATTGTCTCCTGAATACGCCTCAAAATTTCCACTGAATTCAACAACTATGTCAATGCTTGAAACATATTCTGCTGATGTTTTTGACACAAGGACCAATTGCACGGTAATTCTCCCCTCATATATTACTTCGAAAGTTCCCTTCAACTCTACGGATGCAAGCCTAAGCGTAACGTATTCGGATGGTCTTTTCACTACAGAGATTGGCTGCTCAACAACTGTACCAACAACCTTTCTACCTTTCGATTTTGAAGTGCCTTCAGAAAGCGAACAACTATTTGACTTCGTATGTTTTCTGCTAAACTCAACCGACGTCTCAATAGTCGGAGAATATCAAAGTGGTGAGCTAAGTGGCAATATGACAATAAGCATGTTGCCAGGTTTTGCATTAGGCAACTTGGACTTGGCTTTTCAAGGAAACCAAACCAACCTTTCTCTAAGTGGCAACATAAGAGTCCTGTATGGCAGTTTCTATGGTCTTGAACTGAGTGAAGAAAACCTTGACATGATACTTCTACAATTGAACTCCATCCAAGGAACAGGGTCAGGGTCCCTTTATGAAATGACAAACGGAGTGCTTGAATGCACAAAATTGAACGCTACGAAGACTCCGATAACCGACCCTTCAGGTTCAGAGGTCGATTTCGAAGTGGATATTCATGGAGACTTTCTTGAAGCATTCGCAAACGCTATCTTGTCTCTATACTTATCTCCATACGTGCCCCCAGAAGAGAGAGAACAACTGCAAACACTGATGTACTCAGCATTAAACACCACTTTATGTTCGGTTCAAACAACCTCATTCGAGCTAGGATACACTCATTCCACAAGACAAGCCTCCATGGAATTCACGTTTGTTGACGACGTTCAAAGCCTTGTCGATGGGTTTCTTCCTCTTGTACCACAAATCCACCCCTCAATCCCTGAAACTCTTCCAGACATATTGAACAAAACGTTTTCCTGCACCAAAACTGCATCCGTCCAAATGACCTATACCAAAACAGACGGAAGATTTGCTTTCGAAACAACCGCAGTAGCAGAGGACCTTGAGCAGGTGAGGGAGGAAGTGACTCAACTAATTGTAGAAACACTGCAAAATGTCACTTTGATGCCGCTGGAAATTATGCCAACTGAAATAAGAATGTTGGTAGAGTCGCTTCTAAACACCACCTACTGCTCTCTAGAGTCATACGAAAGTTCATTAACCTATGAAAACGGCAGGCAAGAGGTGAGAGAAACCTACACAATCCGAGACGACCTAAACGCTGAACTGAACCACGTAAAAGATATCTACCTCCAATACATGCTAGCACAATACAGTCGCTACCACATGCCAGTACCATGGCAACACTCCTTCATAAACCAAACAGAAATAGACATCAGAAGTCTTACAGCCAGCTACAATTTCACAGAAACACTGATGAAGGGAAGCATAGATGGACTCGGACTCTGGGCACCCATAGACATCATCAACAGTACAAGGTTCCAACTCAGAAGATTCCTTAATCTCGCCAGTGAGATGAGCCCCTATGATCGACCTAGAAAAGGAGAAAAATTCAAAATAACGATCGAAGGAGGCAGCAACCTCACCCATTCGATTGTATTATTCGCACCTGCCACTGTCCCAGAACCAGACGAAACTGCTTCTGACAGGAGCCGCATGATTTGGTACAATCAGACTCCCAATAGCGTCATGGATATGATGTTCGACATCGAAGTCAAATCGGGCGTGGGCGAATTCGAAATAGCGCACCCTGAATTCGTCAGCGAAGCCAACCCCTATATAGCGAATGCAACAGAAAATGTTGGGACCGTTATCGAAATAACTGGAATCTCAAAACCTGCTAAACTATATGTCGCAAATCTAACAGAGCCCCCTGAGGGAGTTGAACCTCCTCCAAACACATACAAGGTTCTCGGAAAATACGTATACATCCAATGTATTGAGACTGACGTAAATGTGAACGCCACCATACGCATGGACTACACTCCAGAGCAGTTGAGCGAAATGGAACTAGACGAAGAAACCTTGAAAATCCATTGTTGGAACGCTACGCTAGGTGTATGGGTTCCTATTGAAACTCATGTGAACACCTCAGAACATTATGCATGGGCAACGATCAGTCACTTCAGTATTTGGGCTCTCATGGGGCAGCCTAGTGCTGCGCTAATCTGGAGTGAACCGTTGTTCTGGATTCTGATAGTTGCTATTGGTTTGGTGATTACAGCTGCTGCTTACGCTCTAATGAAAAAGAGACGATAAAGAAATCCACTGCACCCACGTTGTCCATATAACTTTTCCATCAACTTGAATAAATACTATTAAACCTTTCCAGCGTCATGAATTATCTTCTCTTTCGTTTACGACCAGTGCTCCTTGCCGCTATCAATCCAACCTTTTTACCTGGCGGTGCCCGACGAGAAACTGTGGTGACCTTACGTGCACTCCTTTTACTGCTTCCATATGGGTGAGATGCCGCTACCATGGCAATACCTCGTGTTCGTGGATACTTGTGACCCTTCGCTTTTTTCAAATGAAATTTGGCGCCAGCTTTGAGAAAAGGCTTCTCAACTCGCCCCGCTCCCGAAATGACTCCAACGGTTGCTCGACAAAGATCATTTACGTATCGTGTTTTTCCTGACGGAAGCTTTATCATAGTTCCGCTAGGAGTGTGTCCCACTATAGTTGCATAGGCTCCAGAAGAACGGGCGATTTTGCCTCCATCTCCAAGTGAAAGTTCAATGTTGCATACCATCGTACCTTCTGGGATGCTGCCTAAAGGAAGCACATTGCCGATGTCCACGGCAGCTCTGCTTCCAATCTGTGTCGGTTGGCCTTCATAGACACCTTCTGGAACAACTGTATAGAATGTCTCGCCGGTTTCTAATCTCACTGAGGCTAAAGGTGCCCCCCTTCCGGGATCATGGAGAATTTCTGAAATCTGACCTTGAATGACACCTTCCTTCTCTTCTTTGGAGGTAGGAGGGTAGTGAGCTGGGGCAACTCTTTTGTGGGAGGACGCCCGAAAGGTTGAAGAGCCTCTACCGCGTCTTTGAACACGAATTCGCTTACCCATAAACTTGCATCTCCTACAGAATGCCCAGCTTGATTGCTACATCCACTGCTTTGTATTCTGGATGAAGTTTCACAAACGCCTTTTTTTGGGCTTTTGGTGTTATCATTATATTGACTTTTTCTACCACAACCTCATAGAGTTGTTCAACTGCCTTCTTGATGTCTGCTTTTGTTGCAGATGTGTTTACAATGAAGACCAGTTTGTTTTCGGTTTCAAGTATGCGACTTGTAACCTCTGTCATAACAGGATAACGTATAACCTCATAAGGGTCCATTTCATTGCCTACCTCCAAATACAGTGTCCAGCATTTGGAATGCTGAATTTGTCCATATGGTAAGCCTTCCCGGATGAGTACCAGGGGCTAAAAGTTCTACATTCAAGCCATCTATAGTCACTATGGCTACTCCTGAGACATTTCGTGCCGCTTCAACAACTCCTTCGTTTTTGGCGATTACGAGAAGTGGGCCCACTGCCTGTTTAATTCTTCGCCCTCGCATCTTACCTTTGCCAGCCCGAACCTTCCGACTTTCCTTAACTCGATAGATATCTGGCCAAACTCCCAACTGAATGAAAGTGTCTCTAACTTCTCGGGTTTTTCTTAAGCCCTGAATTTCGTCCACCACAACAAGTGGAAAATCCGGAACCTCATCTACCACATGCCCACGAGAAGACACGATCTCTTTGGAGGCAGTGGCAGCAACTGCTGACTGCAAAGCAAGTCTCATCTCTTTTTTAGGGATTTTCTTTTCAACTTTTTTTTCAACCTTTGGGGGATGCGTAGCTCGTCCCCCTACAGCAAAGGGGATGAAGGCAGCTCGCTGGCTTCCCTTCACTCTTGAAACCCTTGCAATCCCTAGACCAACGCCTCGGGATTCAGCAGTTGTTCTTTTTCCAGCAAAAATATCCCGGCCTTGTGGTTGGAAGCGATGAGATTGAATTGCAATAACCGCTCTTTTTATAACATCAGGTCTAAGGGGTGTTCTGAAAACTGGAGGTAGACGGGCTTTTCCAGTGGCTTCGCCCTTGAGGTTAAAGATTTTTGCTGATCGTTTACCCATGGTTTTCCCACCTTATCCTTGCGGTGATGCGAGGGATATTTGTGTGATTTTGGGTGGGACTTCTGGGGTTCCTCTAGGTGGTCGTGCCGGATATCGTAATCGTATAAGACGTTTGGCTGGACCTGGTAGGCTTCCATCTATGAGGAGGTATATTCCTTTAACTGGACCATACCGTAA
Source organism: Candidatus Bathyarchaeota archaeon (assembly GCA_029882515.1). Classification (GTDB taxonomy): domain Archaea; phylum Thermoproteota; class Bathyarchaeia; order Bathyarchaeales; family Bathyarchaeaceae; genus JAOUKN01. The sequence goes on from JAOUKN010000014.1 coordinate 30,917, forward strand.
GAATCCTCCTTTCGGAGTAACCTCGTTTCCGTTTGTTCCGATCTTTAGAATGCGTTTGTTGTATTCGGTTCTTTGATGGTAACCCATCTGACCCGCTCTTGGAACTGTGTAAAGAACTCTTGTGGGATGCCATGCTCCAAGAACCGCAACGCCCCTTTTGGTTTTTCGAGATTTTCGGGACAGAATTCTTACTCCCCAGCGTTTTACAGGTCCCTGCCAACCTTTTCCCTTTGTTACCGAGATGGCATCTATAAGTTGTCCTTCTTTAAAGACGTCTAGTACAGAGATTGTCTTTCCCAGCAACTCCTTAGCGTACGTGAACTGGTCGTTTATGGACCTTCCATCAATCTTTATTTCCATTAGGTCAGGTTTTTTCTTGGGAATGCCAGCTAGTCTTGGTTGTGTAGAGGCTAAGAGGCGAAATTCTGCAATCTTTTCGAGGTCTTCTTCTATTTTCGTGAGAAAGTTTTCTGGAAAGCTTTCTGGAATTGTAAGGAGTCGATTAAAGTCTTCTGGTGGACTTTTCATCCAAGCTTCGGTTAGGGTTCTTAAGCCGTATGGGGTTTTGGTGTAGGCTCGGATGGCACAGATTAAGATTGGTGGGGTGTCGAGGATTGTGGCTGTATGGGCTGTTTCTTTGCCGAAGTCTGGAGATGCGGGTTTATCTTCTATCATATAGACATGGGTCATTCCAGCCTTGAAGCCCATGAACCCAAGTAACGTAGGGCCTTCCTCTACTGTGGGCCAGAATCGTATTCTACCGATCTGACTGGCGGCACGTCCTCTGGGTAAATAGGCTAGTGAACCTCTTTTGGGGGCGTGCTTCTTTCGGTGACCCATGCCTGATAATTTCCTTTGTTTTTTTATGTTACCTTTTGTTTCAATGAGAGTGTTGAGTTATAAATGTTGCGAAGAACCTACTGAATGGAAAAGGATTGTTGTGTTTAATTAGATTCATGTTTACTGAGCCACATGAAACTTGGGAAAAATCCTTTAGGTTTTCAAGAATGCTCACAGTTGAAGGAGACTTTCATTGCGGATTTAAGGTGCAACTGCAGAACCCAAGAATTACATAATTTAAATAGGAGGTTTGTGATTATGTGACAGAGGATACGATAAAACATGGGTTCAAAGTCTCCAACAGGCGAGTTCGCCGCAAGAAAACTAAGTAAAAGACGAAAGAAGTTTCGATGGAGTAATATCTACTATAAACGCCGAATGTTGAAACTCGACGTTAAATCAGACCCTTTACAAGGGGCTCCTATGGCTCGTGGGATAGTTCTAGAAAAAGTTGGAGTAGAAAGTAAACAACCTAACAGTGCCATCCGAAAGTGTGTAAGAACGCAACTCATAAAGAACGGTCGAACCCTAACGGCATTTCTTCCAGGAGACGGTGCCCTGAATGTAGTGGATGAACATGATGAAGTTGTAGTAGAAGGCATTGGAGGTTCTCGTGGAGGAAGCATGGGCGACATACCTGGAGTTCGCTGGAAGGTTATTACTGTTAATGGAGTTTCCCTTAAAGAGTTGGTGTTAGGCAGAAAGGAAAAACCCTTACGTTGACCCATCTCCTTGTTTTATGGCTTCGTAATAATGACTTAATAAACTTTAAATAGAGGCTTCAAAACCCAGATGGCTATCTAGGTGACATCCACTTGAGCAAAGAACAAGAGATCAAGTTGTTCGGAAAATGGAGCTTTGAAGGTATAGAAGTCATGGATCCCGGGCTTAAAAGCTACATTTCTCTTAGCCCAGTTTATGTCCCCCATAGCATGGGGCGTCATGAACACGGAAGATTTCGCAAAGCAGAAGTCAACATTGTAGAAAGACTTGTTAACAATCTCATGCGACCAGGAAAAAGCGCTGGGAAAAAATCTAGAACTATCAACCTCGTAAGAAATGCGTTCGAGATTATTAGTCTCCGCACAGGAAAAAACCCAATTGAAATCCTTGTTAAAACGGTTGAGAATTCTGCACCTTGCGAAGACACTACCCGGATTAGCTATGGTGGCGTCGTGTATCACATGGCAGTTGATGTGTCACCGCAAAGAAGAGTAGATTTAGCTCTGCGTTTCATTTCTGAGGGAGCGAGGAAGATAACGTTTGGCAATCCTCGTTCCTACGAGGAATGTCTTGCCGAAGAGCTTATTTTGGCTACTAATAACGATATGAAAAGTGAGGCAATAAAGAAAAAGAATGAGATGGAGAGAGTAGCACGAGCGTCTCGTTGAATGAAATTCTTGTCAGTCATTTCGTGTGAATTTCCACGATGTCTCCATCTTCTAGTGGAAACTTCAGGCCTACTTTTTGTCCATTATAACGTAACCCTCGTTTCATGTCTGTGCTCTTGCCCTTTTCTGAATGTTTGGACCAAACCTTAGAGTAAGAAAACTGTTTGTGAAAATCGCTATGTATTTGTTTAGCAAGGTCAAGAATCTTAGCACTCCTCTTTAGGATAAACGGCTTTTTGGATGGTTCTTTCTTGCTTGGGTCTCTTGTATAGATTCGAATTAAGTTCAATGATTCAAACAATTCTCTTCCCAAAAACTCTAGTCCAGTTTGAGTTTTGCAGGAAATGGATAATACTCTTATCTGTTCTCCAACCATTTTCTTTAGTTCCGCTAATTTCTTTACCGCTTCTGGGTTGTCTGCTTTGTTAGCAACAACAACCGCTGGTCGATATATGGTATTTTCGAAAATTGCGTCTTCTATGTTGCCTAAGGTGGCGTCTCCAAAAATTTTTACAGTCGCAGCGTATATTCGGTAGCTCTTCAGCAAGTTCTCAACGTCGTTAGTTGTGCAATTTACAAGTTGCCCAAGAGTGATTATTTTGAGACCAGCACCTGCATGTTTTCTTTCGATATCCACTCGCGCAAGTGGTTTGTTTATAAGGATTCTCGCTTTCTCTAACTCGCTTAGAATCAAAGAGAACTGCTTCGTTGGGTTCTGTGATAAATCTGCCATTAGGATTAGCCCGTCTGCGTTGCGGGCGAGTGCTAATGTCTGCAGGCCACAAGCTTCGCCTTTTGCCGAACCCTCCATTAAAGCTGGGGCTTCAATAATCTGAAATTGGATGTCTTCGTATTGGAAAATGCCGGGTACAGGTTGTCTAGTGGTGTAAGAATAGCTGGAAACCTCCGCTTTTGCGTTGGTGGTTGAAGCCAATAAACTACTTTTACCAACGTTTGTCATGCCTAAAACTACAATCTGGGCTGCTCCTTCTTTTTCTATAAAGAATTTGGGTCCGCCTTTTCCCACTCGCCGTTGTTTCTTCTCTGCAATTTCTTTCCGTAGTGTAGCCATTTGGCGTTTGACTTGGGCGCATAGACGTCCAGTTCCTTTGTGCTTTGGAACTAGACTTAGGAATTCTTGTAATAGTTGAAGTTTTTGTTGATCTGTCCTTGCCGCAGAAACTTCGCTCCATTTATGCTTTGCTTCTGCAGGTAAGTTTGCCGGCATGGTTCAGTGACCTATGAATATATCAATGTGCGAACGCTAATATCTGTTTTCAGATCCTTTCATTAACCATCTTATCTCTCTTGAAAACCTTACATAAATCAGAATCACATGGTTTCACTTTTTTCCTGGAAAAGTTTTCTTGTATAGGTTAATCGCATAGCTGATGGTCTTCTTCGCTTCTTCAGCCTTTTTCCACACTTTGAATTTAACCCATTTTCTAGGTTCTAATCGTTTATATGTTTCGAAGAATTCTTGAATCTCTCTCAATGTATGGGGATGTACATCGCCAATATCCTGGAATCCATTGAACCTTGGATCACATGTAGGCACCGATAATATTTTTGGGTCTTCTCCTTCTTCATCTTCCATGATCAATAGACCAATTGCCCTTGTCTTTACTATGCAGCCCACTTCCATGGGTTCGTAACTTAACACCATAACATCCAGTGGGTCATTATCATCAAACCAAGTTTGAGGAATAAAACCATATTCTACCGGAAAAAC
>JAOUKN010000081.1 GCA_029882515.1 Candidatus Bathyarchaeota archaeon
GAATCGCTCGTTAAAGAATTTGAAGATAATGGATTCAAGATAGAAAATGTTTACTCGGATGTTGCCGGCAAAGCATTTGATCCGAATTCACCGGAAATTGCAGTTGTCGCTAAAAAATCGTGATACAGATGAGGTGATTATCACCGTAGTTGAGGCTAAGGACAATGCTATATTCGTTTCTTATGACATCGGAGACGATTCTAATAATGGTTCGCCTGACGCACCAGTACAAACGCGCGCTATATTTACTCAGAAAAACAATCACTGGTAGGAGCGAAGGAAGGAATTAAATTTCAATCCAACCAACCAACCATGTGCGGCGGAACAATCTCTTCCATAAGTCATAAAACTCTGGTCAACGCTAATGAAGACTGGTTTGGAGGAGTGTGTGATAGTGGATAGTGAGGCGATAATATGGTCTATCTTGCTTAACTTCCTAGTCATAATAGTGGCAGTGGCGCTAAAATCGAAACTGAAAGGCGCACGCGCATGAACTGGGGATAGACTTCTTTCTTTAGAAAGAGGGTCAGTCATGGTTGGCATTACGGAGATTTCAGCTATCGTTGCAGCTGCAGGAGTGTCGGTGGGTGTCGTCTACTATGTTCTTGACATGAGAAATCAGAATAAAGTTAGACAGATGGATATGATAATGAGACTCTATTCACACTATTGCAGTGAGGAATACTCGAAAGCCTCAGGCAGATACATGGCTACTGAGTTCAAAGATTTTGAGGACTTCCAACAGAAGTATGGAGTTGTTGGAGAACATCCAGTAACAACAGCATTCTACATTGTCCCCACATTCTTTGAAGGAGTCGGTGCTCTCCTCAAGAGAAAGCTTACGAACATTGAACTTCTTCATGAGCTATTCGCAGTGAAAATGCACTGGAAAAAGATTGAGCCAATAATCGAAGATGTAAGGAAACACTTCGAGGAACCAAGACTATTTGAGAACTTTGAGTACCTCTACAATGAAACAGAAAAATACGAAAAGAAGCTTCAGCAATCAAAAGCCTAGGCAGATGGTCTATCATTGGGTTTGGGTTTGAGATTAAATTTTAATCCCCCCACACACCCAAACGCGTGCGCATCAATGCCGAGGGAATTTAATGTTGAGTGCGCGCACTTATGTACGTCGCAATACACATCCAAGCGGTCATGTCAAAGAGATGTTGCAGCCTCTAAAACTCATCTGCGCGCGGAAACTTTAAGTTTTGAATTCACCAATTATAAGAAAGGAAGTGAAAGGAATTGTGTAAGACCTGTGGATGTCGACCCTGCAAATGTGGGCGGCCGATTGTCAACCGAGTCTGTGAGGGTTGTGGGAAGCCCTACGATGATTGTACATGCACCAAGATCTAACTTCCCGCGTGCTTGCGTGTACGCATCTTGCGTTGAAACACACGAAATCCATGATGTCTTTCAAAGTGTTTTCCAGTTCAGAGACTAGGTCGCGCGCGCAGTATCATTCTGATCTCTAGCAAACCTAATTATCAATGAAAGTTCCGTCGTTGTGCCATTCGCCTGAAGTGCTTGCACTTTGTCCCAGAGCTGAGGTTCAAATTTATCCGCAACACTGCGTTCATTTTCAGAATCGGTCTTAGCCCCAGAAGCAGGTAAGGGATCGCCACTGGCAGAAAAAGAAATGCCATTGAACTGAATTGTCAGTAGCAAAATCGTTAAGAGCAAAAATACGCTTTTTGCCCTCTTCAAGTCTTCATCCTCAGATTATTGCTATTCTTAGCACTGATGTAGTAAGCGTGACATTGTATGTCGAGCTATGGAAAATGCCGGCTATGTGATAGGTGCCCGGCGGTACCTCTTTGCGCCACAGTTCTGGCCTCACCTTTCCTGAGCTGTCGTAGGTCTGTTTCCAAGATCCTGTTAATGTCATCTTATCGCCTGGCGGAATTGGGGCAAAGGGATAAATGCCCAGTATACCACCCCGTTGGCTTCTATACCGATAAACGCGAATGAAGTTTGCGTCGTAAACTACAAAATCAAGCAGAATATCAACACTGTTATAAAGAGTCACGTTTTCTTCTCCGACATTTATCAGGATCCAGGTTACATTGACCAGTTCTCCGACCTTATAGGTGGTCCTATCTAGGGTTATTATTAGCTTGAAGGGATGTTCTGTTGCCTCAGCTCCAACAGATGAAAAGTTGAGTGGTAGAAGAGCATTAAGGAACATGAAAGCTACGGTAGCCGCCAAGATCATTTCGAATGAAGATTTTTCTACAGAAAATACTCTATTCAAATACATCCCTCTCTCATTCAATACAAGACACATTTATATTTGTATATGAGTTATATTTAAAACTGTGTTTTAGAACACGAGAGGGAAATTTTGATCAGCTGGTTTGACATCGCTTATGCCACTTTAGAAATCATTGTGATAGTCTATTGTTTCCAAAAATATCTATCATCTAAGAAGAAGCCGTTCCAACTACTCGGTTTGGGCTTTACATGCCTTACAATCTCAGATTTCCTATGGGTATTTACAGTGCTTCCTTGGCTGACTGGCATACTTGTCTTATACGGTTACATACGTCTCGGACTATACGCCGTCTTCGTATTCTTGGCAATACGCGCTTTACAAATGCTCAATTCAGGAAATAGCAAGAAAGAGAATCGCTATGACACGTAAGCTAGATTAGTACATGGGTAGCTGAAGTTTCGGAATTTGGCTTATCAACGCGTGCGCACCGATTCTCAATATTGCATTTCTCTTAACGTGGAACAATCCCAATTCTCGTTACCGAAATGTTTCTTTCTTCGAGTTCATGAATTAGTGGATTTATGCCTACGGAATCGCTTGCGATGTGCCCCGTGACTACGAGGTTTCCCTTCTTCTCAGCTCTTAATCTTTCCAGATCACCAGGTCGTACATGGATATACACAACTGTGCCGATGCCATATCGGAAGTATGTCTTCGCAACCTCATAGCCGCCATTTGTTCCAGCACCATGGGATACCACAACTCTTCCTGCAGGATTTTCCGCTTTCCCAAGTCGAATCTTGATTTTAGTGACTGCCTTTCTGAATTCAGGAAGTTCTTCTAAAGCAGAAATGATGTCTTGCACGGTGGAATTTTTTCTGATTCGGCTGTTGATCTTTTCTGCCATTATCTTTCTTCCGACCTCGTCTAAGGGCGTGTGTATGTTCATGTAGGGCATTTTCAACTGCTTTGCAACATCAACGGCATGAGCGTAGTTTCGTGTATGCGTTTCCACCTCTAACTCGTTAAGCCTCTTACGCACCGCTCTTTTCGCTTCCTCTAATGGAATTCCAGCCGCAACCATCTGTTGAATGTGCCTCCTGAAGACCTGATGATAATTTATGGTTGCGGTTCCGCCTTGCGGGTGATGAGCGATTACGGCATCATAACCTAATTGTTTTGCGAGCAAAAGTTCTGGGGCACCGGCATCGATGCCGAACAGGATCTTTCTCACGTTGTCGCCGCTTATATATATAGTACTGTCTTCTGGGACTTCTTTCAGCTTTGCAAGCTGCAAAGCTAACGTCATGATTTCTTGGGTGTTCATTGTACATGTACCTTCAAAATTGAAATATTACTAACCTCTTATGATTTCTTGGAGAGAGTTGAATGGTTCATTTTCGGTTATTTTATTTCCCTGCGATAGTTAGTGGAGCGAGTTTAACTGTCGGTGCGTAGTTGTGCATGCTGTTTCTTAGGTCGTTGCCTATGGTTTCTATCCCTTTTTGGAGAAGTTCGTAGAAATTCCCTGAGATGATTACTCCTTTAATTGGTTCCGCTAGTTCTCCGTTTTTTACGAGATACCCATGAGTTACTGTGGCATTGAGGTTTCCACTAACAGGGTTTGAAAGCCATTCCCCGATTGTGTCTTCGATGTAGATTCCCGTCTTTGTATCATGAATAATGTCTTCGGGGCTTGCTTCTCCAGGCTTCATGATCAAGTTGTTTGGTTGAGGTTCAGGGGTCATCCAATAGTATGGTCTCTGAGCGTTTCCCGTTGATTTCACATTGTCTTTTAGAGCGGTATACATATTGTAAAGATAGTTTTTGAGGATGCCTTTCTCAATGACCAGTGTCCTTTGGGTTGGATACCCCTCGTCATCGAAGGGTTTTGTCCGCCAACCTCCATGCATTATCCCATCATCAACAATATTGATGTTTTCAGAAGCTATCTGATTCCCCAATTTGTTTGATAGTGGAGATCTGCCTTTCTGAACCCAGTCTGCATTTATTGGACCGCTTAGAATAACGCCAAGTATGTTTGCGAAAATTTGGTTCCTGATAATGACGGACATCTTGCCGCTTGAAATGGGCTTAGCCTTCAAGAATTTCACGGCTTTTTCCGCAGCCTTAACAGCTAAATCGTCGAAATTGATTTCCTTCCAAAATCTTGCTTGTTGATGCTCGGTTCCTGTGCCCTTCATCCCGTTATCTTCAGCCTTGGTTCTCATCCAAGCGCCTATGCCAGTTTCTCTTCTTTCAGTACTGTCGTTGTAACTGTTTGCTATTGAAACATTTGAAACATATGTTGTGACAAATCCTCGGGTCGGCCGCACTCTTGCGTCATAACTCTTCATGCGATTTATCGCTGAAACTAACGTTTCAACAACTTCTTGGTAATCCAAGTTCTCCAACGCAGAGTCATAATATCCTTCAGCAGATGCTTTGCCAAATTTTTTGTTCATATGCTTCCAATGTGGGTCTTCAGGTGCGACTTTAGCTATCTTAACGGCTTTAGCCGCAGCTTTGCTAATCTCACCTTCGTCTAGAATTGACGTTGAGTACATTGCAGTTTTTTTGCCTAGAGCGACCCTCAAGTTCATTCCTATGGATTCAACTGTTCTGAAATTTTCGATTGCTTCGGAGAATTCACCTCGAATTGTCCGGGCCTTTTGTACATAGGCCTCTGCCTCCGTTGCACCCATGCTCACCGCCTTTTTGACAGCTAACGTAGCTAGTTGCATTCTTTCACCTTCCTCCGACGGTCATCTTACGAACTCTAACATGAGGACCTCCAATGCCAACCGAAGCTCTTTGACCACCCTTCCCGCACCCGCCGAAAACATTCGTTACGATTTTTAGGTCCTTCCCGACAGCGTCAACCGTTTTCAAGGTTTCAAGGATTGACCCGCCGATGACAACTTCCCTAACCGTTTCGGCTACTTCACCGTTTCTTATAATCTTGGATGGTCCAACATTAAAAGTGAAGGTTCCCATGCCGGGTTCAACTTGTCCTCCAGTCCATCCTTTTTCCCTAACATATATTCCAAAATCTATGTCTTCAATCAGCTCTTCCAACTTATGGTCTCTCGGCTGCAGGTAAGTGTTGGTTTGTCGAACTATCGGCATACTCTCAAAGTCCTGAGCTCGACCATTGCCGGTTGAATCGACCAGAAATTGAAGAGCGGAATGTCTGTCGTGAATGTATCTTTTTAAAAATCCGTTTTCAAGTATGACGGTTCTTTCTTTTTTGGTTCCTTCATCGTCGAATGGATAAAAGTATCCTCCTTCTATCATTCCTTCATCAACTATTGTCACTGACTCACTTGCTAACTGGACGCCGAGCTTGTTGTGGAGTACAGATTCGCCAGTGAACACGAGGTCGCCTTCGGACGCGTGTCCAAAGGCTTCGTGAAGTACCACGCCAAGGATTTCGGGGTCAACAACGACGGGGTAGGTTCCAGGCGGCGGAGTTTTAGACCGTGCTGCTTCGATTGCAAGGTCAGAGATGTCCGCTGTGAAGGAGTTCCAATCTTTAGATTGGATGAACTCAAAACCCGCGCACATGGATTCGCTATAGGGCACCCTTTCCATGACCCCATTAACCTTCGCAACACTTTGATGTTGAAGACCCACCAGCGATGTTTCAACGCGAACGTTAGCTCCTTCTGAGGAGATGAACAACCTAGCGTCGCTGGATAGTCCAAGGTTTGTGATGGCGCTTTTTATCTCGTCGCTGATCCAGGCTGCTTTATTTGCTTCTAAGGTTATCGACACTTTTTTTTCAGGGGAAACGTCTATCGGATTAGTTTGTATGGGTAATTTTACATTGGTCTCGTTGATTTTAGTCGCACTAAAAGGCTTTTTCTCGCTTTTAATCGATTTGGCAGCCTTAACGGCATTACCTAACGTTCGTTCGAGACTGCTTCGTCTCAAGTCGCTTGTGGAAGCAAAGCCAATAGCCCCTTTTATAGCAACTCTTATGCCTACGCCGCTAAGCCTCCTCGAAGAATAGCTTTTAAGTGCCTTGTTCTCGACAGTTATCAACTCGAAGTCGTAGTCCTGATAACGAATATCAGCATAAGACGCTCCGAGTCCAACAGCTTTATCAAGAATCTTCTCCAGCTGAAGAGTCTTTCTTTCTTCCTCCTGTTTCTCCACAGTTTCACACCTCGGGTGATAGGGAGGAATCGGTTTTAATCACGAGAGTTATATAAACTTAACTCGTAGACACAGCATCACGTGAAAAAGGCGTTTGAATGCCTGAGAGAACAAGAACACTAGCTCTAACTGAAGGTATAGTAGCTGGAGTTCTCTTTGGGACAGCAGCAATCTTCACCAAATTTCTAGGCGATATCAACGCTTTTTCTATTGCGTTTTGGCGTGTAGTCACCGCCGCAGCTGCGTTATCTATGATACTCCTGTTTTTTCGAAGATCTTCAAGCCTCAAGGCTGCGCAGAAAAACCTTAAAGATCTATTTGTCTTAGGCATTTTTCTCGGGCTCCACTTCATATTCTTCACATCTTCCATTAAGGACACGACAGTTCTCAACGCCACTGTTTTGGTCAATACAACTCCAATTTTCTCAATGTTTGTTTCCAGTTTCCTTTTTAAGGTTAAACCATCACGCTTAGCGGTTTTGGGTTTAACTGTTTCTTTTGTTGGTGCCTGCATAATTGCATATGCTGATGCGTCTCTTCTCGGGGAGTCTCCCAACTTAAAAGGTGACTTAGAAGCGGTTCTAGCTGCGGTTGTTGAAGCTTTCTATCTGAATTTAGGTAGGAAGATTCGCGGTCAAACATCTATACTTCCAATAATGTTCCCAATCTATCTGCTAACAGCTTTAGTTGTTGGTGTCCTAAGTATACCCGCAAACAATGTTCTTACAGTTCCAAACGATATTACAATAATTATCCCGATTATCTGCTTAGGTCTAGTGCCGACAGCAATCGCGCACACACTCTATTTTTCTTCCCTGTCAGGTTTGAAATCATTTGAGACAGCTACAATGGCTTTGCTTGAACCCATTGGTGCTACGATTCTAGGTGTCGTTCTATTCCAAGAACTGCCGGCGCCATTGTTTGTGTTTGGCGCTTCTCTGATTCTGCTTGGAATCATTTTTGTCACAAAGAAACAAGAGTGAAAACATTATGGTTCTGGAAATATCTAAAAGCGAAGTCTAATTCCTTCATCAGTCGGGGCGCGCACGAGTCTATGCACATTAGATTTAAGATGGCTCTCTTGTTTTTGGTCTTGGTCTTTCCTCCAATTCATCTAATGCCTTCATATGCTCGGCATCCTTTAGTTTCGCTAAAGGTATTAGTCTGTTCAGTTTCTTGGCAAGTCTCTCTGCTTCATCAACCTTCAGAGGAATGGTGATATCTCTTCGGAACGGGATTACTATTTTCAGTTGCCCATTATCATCCACAACGGCTGAATCTACGTCCTTCAACGCAATATCTAACGGGATCATGGTCTGGAACAGTATTCCCAAACTTTCTCTAACGATTGGATGCGCCTCAACCACATCTTCAAGTTCTTTCTTAGCTCCTTCCTTCAGATCTACTTCTAATGTGTCTTCATGAAGCTTAACAATAAAGTGAGGCTTATCTATCTCTAAAACTGGTTTCTTCTTCATCTGTCCCACCGTTATCCCTCTATTCAGTTTCGCAGTTAAGTTAAAGCTTATCCTCGAGTTCAGAGTTCCATGCGTGAAGATTCTGACCAGTATTCTCTCAAATGCTTGCGTTTCGTAACTGAAACTTCTCCGTCTACGGCATGAAAAGTAATGTTCTGAACATGACTAGTGCCCCAAAAAGTACAATTACGCATCCTAAAAACGTGCTCAAAGTCTTTTCTCGCGCACGTGTTGCCCATTTGATCGCTGGGAGAATTGTCACGGTTCCTGCTAGAACTAACGCAATGGTTACATTGATATCTATCAAGTTCATGGTTGCATATGTGGCTCCTCCAAAGCAATCAAGTAAGAGCCTGATAACTAGGGATGCCCCAACCGCTCTCCGAGGATTTACTCCCATGATCAACAGTAATCCGATGGATATTGGTCCCCAACCCAATCCGGAAAACCCTTTGACAAGACCAGCAATAATCGCAGCTGTCGTGAACTTGGCCATGTCACCTCTAGTTATCATGGTAATCTCAGGGTCTTGCTCACTCGTCAATTTTACGGCTTTGTAGATCACTATGATTCCAACAATCATTTCTAATATTCCGATGGTCAGTTGCATATGCGATTCTAAAATCTGGGTAGAGAATTTTGCCCCTAGGACAACAAAGAAGGCTCCTGGCAACAACGCTAAAATGATACGTTTATCTAAATTCCCTTGTCCTTTGTGTCCTATGATAGAAAACACGGTGATGGGCAATTCACTTATCAGAGTTGTCCCACGTGCCACACCGGAGGGAAGCCCCAGAAACAATAGAGCAGGGACGAGGAGAGGTCCTATGACACCTGTCGATGCTAGTATAAAACCCGCACCCAACCCTATAATTACTAGCATGAGATAAAAGATGAGCAAACGCAATATTCTCCTCTATTTCGTCATGAATGATAAATTAGTTAGACTGAATGTACTTCTTATATTGATTC
>JAOUKN010000197.1 GCA_029882515.1 Candidatus Bathyarchaeota archaeon
ATGTCAGTGCCAATGTTGAAGGCTACGCAGCTATGTTCCCTTAAGAAATCGTGTTTTCTCGCAGGCGCACAAGTTTTCGAAGTCAGAATCTTGAAAGTCTGCCTTCTAGGGTGCGTCTAATGCCAGTCGGAAGCAAATTTCTAATGGTTTTCCGAGCCGAAAAAGTTTTGGCCCTGGTCAGGAGTAGAATGCACCCAGTGGAATCTATGGGGTGCCAGATCGTTTGTTGTTGACAAAATGAACCCCCAAATCTCATTTTTTGAATATAATACGGATTTCTGGGATCACTCGGTGTTGATCCTAGAGATACGTACCTGCGGCCTTCTTCCTCCGCTTTCTTGATTTCCTTCCACATCAAATAGTTGACTATTCCTACGCGCTGCTCTCTGTCCAGCCCTGCATATACACAATATGATTTTTTGCCGTCTTTAAGAACCAATATCCCTCCAACTCTTTTATCCTTTTCAAGCAACCAAATGCGAAGATGCCGTGGATGGAGTACAAGCCATACATTCTCCATGAATTCATATGGATATGGATCAGCACCAAGATATTTCATGTTCTCATAATATAAATCATAGAAATCTCGCAAATCAGATTTTGTTCTCGCTTCTTGAGCTTGAAAACCACGTCGTTCAACGAGTCTGATGTTTCTCCGAAGATTTGTGGAGAAAATCTTCTTCCACAGAAAGGCCGGTGGAGCGACTTTGAGGTCAACCTCCACCATTCCTCGTGTTGTTTCAGTGTAACCTAGAGGAGATCTGAAGAAACGTCCCAATTCTGCGTCTGTGAAACAAAACCTGGCATAAATTATGCCTTTGTTAGAGCAGAAGCTTCGAAGAAAACTTTGAAGAGTGTGGGAGGCCTCCTTTTTTGATTGCCTTGCTATCACTGGGCCTCCACATTCTGAATACGGCATTGAATCATATATTCTTAGGCGCCTCCGACCTCGAATGAAACCGGGACATACACCAATGATCGTTCCATTTTCGTCTCTCATTGTCAGGTAAAGATCATGATGACCAAATGACATTTGAATCACTTTTCTCCATTTTAGACTATGATAGAATGTTCCTCCTGGAGAGCGCTCCAGAAAAGTCTCCCATTCCTTGCCATTCTTTAGCTCTTCAACATGCATCGTCATCACTTGTGCAAGGCAAACTGCTTTCAACGCACTATACATCAAGCTGTTTTAGGCGTGCGCGGTAGATATCAAATGTCGGACACTCAAGCAGAGTGTTTGACACCATTCGGGAAAATTGCCACGCAAAACTCGCTTGCGGAATCTTCTTGTTTCTTCGGCGTTCCAGCATTCCTCGAAGCCTTTGTCAAATACATTTCCAAGTCTAAACTGGGGATAGTTGCAGCACGGTGTCATATATCCTTCCGAGTCTATGAAGGTGCTGAGCAGGGGGGCTTTGCACAGGTTTGTTGATTGTTTCTTCAAAATTTCCGTTATGTCAGTTTTGAGTCCAAGCTCTAAGCATAGACGATGCAGTTTCTCGCAAGTATGCAACAGCTTTTGAGGATTTGGCATAAGATGTTTGTCAGGTGTTGGGTGCAGAATGTTGAACGTCAATTTGTTCGCGCCTAACTCATGTGCCATCATTGGAAGATTTAGTGAAGAATCTAGGGTTAATGCGCTTAATACTGCATGTATCCTTAAAGGTATGGTGCTGTGATCAGTGAAATGTCGGGCGTTTTCCTTTATCTTATCCAAATCCGCACCTTTTCTAATTTGATTGAAGATTTCTGGGTCAGGTGAATCTATGGATAACGCTAATTCGGTTAATCCAGAAGAATCAAGCCTTCGCGTCATTTTCTGATCCAACAATATGCCGTTTGAGTTTATCCATGTGTAATCTGCATTTTTGGATGCGAGTGAGATTATCTTGTCGATTTGTTTATGTAAAAGCGGTTCCCCAAAGCCAAAAGGGACAATCTCGCGTACATATCCGATTTGTTGGATGATTCCCTGAAAATCAGATACACTCATGTCACGTATGGGGTAGTTTCGATAAGGTCGTGCACACCAAATGCATGACAAATTACATCTCGTTGTTGGTTCTATCACAACAAATTGCGGTCTATTATAACAATGTGTGGTTCCATATCTGCCAAAGACCCGTAACTCAACGCGTTTCATAAGTTCAAAAAATGAGAATCTGATCAT
>JAOUKN010000082.1 GCA_029882515.1 Candidatus Bathyarchaeota archaeon
TGTGAAAAAACTTAGGGCTGTCACAAAAAGTGCTGCCACAAAAACTGCTCCACCTACTATCGACAAGATAACACCGTAGAGTGAGTTGTTGAATATGCTGGCTTCCTTGTAATGGTCGGACAATCCTTTGACCGCTATCAGCACTAGGACTAACCCAACCAATCCTACCAAGAGTGTGAAACCACTTACCAAGAATGGGGAGATTACCATCAATAATGCTCCTACACCACCTAAAGTCTTGTTTGATTGCAGCGTCATTTCACATCACGCAACCCTGTTTTTACATGCATGCATATAAAGGTGTGTGACTGTCAGATCACAGTAACATCTATGCGTCTTGACCTGCGACCATAACCACTTTTAGATTAAAATTTAATCCCAACCAACCAAACGGCTGGGTTAAAAAACCAACCAACGGTTAGGTTAAAAACCCCAGCAACAGCTAATGGGTTACTAGCCTACCAACTTGAGTTTGTCCGTGCATTATGGACCATGTGCGTGTACTTTCGTGTTTATAATTTGGCAGATTTTTTCTGGATTATTTGAAGAGAAGACGAATGTTCTACCTTTCTTTGGAACAATCTCTACTGCATTGCCAAATGATGTTGTATATGCCCAAGAACCGTCAAGACCATGGCGGACACCCACACCACTGAATCTTCTAAAAGATGCCTTTACCAGATTACAAGAAACAATGTCATCCATTCTAATAGACTTGTGATTAAACAAACCATAATCAACTATAAGCTCTTCAGAACTAAGCTGAATTTTGATGCCCCTGAAATTTAAGAACAAAATTAGGATAAACATCAAAGTCACTATAGATACTCCAAATCCAATAAGACCTTCAGTGTTTAATGGATGAAGAAAGGCAGCTAATATCAACAGCAGAAAGACAATTGACGCTGCTACCGCTAATATGGCAACTTTCACAAATGCTCCAGTTGGAACCCATTCATGATAAACTGCCTGTTCCATATCAAAAATATCCGACAAGTATTCATATAACCTTTTGGCGTTCAGCAAAACCGCGCGCGCGACCCAAAACTAAAGAATAACTGCAAAAAACCTCTCCAATAACTAATGATACATTCGGATTCTCAAGAAAATATTTCAGAACCAACTCAGAAAATAAGCGGATGATATTTAGAAACGCAAAGACAGTAGACGACAAAGCCCCCGGTCTAGCAGCCAAACGCAGAAGGTAGTCCATTAGTAATACATCTTTGTCTTATAGGAAGAGCCGCAAATTGTCGTCAAATCGTGAACTGCAAGGAAAAAAACAGTGTTTTGTACCACTAGAAAGAAACTGAAATCTATAGTATAGTGGAAAGTCTTTTAAGTTCAGCTAGAATATTTTGATACTTATTGTAGGAGGTATAATGGGGGCTTACAGCAAACTTCAATGTAAATAGAATTATTACGATATAGGGACAGAGAATGGAAGTTTAAGGTTTTAAATTGCGCTGTCTGATCTCCTTTCTCTTTCGGCGCATTGCTTCCATTCGTCCAAACTATTCGAGTAGAATCTGAATTCAAGCGTTTTCTTTTTGTGTACTTTGAGAAATATGTCAAAGTGAAAACAAAGAAAGCGAAGAGCGCGTATGCAATTGAGAAAATTCCCCCCCAGAAATTAGGGTCAAGCTCTGAGACCGAGATGTAACTCCATACTTTCTTTTATAGTTCACTGTTAAAAAATCAAGTAGATTATCACATTTATTACAGGCAGACTTCGTCGATGTATTAATAACACGGTAGTGATAAACATATTAGTGAAGTTAGGAAGCAAAGGAAATGTCTGAAAAAGACAAGAAGGCTACATATCCTTCTCCAATATTGCCTAGACGGCCTCAAACCCCAGAAGAGAGAAGATGGCCTTCGCCCACTCCGTTGCCCATTGTTCCCACTGAAGATGTTAACCGGGTGCTTAACCAAATACTGGATCGATTGGATGCAATTGAGAAACGACTGGAAAACATAGAAAAATTGCTTTTGAAAACACCTCCTGTTCAGCAGCGTTATGTCGAGAACGTCTAGCTCACCATCAGTGTTGTTACGTTGGGATAGTGAAGGGACTTCGTCTACTGTATTCGCCAACGATTGGGATTGACTAGCTGCACAGTGGACATTTCTAGTCCTCAGTGATTCTGTAGCCAACTATATGATAGCCTCTTTTTTGGATAAGCAGGGTTTTGCAATTTGAGCTTTTCTGGGTTCTGTTCAATAGAGATCCTATGATATCAGTTGACAAAAATTTTTCAAGATGAGTTGTATGTAAGAATGACATATCAATAGCAATAGAGCGTGGTCTCACGTTGATTCGTAAGTTGACCATTGATAACTATGATGATATTGTTGGGTTGTGGAATCGGGCAGATTTGTCTTACAAGCCCGAAGGACGTGACAGCAGACTATCTATTGCTTCGGAGATGGAGGCGAATCCTGACTTCTTTATGGGAGCCTATGCAGGAAACAAACTAGTAGGCACCGTCATTGCGAGTTGGGATTTGAGGAAAGGCTGGATCAATCGTCTGGCAGTAGACCCAACTTACAGGCGAAAAGGAGTCGCTGAGACCTTAATAGCGGAAGCTGAGAAAGTGTTGAGAAAGAAAGGAGCTAAGATCATCTGCGCCCTAATCGAAGGCTACAACAGTGGTTCAATGGAACTGTTTAAAAAATGCGGGTACGTAGAAGATCGCGACGTTACATACTTCAGTAAAAGAGAAAGCAACAAAGTCTGAACTAGCAGGCTGTTCCACTGTTTCTACTCTCGTTGCATCAAATTTCAGATAGCATGCGAAGCCCTTAGACTTGGACACGGGAGAAGAGGTAGGTACCGATGCCTACCATCACTGCAGTGAACCCCGCTAGCACTCCCAAGGCAATTAGCCATCCAAACGGACCAAGCAGAGGGGTTCCGGCTCCCAACAGACACCATCGCAACAGTTCAACTCCGTAAAACATGGGATCACATAGCATCGCGACTTGAAGCGGGGCTGGCGCCATATCAATGGGGAAGAACACCCCAGATAACATGAACAGTGGCCACATCACAAAGGTAGCTATCAACTGAAATGCATGAAAATCGCTGAGAGCTGACCCGATGGTAACACCTAGGCCGACGAATCCGGCAGTGATGAGAAGCATCACGCCGACCGCTGCGAGCACCCCTGCCGCCAACGCCGGGGTCGGCGTAAAGGCGCCCATGAGCCCTGCAACCGTCATGAGGATTATGCCTTGGATTGATGCAGTCACAGCTCCACCGAGGATTTTGCCGAGGATGATGCTGGTGCGGCTGACGGGTGCGACGAGCATCTCTTTCATGAAGCCGAATTGTCGGTCAAAGATGACAGAAACGCCGGAGAACACGGACCCAAAGAGAAGCCCCATGCCGATGATCCCAGGTCCCAAGTAGGAGAGGTAGTTCATGCCGCCAAAGCCGCCGATGAAACTGCCGAGTCCTAGGCCGAAAATGACAAGGAAAAAGAAACTCTGAGCCACAGACGCGATGATTCGTGCCTTCGCCCGCCAGTAGCGTTTCAATTCGCGTAACAGAACCACATAGATTGCTTGTCCAGACAAAGGTTGTACCATTTCATATTCACCTTCTATTCATGGGTTATCTCAACCTCTCACATGCTGTCCACGGGCTTCTCGGACGATACGATAACGTCGAACAGTCTCCATGAAGCTGCCTCGTTCGTCACGGATGTTTCGCCCCGTTACTGATAGGAAGACATCATCTAAGGTGGGCTTATGTAGCTCTACTGACTCAAGAACTGCCCCGGTTCGATCAACCAGCTTAACAATCTCAGGAATTCGATGTCCACCATCGTCCACCAACAGATTTAGCCGTCTCTGACCTCCATCGCGACCGTTTTCACCGTTCCCACCACCTATTCCCTGCACGATCTTCTGCGGCATGTGTTTAGGTATCTTGCTACGCCCAGCAGCGCCACCAAAGCTCATACTGGGCATCATTCCGCCCATGTTACCACTGGCCATTCCTCGCATAGCCTGCATCATGCGACTCATGGCGGCGTGGTTGTTGTCACTAGCAACCTCATCGACGCGACGTACCCACCCTTTTTTCTCCAACAAAGGCTTGATTTTCGGAATTGCTGCTGAGTCTTTAAAGACTAAACTCACAATGTCGCCTTCTAAGCGTGCCTTCAACTTGTCAGGGGTGTCCAACGCGACAATCTTGCCAAAGTCAATGATCTGTATACGATCACAGAGATAGTCAGCTTCTTCCGTGTAATGCGTGGTTAGAATGATGGTAATGTTCTCGTCCTGATTCAGACGTTGGATATGTTCCCAGATAGCCCGGCGCGTCTGGGGGTCTAAACCCAGTGTCGGCTCATCCAAGAAAAGGACTTTGGGATAATGGAGTAGTCCGCGGGCGATTTCCAATCGGCGCTTCATCCCGCCACTATAGGTCTTTACGAGATCGTCGGCGCGATCGGTGAGCTGGACCACCTTCAATATTTCCTTGATCCTCTGTTGCCGTACATCTCGCTTGAGACCGTACAGGCGCCCATGAAAGTCTAGGTTCTCATGACCAGTTAATTCTATATCCAGTGTGGGGTCTTGGAAGACGAAGCCGATACTACGGCGGACTGCATCGGACTCTTCAAGAATATCATGGCCGTTCACAGTGGCAGTGCCACTGGTCGGTCGCAATAGTGTTGCCAGCATGTTCAAGGTGGTGGTTTTTCCTGCTCCGTTGGGACCAAGGAATCCTAAAATTTCGCCTTCCTCCACCGAGAATGACACGTGGTCGACGGCTGTGAGGGGTCCGAAGCGTTTGGTCAGGTTGTTGGCTTCAATAACAGGCACGTTCTTTACCTCTACCACATTCGATTGTTGTCTAACTCTCACCAGGTTCGTTTAGTCTCTTCGCCAGTTTATTCAAGTTGTCAGCAGCTTGCTCGAGGATCCCCTTGGCTTCAGCAAGTGCTTGCTCGGAGTATTCTTCATGTAGGCTATCTAGAAGGTTCCAACCAGCTTTCACTAGTTCCTTTCCTGCTTCGACAAATCCATGTGTCTCTTTGGGGTAAGAGTTGAACCATGGAAGCCCGAGAAACGGAGGCATGAAAAATCCGAATCTTTTGCGCAGTTCTGCTTTTCTCCTAACATGTTCTTCCAGAAAGGCTTTGCCTTGGTCGGTTAGGGTGTAGCGTTTAATTCCTGCTTCTTGTTCTGGGATTTCTTCGGTGTATCCCTTATCTTGTAGCCAGGCTATCAGGGGGTAGATGGAGCCTGGGCTTGGTTTCCAACGTCCGTCAGTTCGTGTTTCGATTTCGTTCATGATCTCTGAACCCGACATGGGTTTTTCGTTGAACAACCTCAACACGTAGTATCTTAGAAACCCTTTCGGAACAAACGCCGTATGTTTCATCCAATGCCCAAATGGGTGTGCACAATGCATTCAAATTACCTCAGGTTATTTTCATCGTTGGCGATATCAAATGCGATATCAACATCGATACTTATAAGCCTTCCCATCCCTAGTAAAAGTTGTTAACATCCAAGTCACTAGGATGTCATGAACCCCTTCAAAATGGTCCAGCAATCTTCAATGAAGTAATTTTCTTTATCACCAGTTTGAAAGGTTGTTCGTGTCTCGCTCAGTTTGTCGTTTGGCTCCAATGAGTCATAAAAATCCTTGCACAACATTAGCATTCAGCATTCTTTTGGTACGTTTTCACAGCGTTAGAAACCCGCCTCAAATATTCAAGAGCACACCCATAAGAAGGAAAGCCTCTCAAACCGCATTCTGGCCCAGCATATGGAACTTTTTCCGCACCAAATCTTTCAATGATTTTGGTCAAACGTTTTTTCATTAGGTTAGTGCTTTCCAGAAGGGTTTCAGGGTTCAATCTTCCTGATTTGATGTTTTTCCACGTTTCTGCAGTTTGCTCGCCAATTGTTGAAGTGTTTGCTTGTTTCTGTGTTTCTTGGATCTTCTGTCTAATGAGTTTGTCGAAGTCGTTTGTGCATAGGCTGGCCATTAAGGTCTTGTCGGTTGAGTCTAGGAGTTGCTGTGTTCTCTTCATTTGGTAGATTGCATCGTCTACCGGTACCTCAATAACGTCTAATGATTTTGTTTGCCAGAAAATTTCGTCTGATGTTTTGTGAAGATGCAGGGTCGTTTGGGCTCCCTTTGCTTTAGCTTTGCTGAAAATTGATTCCCACGATCTCAGTAGTTTTTCTCTTCCCCCTGAACCGTAAGAGATTAAGGGATCGTCTATTATACCAATAAGCGGTTCTTCGAGAGAGACGATGTTGACCCGTGCATGTATTGTAGTGAAGATGTTATTTTCCACCATCTGCGAAATGATATCTGATAGTTGGCTGAAGATGTCGTTGCTTCTGTAGGTGAAGAAAGAAGAGAGTATGTGTGGTCCAACTACGCATATTCTGATCTTGAAGGGTTTACCTATCATTTCGCCTATTTTCTGGGAGTTGTTCTGTATGGCAGTGATTTCAGGTAATATGGTTTTTCCTTTTTTCATCGATAGGATGCCAGTTTGCATGTAGCCTTCTTTGACTTTTTCTGCGCCTTCGAGTGGATCGAGGAACATTTGATATATGTCTCTGAATTGTGGATAGTTTGGGACGTCGATGCCGGTTTTTGCCTTGTCGATGAATACTTGGGTTATTATTTTTTCGAAGTATCGGGCGGATTCATGGAGTGGATTCGAAGAATACAGTGTTGTTCCTTCGAGAAATTTCTTCTCGTTTAGCCCTTCTGGGTTAGGCAAGCTGCCGTGGTCATATGTTTGTGGCATGTGGTATAGCCTCCCCTTTTAATCTGTTTTGAAGTGTTCCCATCCTCTGGGTTCTATTTCTAGAGTTTTGCTGTTAATTTTGAAAATTAGGGTCTTTTCTTTTGTTGCTGTCCCGATTCGAATCAAAAGGCCGCCAACATGAAGTACGGCATCCTGTGCTTTTTCCCAAAACTTTGGGTTAATGGTTAGGACAAGTTCATATTCTTCTCCACCATACAGACACAGTTCCATGGAGTCAAGATTGTGGATTTTCGCGAATTCCTCGGTTTCTCTGGCAATAGGGAGATTGTCGATATGAAACCCGACGTTGCTGGCTCGTGAAAGTGCATGTAGGCTCCATGCTAGTCCGTCGCTAGAGTCTATGGAAGCAGTTACGGCTCCGGTTTGAACAAGAGCGAGTCCTTCTTTGAGTCGGGCTTGTGGCATTAAAACTGAGTCGACGAGTAGTTTCTCCAATTTCTTAGGGGCTGAGAGCTTTTCAAGAAGGATCTTTAGGCCTGAGGAGGTTTTTCCGAAGAAGTTTGTCACCGCTACGATGTCGTTTGGTTTGGCACCACTTCGCTTCATTATAAACTGCTTTCTGCAAGTTCCAAAGGCGGTGCAACTGATTATTAAGTCTGAAGCCTCGTTAGTGTCGCCGCCTAAAACGTAGGCGTTGTATTCTCGGGCTCCAGCGTTTAGTCCTTTGCCGATTTCTTCAATGTCCTTTTTTGTCAAGCCTCTAGGTATTCCAAGTGAAGCCAATATGGCGATGGGTTGAACTCCCTTTGCGGCGAGGTCGCTTATATTCATGACCACTGCTTTGCGGGCTCCTTGCCAAAAACTCATACCAGACGGAACGTCTGTTCTACCGACAAGCATGTCCGTTTTTATGACGGCTAGTTTTCCATGTCCCACATCAAGCGCCGATACATCATCTCCGAAAGAAATTGGCATGTTTGACGGTAGCTCCAAATACCTTAAAATAGTCTCAATGACTCCTCGTTCCCCAAGCTCCTCCGCTGAGTTCAAGAAAAGACCTCTATGCCCTAAATCAGTGTCCGAATGTCTTAAAAACTTAAAGTAAAACTACCGTATATTTTTTGACCTAATATTTGAAAGATTTTTTATCTTGGAAAACTATCACTTTGCGCGCGCACATCTGGATTTCTGGCTTTGCCATTCTTGTTTGTTAATGCATACCTGACCTGAATAAGCCTTCTGAAAGTGGCGTTTCTTATCCAGATGATTCTGAAGTTCTTATCTTTTTCAGGCATGACAATTTATCTAGTTTAGTCGTTGCGAAAAAGAATTATGAAGTCCGCAAATCTTAAGTCGTTTAGGTAATATCTGCAGTATCGGTGCGAAGAATGAAAATAAAATATGAGCCTTTTCAAGAGATCGTTGTTAAGGAATATGTGCGTTACGAGAAGCTCCGAGACTTACTGTATATTTTCGCTCAACTTAGGGCAAGCGGTCAACCTGTACCTTTGAATTGGGCAAAAGGAGTAGTCTTTACTTATTCACCACTACCACCAGATACGGATCAATTAATGGAAGATTATCTGAAAGGACGTTTCTACATAATCAATGTAAGTTTCGCATTAATGCCTGAATATAAAGAAGTACTAGAGTATAACAGTCCACAAGGTAAAATACCTGTTCCTGTTGTGAACTCAAGTTATAGTCGTGCTCTTTGCGAACTTGCTGAATGGCTTAAGAAGCAGAAATAGCGCGCGCACATCGCACGCACATCTTTCTCTAATTATTTACATTTCCAGATCATGTCTTTAGCGCTTAAATGCTTAAACCAATACGCTTATAAGTGCGTAAGCACATAATATTTTATGCGGATAAGCAAAATTAAGGTGAATGGAAAATGATAACAGAAACAAATGGGACTCTTG
>JAOUKN010000083.1 GCA_029882515.1 Candidatus Bathyarchaeota archaeon
TCAGAGTTTTCTCGAAACTCGTGCGGTAATTGATTCTTTCCAAAGGCTCACCATTTTTTCGCTTTCTTCACGGGGCTTAAAAGATCAGCGGTGCAACAAACAAAAAGAGTTCACACAGAGGTCGGTGAAAGTGAAAATGCACACATGAATAAGAAATCTGGAGTGATGCGGTGCGGCCGCGGGGATTGGAACCCGGGATTAAAGGCTTGGAAGGCTTACACCAAGAACTGTGTCCTAAATCAGGCTAAACCACGGCTGCAAATCGGACGTTTTAGCACACTTCTGGTTTCCTTCAATTTTAGAAATTTAAATAGGGTTCGAGGATTGTAGGTACCTCTTGTCCCCAAGGATTTGTTTATGTTCTGAACCTGATTTTCTGATGTTCTGCTTTCTATTCCCTAATTTGAATTGATAGAATCGGTCTAGTGTACATAAACTAGGATAGAAAGGGTTAATGATGACATTTTTCAAACGGTTAAGATGAAGGTTCATCTGGATGCTGGGAATCAATCCCCACGGAAGATCTCGTTTTTTAGTCGAAATAAGTAAACTGGATTTTATGATCCCTATTTTTTTCGCTATTCTGATCGCTATGATCCTTGCGCAATTGGTATTACTTGCTGGACCCTACGAAAAGATTTCGCTGTTGTCGCTCTATGGAGATGGTGAAACATTCGCAATATTAAACCTCTTCATAATTGCGATCGTATCAGCTGTGAGTTTGTTTGTCTTCTTTCGTATACTCAAAATCAGGAATGAACTCGCAGTAAAAATCTTGGTTGCAACATTTATATTAGGAGGGATGCTTTCCAGTTTGCTCTTCGGAAAACTCGTTTTTACCTTGTTGGGATTAAGATCTCCTCTTCTTCATATATTTGCGGCGGCTGTAGCCTACCTTGGGACATACTTTGCGTATCTTGTCATCGTTGACGTCATATCAGAGAGAATGAGAAACACGCTTTTTGTGATCTGTAGCGGAACTCTTGGAGCGTTTCTAGGAGTCCTACTACATATATTACCTGTAGCAGGAATTTCCATAGCTTTATCTGTCGTGGACACGATTCTGATCAAAAGGGGAACCGCACAGAGAATCATTGGGTTCCCAGCTGAATATGAAAAACTGATAATGAAAATGACTTTCACAACTAGGGAGTGGGGAATTGGAATAGGAGATTTGATTTGCTATTCAATGATAGTGTCAAGCTCTTCGGTAAATTTCGGGGTTTTAGCAGGGTGCTCGTCATTGGCTTTTATTTTGACAGGTTCCTTTCTGACCATGATATTGGCTGTAAAACGTAGGCGAGTTCCCGGGCTTCCTATAGTGACTGCGCTGGGCCTGTTGCCGTCAATAATGCTATTATTTTTTCTCTGAATGTTCCCTTTTTTTCAAAAGACTTAAATCATAATTTGGCGGTTGCACGCGCTTTTTATCAGAGTAGTTGATGCACATTAAGCTAAGGAATGAAGGTGGATATGTTGAGAAGGATAAGACCTGTCTTAGAGTTGGTGGCGTCGTCTTTGATCTATTCTTTGATAGTTATGGTGATAGATCTGGTGGCTATTTTCTTCTTCTCGCGGGAACTAAACCGAATTGCGTCTTCTCTTTCATTTGTCATGTTAGTTGAAGGTGGGCTAGGGCTTATTATGGGGGGCGCCGTTGTTTTGTATTCACCGGCTGTTAGCAAGATAGGGGAAGTGATCTTTCATTTCAAGCCTTGGAGCGCCAAGCGTCAAAAAGCTGAGGAAAAGCATGCGAATTCGTGGATTGTAACTGGGGTTTTTTTGGTTTTTGAGGCTCTTCTCATATCTGCCCTGTGAAACGCTTGATTATAAAAAAGGGGGGGGTTGGGTTTTAGGTTGGCTTCCGTGTTCTAACGACGTATAGAGCTCCCATTGCAATTATTATTACCACTAGAACGATTGCTATGTAGAGGCCGTATTGCTCCCAGAATCCGGGCTCAGGCTCCTCTGCCGGAGGGAAGTATCCAGCTAGCTCCAGTAGCTCTCTTGCCCCGGTGGTGTTGAACGCGTAGGGTACAATTGTTGGGTCGTATCCGGCAGTCAATGTGCAGATAACATTGGTGCGGCCCGGTGTGCCGAATCCGTTGAGCAGTACGTCGATGATGTCTTGTCTTGGAATCAGGTTGCTGATGGCTTGCCTGACATACTTAGCTGCCTCAGCAGCCCTTGTGGGGTCTTCTTGGCCCAGCGGTGTGTCAACGCCTGTTCCGAGGACTGGATGCTCCATGTTGAAGCCCAATTCTTGGACGCCAAAAGCTTCGTAGCTGACGTAGTCGCCCCATGGCGCTTCGATACTTCCGAGCTTTGTTTCCAAGTGGTACTGAGAATCCAAGACGTCTACGTCGCCGGCTTTGAGAGCAGCGATGGCGGCATCAGAGCCTTCTATCCATTGAACAAAGTATTCCTCGACTTGGAACAATCCCGCATCCCACAGCGTGTCATTCGCCCAGTAATTGTCGTACCTCACCATATGATTAGTGAACGTCAACGGATCGTATCCCATGTATACGTAGGGTCCGTTGCCTATCGGCCCGTAGGCCGTGTAAGTACCACTAGGCGTATCCACGTCATAGCTGCCTTCGCCAGTATTGAACGTGTGTGTTCTCCAGTCCGCATAGGGAACGTCTTTGAGAACGTGCCACGGAAGAATCATTGAGTATCCCTCTTCGTTGTTTAAGAACGTAGGGAAGTACGCGTAGACTTCAGGCAGATGGAATCTCACGGTATACTCGTCAACTATTTCGATATTATCCACGGAACCGATGATTGCCTCCACGAAGGCGCCAACCGGAGACGCCAATTCAGGAGACATCGCTGCTTCATAAGTGAACTTTACGTCTGTGGCGTTGAATTTCACGCCGTCATGCCACGTCACGCCCTGTCGCAGGTTAACGGTCCACGTCTTGTCGTCGGCCGCAACCTCCCAACTCTCTGCCAGCGCTGGAACATGCAGCGTTGAAGCGGTGGAGTTTCTCTCCGTTAGGCCGTCAAAGACTTCGACCCACGCGGTTAAGTCATAGTATGAAGTTGTAAGCCACGGAGTAAGGCCTTGTTCGGGGCAAGGCCCTGTCTGCGCCACTACAAATTTCGTTTGCGTCGTTGAAGCGTTTAGTTCCCATCTCTCAACTTCAGGCCAACACGGATAGTTAAATCTCGTGAAGGGCCCTTCTAGGAGGGCGGTTGGATCAAAGCCGACAACTTCTTCAGTGTACAGAAGGGTTGCTACAGGCACTTCTTCGTGAGCAAGTAATTGCCATTCCCCAACATATCCAAGACGTGTGGTTTCATCCACTGTTTCCTTGATCAGTTGGCCGAGTCTATCGTTTTCAGAGTCGTTCCAAAGGTAGTAGTTCTGTCCAGTAGGCGAAAACTGACTACTATCAAAGATGGCAAACGGATCGGGGTCCATCGTTAAAGCGTAGCCGACGAACAACATGTCAAAACCACCCTCATCGTACGTCTTACCTACTACATCCACTGGAGGCTCGAGGGCCCTGTCATAGATTGTTCCCCAATCCAGTACCACCCTACCCGCATCGATTCCAATGGTTTTCAAATTGCTCTGTATTATGAGCGACCATGCTTGTCTAGCAGGGTTGGGCTGCGGAACCATCAATGTAACGTGGAATAACTCTTCCTGACCTCGGGCAGGCATTATCGCTGGTATCGAGAACGTGCTAACTAATAGTAGTAAGCAGAAGATCAATGCGTTGCTTTTAGTTTTTAACATCCTATAGCCTTCCGTGATTGTTTTTCAGTTTCTTGCTTTATAACGTTTACCATATAATACATAGAATAATATGGGAACTGTGAGTGTAAAGGGCGGCTTTCAACAATATTTTCATGGTAAACCTGCACGCGTGATAGGGAAGGTTTTTAGGCAAGATATTCCATACGTCATAAAAGGGTCGATAATATGAGTGGACGTTGGATTCGAGACTGCGGAGGAATCTTAGATCAAGTAAAGAAGCATGAAAATATCAAAGGATCGAGTGCGCCTTTTAAAGAACTCTTAAATATCTTCATGCTCTTTAGAAAATTGAAACTAGGAAGCAGTGACAAGCTTTGTCAATGATTAAATACATAATCAGAAGACTTTTGTATTTAATCCCGCTTTTCTTTGGCATTCTAATTCTGGTCTTCGCCGCATCGCGCATGGCAGGAGACCCAGTACAGCTGATGACCGGACTAAATCCCCATATCACAGCAGAAGCTAAACAGCAATTAAGGGAGTATTATGGCCTTGACAAACCTTTGTATTACCAGTTTTTGGTTTACGTATGGAAGTTGTTCAATGTAGACCTCGGAAACGCCTACGCCATTAGAGGAGGCTTACCTGTCACCACATTGATTGGGCAATATATATGGGAAACCTTCAAGCTTCAACTTGCCGGTCTTTTTCTATCACTTACCATATCAATACCTATTGGGATAATATCCGCCAAGAAGCAATATTCTAAGTTGGATGTTTCTGTAACTACGACATCTTTGTTGGGCACTTGCATCCCGGTTTTTTACATGGGCATAATTGCGATCATCGTTTTTTCGTACTATTTGGGGTGGCTTCCACCCTTCGGAGCTCATTCACTTTTCCCAGAGAGATACCCCTTCGGCAACTACATGCTGGATGAACTGTGGCATATGGCTTTGCCCACCGCCGTTTTAACCTTTGCTCTTCTAGCTCCGGTTGTGCTTTTAGTTCGATCAAGCATGCTGGAAGTGTTAAGACAGGATTACATACTAGCTGCAAGGGCTAGCGGTCTAAGTGAAAGAACCGTAATTTATAAACACGCATTAAGAAACGCCTTGATTCCAGTCGTCACTTATATAGGCTTATATTTCGGTGGTGTGCTTGCTGGTGCACCCATAACCGAAACGGTATTTAACTGGCCAGGCGTAGGCCGTCTCTTCGTCGAAGCAACGCGTAGGCTCGATTTCCCCGTTATAATGGGAATTACGGTGATGATCACCATGATGACCTTATTCGCTAACTTGATAACTGACTTAACTTATGCGTATATAGATCCGAGAATTAGACTTGAATAGCAACTTGCAGGGCGTTGGTTAAATGGACAGAAAAAGTTCAATGGGCTCCAAGTCGCCCGGTCAAATTGTAAAGAAGCGGTCTAAAGGCGTGAGCCAGTGGAGTATTGCGTGGCGCAGATTTAAGAAAAATAAAGCCGCCCTTGGGGGTCTCTTTATCATCGGAGTCGTGGTATTCATGGCAGCTTTTGACTCGCTTATTGCTCCGTTCCCTCCAAATGACATATCAGGGTTCTACAAAGGAGAAGCTAGAGTTCCACCCTCTTGGGACCACTTATTCGGCACGGACAACTTGGGTCGCGATGTCTTTAGTCAAGTTGTATACGGAGCCAAGGCGGCGCTTTATGTTGGATTTGGAGCTGCGGCAATTGTGATGTCAATAGCGATCTTGGTTGGACTTGTCTCTGGGTACTATGGCGGGCGCATCGATAATGTTTTGATGAGAACAACAGAAATTTTCTTAGTCATGCCTTTCCTTCTCATCTTGTTAGTTTTTCTGAGAGTCATTATTGTTTTAGCGCCTTCAGGCGTTGGAGGCCTTTCAATGGTAACTTTAATGATAGGCGCGTTCTCATGGTCTGCCAACGCAAGAATCATCCGCGGAGAAGTTCTGCGGGTCAAGGAGTACGAGTACATCGAGGCCGAAAGGTCATTGGGAGCAAGCGGAAGGCGAATATTATTCCGACACCTTCTCCCCAACGTATTGCACATCATAATTGTCCTAACCACGCTTCAGATAGCAACCGCAATTTTGGTAGAAGCTGCGGTAAGCTTTTTGGGATTCGGTGACCCCAATACAATTACATGGGGTCAGCAACTTCAGAATGCACAAGAAGCCGTCAAGGAGGCTTGGTGGGAAGGAATTTTTCCAGGGTTATTTATAACCTTGCTAGTTCTGGGATTCAGCCTGCTTGGGAATGGATTGAGAGACGCCCTTGACCCACGTCTTAGAGAATAAAACTAATGGAATGGAAGCCAAAAATGTCTAAGGAATTGCTGAAAATAGAAAACCTCAAAACATACTTCGACACTTGGGCTGGAGTAGTCAAAGCGGTTGACGGAATCAGCTTAGAGGTAGAGGAAGGAGAAACACTCGGTTTAGTTGGCGAGTCAGGCTCGGGAAAGACCGTGACAGCCTTGTCTGTCCTTAGAATAGTTCCGAGACCAGGAAAGATTGTCGATGGACGAATATTATACAGGGGAGAAAATCTTCTAGAAAAAAAAGAAAACGAAATGCAGAAAATTCGCGGAAAAGAAATAGCTTATATTTTCCAAGACCCAGCAA
This sequence comes from Candidatus Bathyarchaeota archaeon, assembly GCA_029882515.1. GTDB lineage: Archaea > Thermoproteota > Bathyarchaeia > Bathyarchaeales > Bathyarchaeaceae > JAOUKN01. The sequence continues at coordinate 6,350 of JAOUKN010000083.1, forward strand.
CTTCGCTGAACCCCGTTTTCAGTATTGCTAGCCAGTTAATTGAAGTCATAAGACGCCACCAGAATGTGGGCAAGCAAGAGGCAATAGAAAAAGCAATTGAGTTATTGAGACTGGTTGAGATACCTGACCCAAAAATAAGGATAAGGGACTATCCACACCAGCTGAGCGGAGGCATGAAACAGCGCATGGCTGTTGCCAGAGCCTTGTCATGCCAGCCAAGCCTACTTCTAGCTGATGAACCCACAACAAATTTGGACGTCACGATTCAAGCTCAAATTCTTGGATTGATGAAGAACTTGAAGAAAAAGCTTGGTATGTCGATGGTTTTGATCACACATGACATGGGCATAGTCGCTGATATGGCTGACAGAATAACCGTCTTATATGCTGGGCGAGTCTGTGAATCCGCCAGCACCATAACTATTTTTTATAGTCCAATGCATCCCTACACCGAAGCGCTTCTGACAGCCGTTCCCCATTTAGCCATTAAAAGGGAAAAACTCGCCGTAATACCAGGAACAATTCCAAACTTGATAGAACCTCCATCTGGATGTAGATTTCACCCTCGCTGTAAGTATGCTAGGGCTACCTGCAGTGAAATAGTTCCGCCATTAGAAGAAATAGAGCCAGAACATTATGTTGCGTGTCTGCGCGCAAAGGAAATCGCCATTAGATCTCCTCTAGAGAGCTGAATCAGATGAGCAAAGAACCAGTTCTAGAAGTTGAAAATCTCGTCAAACATTTTTCGGTCACGACGAGAGGAATCCTACTGAAAAAGCAGGTCGGCGTTGTACACGCAGTTGACGGCTTGAATTTTTCGGTCAATAAGGGAGAAACTTTTGGCCTAGTAGGCGAAAGCGGATGCGGAAAAACAACAACGGCCAGAGTAATATTGTACTTAGAACCCCCAACCGCAGGAGAGGTCTACTTTGAAGGTGAAGACGTGACCAAGACCTTCAAATCAAAGAATAAGAAGGAAATTCTAAAACTGAGGCGAAAGATGCAGTACGTCTTCCAGAATCCTTACGCATCACTTGACCCAAGAATGACCGTTGCCGACATAATCATGGAACCTTTCATAATCCATGAACATGTTCCCAAGAAAAAACGGCACGACAGACTTTACGAATTATTGGAGTTGGTGGGTCTAGAAGACTACCATGCAGAAAGATATCCACATGAATTTAGTGGCGGACAGAGGCAGAGGGTTTGTATCGCCCGATCTTTAGCTGTAGAACCACGGTTACTTATCGCAGATGAGCCTGTGGCATCGCTAGACGTCTCTATTCGGGCTCAAATCTTAAACTTACTGAAAGAATTGCAACAGAACTTCAAAATAACTTACTTGTACATTTCACATGATTTAAGTACTGTTAGACATATTTGTCATCGCGTAGCCGTGATGTATCTAGGAAAACTTGTAGAAATTGCTGACACAGACGAACTTTTCGATTTCCCGTTACACCCATACACCAGAGCATTGATGTCAGCAATTCCCATTCCAGACCCACGGACTAAAGTCAGCCGAATCATATTGCCCGGGGAGGTTCCCAGCCCCATCAATCCCCCGAGTGGTTGCCGCTTTTATCCAAGATGCCCACAAGCCAAGCCTATCTGCAAAGAAAAGGAACCTGAGTTGCTTGACGTCAACCCCAAACATATGGTTGCATGCCATCCATAATTCCAAAAAGGACTTTTGGGTTCGTCGAAAAATACTTCAATAGTTTAGAATGGTCTCCTTGCCGATTCTAAATCTATGGTGCGGCCGCCGGGATTCGAACCCGGGATTACAGGCTTGGAAGGCTTAGGCAACAATGATTTTCAGCGGGTTTTAGCCGTTTCTGGCAGTCAGGTTTTGAGTTGGCCAAGGACGAAGCAGGGTTTCCTTGAATATGTTCGTTACAAGAAGTACAATGATGTATATACTAAGGGTATGGTGAGTTATCTGGATCGGTTTGTGCAGGAGATTAGGGATCCGGCTGATATTATGCGGGTTTTCGCGGATTTGTCGGTTGGGCAGCAGAATCAGCTTAATCGTGGCATGAGGGCTTGGTTTAACTATTTGGGGATGACAGGGCTGGCGAATGAGGAGTTTCTGGATAAGCTGCGGTATCTTGGGCGAGGAAAGAAGCCGGAAGGAGCTATCGTCAAAGAGGTCGTGGGAGTTACAGATCTCTTGTTAACGGGGAAAGGGCGGTCAGTTGCCAAACATTAGTCGCGCATCTAATTTTCAATACCTTTTCCCCTCGTCTCTATCTGAGTTCTGAAAGCAGCCCGGA
>JAOUKN010000198.1 GCA_029882515.1 Candidatus Bathyarchaeota archaeon
TGATAATCAGCGCAATCAATATAATTGTATCTTCTAGCATTTTTCAACCTCCTCTAGTTTATTGCCTAACTCAGTTATACGCCTACATAGACTTTTAAAGTGCAATGCGTTTATTAGCCTTTTCCCAAGACTTTCGATGGATACAGAGAGGGTTTGCGATGGTTGAGCTTAGGGGTAAAGTTTTATCCAACCAACCAATTTTAGACCCTAAAAAGCATATGTCTGCATGGCTGATTGGATTAGTTTTCTTGTTCTTTTGAGTTCATAATCTGCTTGTGGAGTCCTTGCTCAAGAAAGAGAGTCAAAATATTAGTTCTGTGCGCGTGATATTCATAGGGATTTTTGAAAGCATAACCTTTCGTGTAAAAAGAGATGCTCTAAGATTTTTTATAGTAGAAGACTGAAACTCGCAAATTGAACCACGTTCTGTTTCTCTCACAAAGGTAATGCTTAATCATCTCAAGTGGAGGCTGCCCGCTCAATACCCTGTCTATGTTACTCTTCGAATGTAAGTCAACCCTTACATCCATGATTTTGCGTTTACATCCTCTGGACAACATCCATTCGTTGAAGTATTTAATGTCTGCTTCTGAATCCTGTAGGAACTTCTTCTTGATAAGATGATATTCGCCTGCAGGATAGTTACCGACGATTACCATTTTTCCTTCCTTCTTGGCAACTCTGAGCATTTCTCCAAAAACAGTCTCCGCATCTGGTAGAGATGGGTTGAAAGACCAAGTAGCTACGATGATGTCAACAGATTCATCAAGCAAGGGAATACTACTAAAAGCTCCTCTCAAAACTGCAATTCCTTTGCTTTTAGACTTCCTTTTAAGAACATTCAAGGCTCCTTTGGACTTGTCTAAGGAGACTACTAGCTTGGCTTTTGACGACAGAGGAACGGAGAACTTGCCTGTTCCTGCTCCCAGGTCCAGAACGATGCTATCCTTGAAGGATATGTCACTCAAAATAGTTTTGAGAATCCGATTGTCAATGTCCTCAGACTGGGACAGTATTTCATAGATTTCAGGCTTGCTCTCATAAAAAGCAAACAAATCGCCAATTTCAAGAATACTTGCTTCATCATTCAAGAAAATCCCAGACCCAATGCAATCATTCCCACGTGCTTAGGCAACTTAAATCCTTTGCCAATCCGTTGGTTGTTGTTGGATAAAACTTTACCCCAACCAACCAACGCACACTCCAACACGGACTCACTTCGTCACTCCTACATGTACCTACACGTACACCTACACGTACACCTACACGTACCTACCTACTCCTTCAAGGCGCGCACGCACGCGCACGCGCGCACACGCGCTTCAGGGGGCTGGCTAATATTTGGACGGATAATGAAAAAGGTAGCGCGCGCTAGGCTTATGCCAACTTACGAAGCATGTTTGAGAGTTTGTCCATGGGCTCGTGATCTTCATTGGTGACAACGATGTAATCTTCTAGGTTGCAGCTTTCCGTGGGTTGCAGTTGAATCTTGGACTGGATCAGTAGTTCCATTAGACTCTTTCCCGCGTCTATCGTAAGTAGCATAGATTTATTAGGGTCACCAGTTATTACACCGAGGCCAGTCTTCTGCTCCGCGTTCGCGATGAAGACCCATCCCTTTTCCGGCTGAACTCCTGACAACACAAATCCCCCGGCTCTCTTGAACCTTAAGATCCTACCATCTCGTGGGAATATTACCTCGTTCTTCTCGAAGTTTCCTCCAGCGTTCGGTGATATCCAAATGGTGCTGTAGAAATCGAAGCGGGCTGATGTGTGATTCTTGAATTCTCGTTTGATCTTTACGATGTTGCTAGACGGCAAGGTCAGGTAAGATATGGCGCCCAGTAAACCTTTCAGCTGTTCCTGTTTTTCTGATTCAAAGTTGAACTTGACGCCCTTCCAACGTTCTTCCTTGATGATCTCTGTTTCATAGTGTTCCTGATGACTCTTCGACTTCTCAAAGTCGAACCCGTCTCCCAGATACAGCGCTCTTACTCCCCCTGAGTAGTTCTGCAAAAACACTTTTGTTCCAATGTGGGGGAAGTTCGAGCACAATTGGTTCACTTCGTCTTCTCTCGACAGGAAATAGAGACATCCGGCGAATTCTGCGCTAGCCTTGAACTTGAGCAAGCCATTAGAGAC
>JAOUKN010000084.1 GCA_029882515.1 Candidatus Bathyarchaeota archaeon
TAGTCAATGCTTGCCCAGATCCAGATAACCCCGTTGCATTCGAAATTCGACTTATCAGGAAATAGTTGTCAACAAAATGTGCCCGCAATATTCATCATATCTAGATTGGTACATCCACGTACCAGAAGTAAGATGCGATTTTCGCTCAAGTGGTATCAGTCTCGTCAAATACAATCTCGCGATAGGCGAAGTCGATCTAAGTGTCAATTATGCATATGGCAACCCTGAGATGTCGGAACTGCTTACTCGAAGGTATCAGGTACAACCAGAAAGTGTGTTCATCTCGACTGAAGGTACTTCAGGTCAAAACTCACGGATCATTAGGTGTATCGCCGAAAGAAACAAGCGGAAAAATGAAGCAATAGTTGAGTATCCGACGTACGAGCCGCTATTGCGAAAAGCACAGAAACAGTTTCCTCGAGTCAAGCGACTGGAACGAAAGGAGGACGAAACGTATCGCCTTGATGTAGATGCACTCGCGAAGCTGGTTTCAGAGAAAACTGCTTTGCTTGTGTTGACAAACCCGCACGCACCTAGCGGAGCAATATCCAGTGAGAATGAACTAGAAGAGATTATGACCATTGCCCATGAACATGAATTCTACGTACTGTGCGATGAGATTTACAGTGAATTTGACCGAAATGCGCTACCCACAATTTTCTCTGTTAACCCAGAGTTAGGCATCACCACAACGAGCTTCACAAAAGCCTATGGTCTGGGAGGACTGAAGCTAGGCATAGCGTTGGCTGGGAAGGATCTCGTAGATGGACTTTACAAGGATGTATTGAACACGGTCGGTAACAGTCCAAACATCGTGCAACTCATCGCAATAGAACTGTTATCAAAAAACATTGAAACTCTCGAAAAACATAAAGAAAAATGGCTAGCCCTCAAAAGCGTGACCGAAGAATGGCTAGAAGAGCACAGCCTGGAGTATTTCCCAAACAAGATGGGTATAACCTACTGGGTAAAACTACCAACGGACGATACATACAAATGGATAAACAAACACGCAATTCCAAAGCATAGCCTAGCAGCTGTCCCAGGAACATTCTTTCTCTTCAAAAGCAACCATAGACTGCAGAAATCAAACAAGATACGACTCGGTCTCGGCAACATACCTCCTGACAAACTAAGACTTCTGGAAGCTCTTCAAGTTCTGGAAAAAGTAATAGAGACGTATTGAGGAAAAGTTCAACGACGAAAAATATGGAAATGAAGTCCAAACAAATAAATTGGAACGATTGGATGATGACGATAAAAAGTAAGATACAATCACTGAAATTTCATACCCTAAACCTAGGTCGCGTCTGCAACTCGGAGGAAAACAAGAACGCAAGTCCAAGCTGTGCTCTTTGATTTGTTCAACACTTTGCTTCTACTTGAAAGTGACGAAGTCTTCTATCCACCTAGTCTTAAAAAGATGCATGAATTTTTGGTCGAGAATGGTGTTCATGTTCCATTTGAAGACTTCAGACAGGTATATTTTGAAGTTCGGCAGAAACTTTACACTGAAACTCAGGACACTCTTGAGGAACCGCATTTCAATGTTCGTGTTTCGCAAACATTGCAGAGGCTGGGTTACAATTTTGATGTTTCTGACCCGGTGGTAAAGGGAGCCACTATAGCTTTTGCTGATGAGATTACGCGTTATGTGTACTTGGATGAAGATGCCACCGAAGTGTTACAGAACCTGCACGGAAAATACAAGCTTGGTTTAATCTCAAACTTTGGAATTCCAGAATGCGGATGGAAACTGTTGGAAAAATTTTGCCTTAAAGACTTTTTCAATGTCGTGGTTATCAGCGGCGAGATTAACAGGCGTAAGCCTAGCCCTGAAATCTTCGAAAAAGCCTTGAAAATTTTAGGTGTTGAAGCGTCAAAGACTGTTTTTGTAGGCGACACGCCAGATTTGGACGTAAAAGGACCAAAAAGTGTCGGCATGCGAACTGTTCTCATTAAAAGGAGATCAATAGAAAACATGGATCCCAAGCCAGATAGAGTGATCACCCGCTTAACAGAGCTACTAGATGTGCTGGAAAATCCTCAGTGATGCCAAAAACGCAAACTATTTTCTAGAGGCTCTGATCTTATCTAAGACTTCTTGCGCGGGTTTATATTCCTTGAATAGCTTGGACAGTTTTTCGCATGCATAATCTTGGCAGTAGGCACAGTTCTCAACATTCCTTTCTAGCCCGCACTTCCTTATTGCACAAGTGCCACAGTACCGATAGATTCTTGGTCCTTTAGATAGACAGCCATCACAGTTAATGTCCTCAATCTTGTGTTCCGTTCCATACTGTTTAGTCCATAGTTCTGCAACTCGCTTTCTTTCGGCATTGTCATCCATCTGGGTTGCTTTGAGAGTTGGACAATCAGAACATATTATTCCACAGTAAGCTACAATCCTTTCCATGTATTCACCTCGGACAGATCAGCAACTATTTACTGGTTAGTATAAGAGTTTGCTGCTGGTATCATAACTCTGAAAACTTTAGGTGTCTGAGAAGAAGGAGTCAAAGATTGAAATCCTTTGTAGACGCGCACACAAATTTCATGCTCCTGCCACCCTAAAAGTAATATAGGTTCTTAAATGGGAACAAAGATAATGAACGTCCAGAAGAAAGTGGAATGTGCATGAGTGATTCTCTCTATTCGCTTTATGAACTAGTTGCCTCTAATATTTACAGAATTGTTCTTTCTGTTGTAGCCATCGTCGTTGTCTTTGTCCTATATAAGTTCCTGTCAAGACAGATAACGAGGTTGAGAGAGCAAAGAAGACTTGAAGAAAACATCGCTTTCACGTTAAAAAGAACTCTCCAGTGGGGCTCTATCCTTGTAATTGTGGCTTTTATTTTTGCACAATTTGGAATTGAGATAGGCATAATCGCTGGTCTGTTGGCACTCGCTGGAGGCACCATCATAGGTTTTGCTGCAATGAACACTATAGGTAACGCTATAGCAGGTGTAATTGTTATGACGAGTAAACCCTTCAAGATTGGAGATAGAATTCTGTTTAATGGTCAGTTTGCAGATGTTGTGGCAATAGATTTGATTTACACCAGAATGAAAACTCTTGATAATGTTCTAATTTCCGTTCCAAATCAGGAATTGCTGACATCGGAAATAGACAACTATGGAAAGAGGACAACAATAAGAAGAAAGTGTTCCATTACTGTAGACTATCAAGTAGACACAAAACTAGTAGAGAAGGTTTTACTGGAAGCTGCAAACAATGTGAAGGAAGTATTAGATGACCCAAAGCCCTATGTCTGGATTACTGATTTCGGAGATTTTGCAATGGAATACACTCTTTATGTATTCATTAACCAAATAAGACGCATTCCAGAAATCGATGCCACCCTAAAGAAGGTCATTTTTGAGACATGTAAATTCCATGGAATAGATCTGAGCACACCACGACTAGTTCAAAGCGTAAACAGTAATAACGCCGAATAGATGGTCAGAACAGAATCTCTTAGACTCGGCTATTCAGTAGCAGGCGCATGGGACTTCTTGTTTTCCTTCTTTTAGAAAGTTATAAACTTGAAAAGCCAAAGAAAACGTGCAGTTTTGGTTAGGTGTAGACAAACCATGAGAAGGGGGATGGTTAATCCTAGATTGTTCCTCCATTCAAGGAGATTTCAAACCTAGTTCTTGAACTACATTCTCAAGCTTAACTATAACTAGTGGCTTTTCTGAGGTAAAGGCTGACCAATCTTCCCCCTTCTTAAAACCATGAGCGGCAAGGAAGTTTGTTGAAAGTTTTTGTTTCCCCGTTTCAGCGATCCTATTTATAACTACTGTTCTCTCCTGTTGATCTGTGACAACTGTTAATGTGCCTCTCAAAACCACGAAACGATATTCGCTAAGATCTGGCTCGTATTTCTCTATCTCAACACAGACACGGTTATCGCTCTCAAGGAACCTCATTTTCTTACCATAACCCGTGAAATGAAAATAGAGTGCTCCCTCTACCAAAACGTATTGAAATGGAGCCAAATATGGATACTTGTTTCCCTTGAAAGCAATCCGACAAAGAGATTGTTCCTGTAACAGGCTCTCTATCTCCCGTTCATCCATTCTCGGTAACTTAAAAATCGTCAAAGTGCATCCACTCTATGTAGTATTCTGAGTTTCTGATTTAAAAATTAGTGATACGGCAATTACCCCCTATCTTGACCCTACTATGAGCGCGCATGCAGTTATAACATTAGACCAAAATGCCTAGAATACCGGAAATTAGAAGCAACATTATGAGGAGATACAGAAGAAACAGCCCTATTGTTAAGAGAAGGTTCTTAACCCAATCTTCGCTCCAAGCTATTCCAAACGGAATGCCAATCACAAACCCAATCACATGTGAGATGTAGGAAACGTTTCCATGAAAGTCAAAGTAGGCAGCGAACAGATTGTATATAAAATAGATTACTGCCACGAGTCCTTGAGGCATCAAGAACAGGAAAGAGAACTTCAGAGGTTTCAGAAGCATAACGACAGCAGTCAAAGTGAAGATAGCTGCTGAAGCCCCAATCAAGTAAGTTTCTGGATCATAGAATAACGTGCTTAAGAGAAAAGACAGAATGCCACCAATGAAAAAAACCAGTAGCGTCTTGGCTGCGCCTAGTTCATTTTCAACCGTATTGCCAAAGACAAACAGGAAAAGCATGTTTCCAAGTAGATGCAAAAGGTCACCATGAAGAAATAATGCCGTAATCAAAGTCCACACTCTACCTTCGAGAAGATTCTCTCCACTAAAAGCCACATAGCCAAAGGTCAGATCAGATCCATAATACCAGAAAAATACAGAGACTAAAATGCATAGAATTATTATCCAGTTGACCTTCTTCAAGGGAACATCAATTGTCTCGATGACCACTGTGGATTTATTAAATTATCGTCTACTTCCCTTTGTAAGCAGTTCCCGTGTTTCACGCACTTCCTCTTGGCATGGTGTTGCTCGCACTTCTGGAAGTCCTACTGCAACATAACTGCGCGAACATGATGACTTCGACGAAGAAGACATATATGGATGTAATGTTCAAATCGAATTCTCTGCCGAGGTACGTCAATGTCGAAAACAAACAAGTTGACTCGTGAAGCTATAATTCAAGCGCTCGCCAATTCCTTGGAACCCCTTGATTATGTCTATGCTTTCTGGGAAGCAGGTGCTGTGGCTTTCAATCGGATCGATGAATGGTCAGATATTGATCTCTATTTGGTCGTGGACGATGACACAGTAGAGGAGACGTTCCTCGCTGTTGAGAATAGCTTGAAATCATTATCCCCTATCAAACAAAAGTATAATGTACCACATCCACCAGAAGCAGGACTCTTCCAAGCCTTTTACAGATTGGAAGACGTGAGCGAGTACCTTATTATCGATCTTGCTGTCTTTAAGCTCAGCAGTCCAGATAAGTTTCTGGAACCTGAGATACATGGCAACGCCGTGTTTTATTTAAACAAGTCCGACAGGGTCAAGCCTCCTTCGTTGGACAAAGATGGATTAACCACAAAAGTGCAGAAACGGTTAGAGAGATTACGAGCAAGATTTGATATGTTCAACAATTTCACACAGAAGGAGATTAATAGAGGCAACTACCTCGAGGCAATCGATTTCTATCGAGGCCTTACACTAGCTTCATTAGTTGAAGCTTTACGGATCAAGCATAACCCCGTCCATCATGACTTCAGAATGAGGTACATACACTACGAACTTCCATCAGAAGTAATCAAGAGACTCAGATACCTCTTCTTCGTTGAGAACGAAAAGAAACTGCAAGAAAAGTACCTTGAGGCAACTGACTGGTTTCATGAGATCCTGTCGACAGTCGATCAAAAGGAGATCAAGAGATCAATTGGGCAGTAACACATGTAGGGCTTCTGAGACAACTCAGTCATCACACCTAATTCGGCACATCTGCGCACACAATTCCAGCATATTGTACTGCCCTGTCTACAACCGAGAAAGTTCAATTCTCAATCTCTGACGACGACCAATACGAAGACACAGCCTACATGAATAACCGTATGAAACTCAACTCGATCACAGCTGCGACGAAGAATATCCCGTAGATGTACGCCAAGTCTTTCAAGGAAATCGTTCTATTCAGTGTCTTTTTGATCGTCAAGTATATGGGGAACCCTTCAATTATCGCGATCGGTGCGCTTATTAGCAAAATCTTCGGCAGCTCTTCAACTCTTATTTCACCGAAAACAAGAGTGGCTGCGCGCAGAATACTTAGAAACACAATTATGATTGTGAATAATGCTGCAAAGGTTCTAGGATGTTCAAGTATAACATACTCGTACTTCTGGTCTTTGAAGATACCTTGAGCAACCAGATTAACGTAGAACGTCATGGCCAGTAAGATTAAAGAGATTACAGTAACGTTGTGTATGAAAATCATTAAGAAAGCTAGTATCTGATTTTGGAATAACGTGTTCAATATTTGGAAGAAGAAGACGTTCTCAAAGTACGAAAAAAATAAGAGAACTAGAAAAGCGAAACCTAGCAACACTAATCGTTTTCTCTCATTAGGCAATGGTGACGCCCCAAAGAAACTATGCCTAACCGCACTGTATTTTTAACTATTTCTCATAAGAAGACAGAGTTTGTGGACTCTTGCACATATCTGGTGAGATTTCAGACCTGTCACGTTTCATGGACTGACCGCAGCGCGTGATGGTGCCTGTTTCAGCGCGCGAAACCCTTCGCTTTGTTTTGACAGATTTCGCATAGGCAAACCGCTCCAACTGCCCTCATTGCTTCATCTCTCGCGTGGATGAACGTCAGTATATAATTATATTTAGGCTCCTAGTCATGATTGTCTGGGGGATCATATGAATGTCGGCCTCACCGCTGAACAGGGAATAATGAGAAAACCTATCCAAACGTTTGTCAGCGGGGACAGATCGAGTAAAGATCATTAGTGCATCGTAAGCTGGAGGATTGCTATGTTAATGGATTATCACATTCACACGGGGATGTCGGGAGACGCCGAAGGCAAATTCAACGAGTGCATAAGAATAGCACATCTCAGAGGTCTAGCAGAGATTGGTTTTTCCGACCACTTTCATCCGAAGGAACCTGAATATTCAATGAAATATGAAAAGTTACCAGAATATGTTGAAAAAGTGCAATTGTTAAAGGAGACAGATGATTTTCCTGTGAAGTTAGGGATAGAAGTCGATTTCATTCCAAGTCTCCAGAGTGAAATTGAAAAAATAACACGTAGGGAACACTTCGATTATGTTATCGGTTCAGTACACTTCATAAATGGTTGGGGTTTTGACAATTCTAAATATATTTCAAAGTATCAAGAGTGGGATATTGCCAAGTTATATGAAACCTATTTCAGTTTGGTCCAACAATGTGCAAGATCAGGGCTCTTCGACATCATTGGACATCCAGACATAATTAAAAAATTCGGATACAAACCTGAGGTAGACATAACAAATGTTTTCTTGAACACCATAGAAGTTATTAAAGACTGTAGGGTGTGCGTTGAGGTTAACACACGTGGGCTAATGATGCCTTGTAGAGAGATCTATCCAAGCAAGGAATTTCTGGAAATATGTTTTGACAACGAGATTCCAATAACCCTAGGTTCTGATGCTCATAAGCCAGAGGACGTGGGAAAAGACTTTGATCAAGCTTTAGAATTGATCAGAGAAGCAGGGTATGAAAATATCGCGAGATTTACCCGCCGAAAACAGGAACTAGTAGAGATCTAAGTGCGTGCCGAAGGAGGTGAACGGTTGGAAACGAAAGATGCAGTCATTGGCATTCTGACAGTTGCCGTTATTGCTCTTGCTCTTGCTCTTGCTCTTGCAACACTCTACAATTTTCTAACAGTTCCCATGTTGAAATCCGGATACACGATGATAGAAGGATTCCTGGACCAGAGGGCATATCCTAAAATATCCGAGAATGTTCCGACGGTTATGGTCTATGTGCTCATTCCGATGTACGACAATTACGAGGTCTATCTGACGGAAGATGGACTGCCCTTGAGTTCTCTAGAAGATTTCACGACAAATGACTTGGTGCAAATCGATGGCGCCTTGTACAGTCGAGATGCAGTGGATGGAACTGGAAGTTATTGGATGATCGAGGTTTTCAACATCACAACAGACGATTAACTGCACCGATGAAAAAAGATGACCTCAAAAAGTCTAGGGGAGAGAATTTCGGCTTCGATCTGCGCTAGCCGAGGTTGAACACAAAGACTTCATCGCGGACCTGTGTAAGCATGAGATGGTTCTAGTTAGCCTCCTGCAAACGACGATTTTCCGTATGATTCTTGAGGCTTCGGAGGGATACTGTTCTTATTCTCTCCCCATCAAGATAGTAGTCAAAAAAAGATATAAAGATTGTGAAGGCACGATACGGTTTGGACGAATAGGACTAGCGTCTGGTAGAGGATTTTCGTGTGCCCTTCTTGGAATCTGATTGGTTCTTAATCTTGTGACATGAGAATTGTAGGATCGTTTACAGGTTTTCAGGACTCTAGATTACATCTCTCTTGCGAACAAAGCCAAAGTGAGAACGAATGGTATCGCAAGAAGAATAAGTACGAAAATGAGAAGACCGAAAAA
>JAOUKN010000199.1 GCA_029882515.1 Candidatus Bathyarchaeota archaeon
TGGGACATCATTGTCGTGTGGGATCCTACCTATCTTGCGTTGGAAAGCTACACTATCAACATTCCAGCAGGCTGGCCTGTCGACGGATACCAAATACTGATCAACGAGACTGAGGATGTGGATGATCCAGGTTGGCTTCACTATGCAGTCACCAGGCTTGGAAACGTAAGTGGCTTCACGGGAACAATGTCGTTGCTCACAATGGATTTCCACGTGATCTATGAGCCCTGCTGGTTCGATGGAGACCAAGACACCTACATTTTTAACGACTTCTATAATTTCAGCGGACCTTGCGGCCTCGGAATAGAACCAGATTTGGTCGAAGAGTGCGAAATTTGGATTAATCCTTCAAAGCCGAACTTGGAACTGCTATTGAGCGACGAGTTTGACCTTGAAGCGAAAGTGGCTCAAGGATGGTTCGAAGGTCAGGTGATAACCGTTTACCTTTGGGTTAGCAACGTAACCAAACTATACGGCATTGACGTGCATATCATGTGGGATCCTGACTTGCTCAAAATCGACCTGCAACAGATCACAATAAACGAAGAAGCATTCCCACAACCATGGACATACCTAGACCAAGACCTGTACAACATTACAGGCGACTTCTACTTTGAAATATGGAGACCTTGTGAGAAGCCTCCGCTGAAGGGAACATTCTGGATACTGAAATTCGACTTCAAAGTCAAATGCTTCTACGACGAGTTTGACATACCGACAGATGAAGACACGCCTATAGAGTTCTGCTACGATTGCTCACACCTGCACATGTGCGGCGATTCTTACTATTTCCCAGACCTTACCCTTTCAGACGTTGGCTACTTCTGGACACCGATCAAATATGACTTCAACCAAAACGGCCACGTAGGCGTTGAGGACATACTAATAATCCTTGATCACTACGGCGAAGAACCCTTCCCGGGTGAAGGCTTTGACTTCGAACCAGACGGCATAATAGACATTTACGACATAGTCATAGTGGCAAAACACTACTGCAACGAAACGCCACCAGAGCTGCCTGAACCGTAAAAAGGAATCAGACAGCATCCGCAAACACCCCTTTCCCTTTTTTTCGTTCTTAAGTAGGGGCTTTGCCCACCCTGTTGCTTTTACTCCCTGAGTTATGACGTTCGGAATATTTTGGAGCGCGAATAGATTATAGTTTGATCGGTTGATATCAGATTAAACGAGCGCACGCGTAGGTTATCAGTCATTCTTGGTGGTATCCAACTGATCTTGTTCATCTTTCACCCAGAGAAACAACAATGGCATAGTAAATTGTAACATTTTGACCCTCATCCACGCGCTAAATGTGAAGACAGGTATTTCTTTTCTTCAATTATGTCTCCAAAAATAGTTGTCAAGAGATTGTTTCCGTTTATTGAAACTATTCGCGCACAATCCTTTTTCTCGCGTAAAGTAGCATAGGTTCCTTCTTTCTCACGGTTAATCATTGGAGGTTGGCCAGAATGGTGAAATACCTAGCCTCTCATATTAACAAGCGAGCGCACGTAACTATGACTAACTGGCAAATCTTGACGACTTCAAATTGCACCCCAATCCGACTGTGAGCGCCCGCGGCTGTCCTCCAAAACCTTTTTCCGTCTCAACTCTAGAAGATTGATAGCGAAGGGAGTATCGAAAGGCGTGAAGGTGAGAATTGACAAAAAAAGGCTCTTTGTTTATTTGATAGCACTAGTAGTAATTGCGGTTCTTTTCTACCGATATATACGCACACCCGGCTATCATCCAGATTTCACCGGAACCATTTACATCAAAGCTGATGGTTCGGTTGACCCCTCAACTTCGCTGATTCGCCGTCATGGAGACCTTTATACTTTCGCATACGACATTTATGGCTCGATTGTTGTGGAGCGGGATAACGTTGTGGTTGATGGGGCAGGTTACACGCTTCAAGGTGCGGGAGCTAATGATTCCAAAGGAATAATTCTGTCCGGAAGAAAAAACGTGACGATCAGGAACATTGAAATTAGAGCATTCTGGCATGGCATCTATTTCGATAATTCTTCGAACAACATGGTGTCTGAAAATAACATCACGGCAAGCGTCAGGTATGGCATCTGGTTCAGTGAATCTTCAAGAAACATTGTATCTGAAAACAACGTTAGAAAC
>JAOUKN010000200.1 GCA_029882515.1 Candidatus Bathyarchaeota archaeon
TAGGCGTTGAACATCCATTGGTTAGAGTCCTTACGAATAATGTTAAATATGTTACGCATAGGAATCCAGAGATTTCTGGTATGATTGCTGGCTGTGACATGAATCAGTTAACAATTGAGGGCAAGACGCCGACGATAATTTTTGGACCAGGAAATTTGAGGTTGGCGCATGCCTTTGATGAGTTTGTGGAAGTAGATGAGGTGATTAATTGCACTAAAGCGCTTGCAATGTCTATATTAGAATGGTGTGATTACAGGTAGTCTCTATCCCTTAATCGCACCTAAAGTTAGTCCTGATATTATACGTTTATACAGGAAGATTGATAGAAGGATTGTTGGAATAGTACAAATAACTGATAATGCGGAAATCCATCCCCATTCAACACCTGTTTCCAAAATGCTTGATGCTAATGAGATGGTAATGGTTGTCGCCCTTGAACGAGTTAGGATAAGCGCAAACAAGAATTCATACCATGAAAAAATAAAGGTGAAGAAAGTAACCGTCGCAATGCTACCCCAGGAGAGGGGTAATATTACATTAAAAAAAGATTGGAGCCTGTTGCAGCCATCTGTTAAAGCAGCTTCCTCAAGAACCCAAGGAAAGTCTGCCCAGTAGGCTTTCAGCATCCAGACAGCAAAGGGTAAGTTGAAAGCAGTATAGACGAGAATCAATGCTAATTGCGTATCCAACAAGTTTAGTGCTCCTATCATTATAAAATAGGGAATTGCCAAAGCGATTGGGGGCATCATTCTTTGGCTTAAGATCCAGAATGATATGTTGTCGCTTCTTTTGATCTTAAATCTTGCAAGACTATAAGACGCTGGAACGGAGAGGATAAGTGTTATCAAAGTTGATACCAAACTGATGATAATGCTGTTCATTATAGGAGGCGTAACAAAGGCGGTTACCTGTCTCCTTAGCACGACGACAAAGTTCTCGATTGTTGGATTGTGTGGGAAGAATGTTACATGAGGTGACAATCTGAGTTCTGCTCTAGTTTTGAAAGCTGTGTTGAACATCCAATAAAATGGAAACAGTTCATAAAAGAAGAAGAGTATCAGGATACAATATCCGAATATTCGCAACGGTTTCATTTTTTTTCACCCATTGCTAATCTAGAAAAAATTGTACTAATCACGATGGAGAAGATGAGAACAATGTATGAAATAGCACTTGCATATCCCGTGTCAAAATATTTGAATCCCACGATGTAATTATACAAGGTGACCACCTCAGTAGATGTACCGGGTCCACCACTAGTCAGGACAAACACAATATCGAAGAGTTTCAATAGGTCCATTATTCGGAGAAGTATAACAGTTACGATGACTTGTTTGAGCAACGGGATTGTTAAATACCGGTGACTCCTCCATCCTGTAGCGCCGTCAACCGCAGCTGCTTCATATAGTTCCTCCGGAATATTTCTGAATCCCGCGTACAGTGATACTATTGCAAAAGGAGCCCAGTACCACACTGTGCATAGTATTACGGAGAGCAAAGCGGTATTTGGAATGGTTAAGAAGGTTACACGTGAAAATCCCATACTCGTGATTATCTCATTTATAGGACCTATAAAGGGATCGAGGATCAGCCTCCAAGTGTAGCCTACGACGATAGGAGGCATCATGATAGGTAGTAATAATACAACTTGTGTGAGGGTGTAAGTTATTCCTTTCATCTTCAGATATGCAAGCAGAAATGTCATTCCTAATCCGATTAGAAGCTCGATAGCTATTACTGCAATCATTATGGTAATCGTCACTCTTAGCGTGTTGAGAAATCGTGCATCCTCTAGAATCCTAAAGAAATTTCTTAAGAAAACGAACTGGTATTCTCCAGCGACAGTTGAATGAAAAGCTGCGTGTAAAGAAAAAAGAAGGGGGAAAATCCCCATCACTAACAGGTACGCTATGGCAGGCATCAGAAGGAAATACTTGTAGCTGCGTGCCATACTCTCTGTTTTACCCCAGCGATTCCTGATACAGCCCTAGCAGATACTCGGTTCCCAATGATTCGACTACGAACGTCCACTCAGATTCGGCAATTGCCAAGGCAGTGTCCTTAGTTGTTAGTCCCGCAAATACATTCGAAATCTGCACAGATAATGTCTCATAGAATCTG
>JAOUKN010000097.1 GCA_029882515.1 Candidatus Bathyarchaeota archaeon
ATTTTGTTTCTTTAGGTTTGAAGTGTTTTTTGAAAACTTGATAGATTTCTGCAGGGTATTCTAGTATAGACACGTCGTCCATGGTAGCTAGTTTTTTGACATGTTCCACATCTTCCTTTCTAATCCTTAATGTTAAATCCCGTCCGTTAGGAAGTTTCGTAACTATCATTCCTTCTTCATAGTCCGAGGGCATTATGTACAGGGGAACAAAGGCTTTTAGACCCATAATGGCCGCGTTACAAAGCAAACTGTCCGCTATTCCCATCGAAATTTTTGCAACAGTGTTCGACGTGGCAGGAGCAATCAACAAAAAATCAAACCTTCCAGTTTGCAATTGACCAGCTAGGAAAGGTGAATTCGGATCAATTTCAACCCAAATCGTGTCAAAATTCTTCTTTAAATCGTTAGCCAGCCTGTAGTACTTCACAACGTGGTCTCCTGCTTTAGAGAGATAAACTACTACCTCAACGTCATTTTGATACCGTCTCTGTATTTCTTTCATAACGTCAACTGTTTCAACGAGTCTATCTCCGCTACCTGTGATTCCCCAAGCGACTTTCCTTCTTTTCTTTCCCACCTTTTTCCTTGTTTCTTTCACCTCTGCAGCCACGTTTCTACACCCTGATTTTGTTTCTAAATCTCGAATTTCTCCATAAACCTACCAAACTTCTTAACAGTTTTTCTTAAACCTCTAAATCCTTCTTCATCCTTTTTTACGGCCCCCAGAGTGTCTTTCGACCAAAAAGTTGCCCCCAAGTTTGCCCCAAAAGAGCCGCCGCCGATTGGTATGATCCCGTTTAAGATGTAAAAAGTTATGATCTGTTGTATTGCGAGTTCCTGTCCGCCGATCCTATCTCCTCCAACTGCGATAGCCATGCCAACTTTGTACTTGAAGAAGTTACGGTCTGCCGCGACTACGGCTCTGCATCGGTCCATAACAGCCTTAATTTGGGCACTGATTCCACCGTTGTAGACTGGTGTGGCGATAATTATTCCTTTAGCATCTTTTAGCAATGGGTAGAGCTTGTACATGTCATCCTTAACGGTGCACTCTTTATTTTTCATGCAGTAGTCACAATGCTGACAAAATCCGATTTTTTTGCCTCTAACAGTGAAAAATTCTGTTTTGAACCCCCTCTTTTCCAGCATGTTCAAAGCTTCTCGCAAAACATATTCAGTTGCTTGTTTTCTTGGGCTTCCACATATGCCAACAATCATGTTACTTCGTCAAAATTCTATGATTATTTAGATGCATAAAGGTTGCTGAGAACCACGCAAATCGATAGACTTCACGTTGTGCAAAGGTTTCTGGTGTTCGCCAATCGCGCGCTCTCCAGTTTTCTACATTGTTGATCTCCTTGCTTTACGTCCTTTGCTATTTGATCAACGTGTGTAGTGTGATTGTGTGACCGAACTCTGTACTGCGAGCTACCCTTTCGGCAGCTTCCTTCTGCAAATCTGCCTTCAAAGTGGATAAAGGCTCAACATGGTAGACTTTGATTGTGCCAAGTGACACAATGTTGTAGGCGCAGGGATTCCTATTTTGTTTCACTGGCATATCGTTGGAGCTCCGACAAAGCGTTTTTCCATGCCTTGGTGAACCATTGTCTTGCTTCTTCCCATTCGGTGGTGTCTCTCCATCCAGTGTGCAATAGGTGGACTTCAGTTCCTCCTTGGTGGGGAAGAAAGAATGCAACCACGTTAGTGAGAGGTCTAACATTGTTCATAAAATGCTTGAATTGCTTTGGTCCTTTCCACTCAAAACAGAGAAACTTACCGTGCGCGATTGCTAAGATTTTGCAGCCGATCGTACTGTCCGTCTCTTTGTCATCTGGATTCCAAAACAGTTCATATTTTCCACCAGTCTTCGGTTCAATGTTAGCCACTTTTGTTAACCATTTTTCGAGGTGTCCATTTATTGTAAAGAACTCGAACGCTTTGTCGGGACCACAATTGAGGTAAATTGAATGAAAAATAATTCTGTCCACTATTACACATCCCGATGGTTAGACAAAGTAGTCTGTATAGACAATTTATATGTTACTTACAGAATCTGAAGGACTCGCTTGCAACGCGATTAGCGTTGTTATATTTTCTTTTTCCATTCAAGTGTGTACGCGCTCCTTTGATCTGGTCCCATGTAAATGAAGTGAGGCGCACAAGAGAGACTCTAAAATACTCCTTTCAGTGAATATGAAATCTGAGGTTCAAATCTTGGGTGAGTGCGTCTTCTGTCATATTGTCAATGGTACTGCATCTGCAAGCATACTGTATTCTGATGAAAAGGTTATAGCTTTTTTGGACATTCAGCCAGTCACTCCAGGACATGTCCTGATTATTCCAAAAGCACATGCTGCCCAATTGTCAGAACTAGATCCAGAGACCGGAGCGCACATGTTTAAAATCGCAATGCACTTAGCTGCCGGCATTAGACGATCAGGAGTGAAGTGTGAAGGAATAAATCTGTTCTTGGCTGATGGAAAAGTTGCATCCCAAGAGATATTTCACGTTCACTTACATGTGATTCCGAGATTCAAAGGAGATGGTTTTGGATGGAAAGTTGGTCCCAACTATGGTTCCAAACCGGATAGAGAAGAATTGGATGCCGTGGCGGGAAAGATCAAAGTGGCTATGCGCCCGCATGAATAGGGGAGTATTTGCATTGATTGGTGATTTCCAAATTGACCAGACTTTAGCTCTATTGGGTTTGAATGTTGTGATAGTAGTTGAAGACCAAATCTTCAGAAGGAAGATGCATCTATGACTCTCAGACAAAAATCAGGTCGGACTAGCTACCGATGTTCAGCAAGGTGACTGAGGATGAAACTGGGTCTTCATTTGTCGATTATGGGGACAATTGATAGAGCGGTTGACAGGGCTGTGGAGAGAAACTGCAACACGCTACAGATGTTCTCTCGGAATCCCCGCGGATGGCACTCCAAAACTCAGGATGCGGGCGAGATCGAGAGATTTAGAGCAAAAGTGAAGAAGAGTGGAGTGTGGCCAGTCTTTATTCATATGCCGTATCTTTTGAACCTCGCGTCTCCGAAAGAGGATGTTTATCGAAAGTCGGTTATCGTTCTTAAGGACGAGTTGCACAGGGCGGATGCATTGAACGTTCCTTATGTTGTCACTCACTTAGGTAGTCATCTTGGACATGGGAAGAAAAAGGGAGCTACGAGAATTGTTGATGCGATCAATGCTTCGTTTCGTGCTATAGAGAACGATGTGATTCTGCTTCTTGAGAATACTGCAGGGACAAGAAATAGTATGGGGTCTTCCTTTGAGGACATTGAATATATCGCTTCGAAAATTGAGGATAAAGAGCGGGTTGGCATATGCTTTGATACATGCCACGCATTCGCAGCTGGCTATGATCTGGTTTCACAAGGAGCTGTCGAATACACTCTGCAGAGATTTGATGAAGTTATAGGTCTTGAGGAGCTCAGGCTCGTCCATCTGAATGATTCTAAAGGCGGTCTTGGTTCAAGAATAGACAGACACGAACATATTGGGATGGGAAAGATTACGGAAAGGGGATTCAGAAACATCTTGAAGAGTAGACTGGGAAAGCTTCCATTGATTTTAGAGACCCCTATAGACGAACGAAGAAGTGATGTTGAGAATTTGAGGAAAGCTCGAGAACTCGCAGAACAATAAGTCAGTTGACGTATAGATAACCGTTATAAGCAAATTAACATAATCACGTTTTATGCCAGACAAAATTCATTGCGCCCATATCCTTGTAAAAACCGAGAAAGAAGCAACTGCAATCGTGGAACGCCTAAAAAAGGGAGAGAAGTTCGCAAACATTGCCAAGGGAGTTTCACTCTGCCCCTCAAAAAAACGTGGCGGAGACTTAGGACTTTTTGGCAGAGGAAAGATGGTGAAGGAATTTGAGAAGGCTGCTTTCGCTCTTCAAAAAGGCCAGATTTCGCCTATTGTGAAAACGAAGTTTGGATATCACATAGTAAAAAGGCTTGAATAGTCCCTACTTGGTGATATTGAATGCGAATCGGCTAAAACAATTGAAAAATTTCTTGGGCATTCCCTGTAGTTGCTTTGGCCAGTTCATCAACAGAGATTCCTTTCAATGCTGCAATTTTTCTGGCTATGAAAGGGAGAAAGGCTGGTTCATTTCGCTTTCCTCTCATTTCTTGAGGAGCAAGCCAGGGACTGTCAGTTTCGAGAACCATCTTGTTCAAGTCTACCCATTTAGCGATATCTTGAAGTTTGTAAGAGTTTGGGAAAGTGACTGGACCAGCAAACGATATATGAAAGTTAGACTGGACACAATCTTCAGCCATTTCTCTGCTTCCTGAGAAGCAATGCATTACAACGTTTATTTTCTCTTTGAATTTTGACAGCATTTTGAGAGTGTCAGCGTGGGCCTCTCTGTCGTGGATTACGACCGGCAATTCTAGTTCTTTGGTCAAAAATAGTTGGGCTTCAAAGGCTTTTTTCTGGGCTTGTTTTGGAGATAGGTTTCGATAGTAGTCTAGTCCGATCTCTCCAATCGCTACAACTTTTGGATTTTCAGAGAGTTCTCTGAGTTTATCTAACACTTTTGGGTTGAATTGACTGGCATTGTGCGGATGAATGCCCACAGTAGCATATAGCTCCTTGTGTTTTTCAGCTAATTCAATCGCTCTTTTGCTGCCGTCAATGTCAAATCCAATGTTTATTATGTATTTTACACCAGCTTTTTTGGCTCGACGTATCGCTTTTTCTCGGTCCTTGTCGAAAGTTGCCCATTGAAGGTGGGCGTGCGTGTCGACTAGCATATTCTCGCCTTCTTTGAAAGCTAACGCTTTTCTGTTAAAGATTGGAGTATTTGTTTGAAGATGTTGAAGGTATCTTGATCGTAGAGGCAGTAGACGACCTTTTCTAGTTTTGTGGGGCCTTCCAAATATGCTATGGTTGTTGAGAGCATTATTGTGGCGCATCGGTCTTTTGGAAAGCCGAAGATTCCTGTGCTTACAGCCGGGAATGCTATTGTTTCCAAGTTATGTTTATCGGCGAGTACTAGAGAGTTGAGGGTGGCGTCTTTTAGTTTTGCATCCTCATGTTCTTCGCCGTGCCTTGGACCAACAGCGTGGATTACGTATTTTGCTTTGAGGTTTCCTCCAGTTGTTATGACTGCTCCGCCCACATGGGTTCCTCCCATCTTATTGCATTCTTCCTGGATTTTTGGTCCACCTTTTCGTCTGATGGCTCCAGCTACTCCACCACCAAGCGTTAGTGAAGAATTTGCGGCGTTGACTATAGCGAGGGTGTTTAGATTTGTGATATTGCCTTGCGTCAATTCTAAAATAGTCCTGTTTATTTTGACCTTCATGGCTTAACCTTCTACATTACTAAGAAATAAGGGGTTCTAAGCAGATTCTGGTCTAATGTTATCCTTATGCGCGTACGGCATTGCATAAAGCTTAAAAATTGGAATACATGCTTTTGTTTCTTAGAGGTTGACTTTTATGAGTGCTGAGGAAATGAAGAGAAAAGCTCGAGCATTTGTACTCATTGAGACAAAGCCAGGAAAAGAAAAAGAAGTGATGGAAAAACTGTTGAAGTATGAAGAAGTCAAGGAAGTCCACATATATTCTGGAGAAATGGATTTAATAGCAGTACTGGAAACCGAGCGAGAAATGCTCGTTCCAAGTTCAAAGAAAGTTGCAGACCTTGTTATAGACAAGATTCAGAGCATCAAAGAGATACAAGATACTGAAACGATAATTCCAACTTATTCAAAGACCAAGTGGCTTGAAAGAGTTTAATATAATTCGGAATAACTTTAGCGAACAGCTTTTTCGTACTCACTTGCTCTAATCGTGTGTGCATAGAGTTCTTTTGTTTCTATGTATGGACCATTAAAGGTTACCAAATGTGCGCGCGCGCATAATATTGGTGTTTCTTCTCAGCACCCTAATCTATCTTGCATTGGCATCAACGATTGTATGGACAATAGTCATTATCGCAAATCTCATTTTCGTATGGAAACCATTGCAGGAATTTCGCAAAACACGCGCCAGCATTCTTGAGAGAATTGAAGAGAAGGAGAAAGGCAGAGACACACAGTTTATGTAGTCGTCATAACCATAAATTCACGATTACTTCGGCACGATATATTTAAGCACTGCACATTTGAAGTAAAGGAGATTTCAAACGATTGAAAAAAAGAAAATCTAAAATGAATAAAATGAAGGATCTTGAAGAATCTTTGAAAGAAGAACGTGAAAAATCGACTGATTATTTAAATCGTCTTAGGTATCTACAAGCAGACTTCGAAAATTACAGGAAAAGGATGGAAAAGGAAATTCGTGAGACATTTCAGGTTTCCAATGAGAAACTCATAGTAAGTCTTCTTAATGTAATTGATGAGTTGGAATTAGCCCTCAGTTCAGGAAGAGAGACCGAGAATAAGCAAGCCCTTCTAGAAGGTGTGGAGATGACCTTAAAAAAGATGTATTCCACTCTTGAACAGGAAGGTTTAACTAAAATAGAAGCTGTAGGAAAATCCTTTGACCCAAATCTACATGAGGTTATGATGGTAGTGCCAACAAACGAGCACAAAGAAAACATGATTATTGAAGAAGTGAGGAAAGGTTACTTGCTTAAAGATAAGGTAATCAGGACAAGCATTGTAAAGGTTGCTACACGGTCAGGTCATGATCCATGAGTAAAGAAAAGCAAAGAGAAAGAATATTAGGGATAGATTTAGGAACCACTAATTCAGCAGCTGCCATTCTGGAAGCTGGAAGACCCACAATAATACCTAGTGCAGAAGGTCCCACAATCGCCGGTAAGATGTTCCCATCAGTAGTCGCATTCACAAGAGAGAACCAACTCCTCGTGGGCGAACCCGCAAAGAGACAAGCAGTCACAAACCCTGAAGGAACAATCTTCGAAATAAAGAGAAAAATGGGAACTGACTACAAGGCGGACATTTTTGGCAAAGAGTATACACCACAGCAAATATCTGCCTTCATCTTACAAAAAATAAAAAGAGACGCAGAAACCTTCCTCGGTGAAAAATTAAAGAAGTGCGTAATAACCGTTCCTGCTCATTTCAATGACAACCAAAGGCAAGCTACCAAAGACGCTGGTGAAATTGCAGGTTTCGAG
>JAOUKN010000201.1 GCA_029882515.1 Candidatus Bathyarchaeota archaeon
GATCATGTCTTTAGCGCTTAAATGCTTAAACCAATACGCTTATAAGTGCGTAAGCACATAATATTTTATGCGGATAAGCAAAATTAAGGTGAATGGAAAATGATAACAGAAACAAATGGGACTCTTGCCATGAGCCAATTTGCTTATTGGAAAAACATCTAGCGCACGGGAGCGCGTGCATGAAAATTAAAGAAATAAAAAATTGTGGTTGGTAATTGAAATGGGTCGAATCAGCGTGGAGCTTTCAGATGAACTGGAAAAGAAGCTCAGATTCAAGACTATTGAGAGATTTGGCGGGAGAAAGGGCGACCTATCAAGAGCTGTCGGAGAAGCCATAAAAACATGGGTTGCCAAAGAAAAATAGAAGATCTATGCAAAGCCAAATGCTGGAAGATTCCTAAAAAAGAGCTTGATTGCAAAGGCGATTCAAATCGCTAATACCCCTGAAGATTAGGATAATCAGGGATAATGCTCATTCCGCTTTGAAAGCGGATGAACAATCCTTTGGAAAACCAATCATCAATAAAGTCTAATTTCAAATATGGAAGTGAAAATCGGTTATGTCTGAAAAAGTAATTTTAGTAGATGATGCTGGATGGGGAGACCTCATATTAGGTGTCGTGATCGGCGCCCTTAAACCTCCAGACCCCAGATACATGGAACGCAGGATCTCAGTCTCATCCTTCCAGCCGCCAAACTTCGAGAATAAAAAATATTTGGATGACGCAATGAAGATTGCCGATGAAATCGTTGAGGTTATGCAACCTGAAGTGGAAACCACCTTTAAAGTATGCTCAGGATACGTTCTCTCTGGTATACGTAGACACTTGAGAGAGCGAGGATTCAAGGTGGAAGAAGTGGAAGCTACAGGTGAACTCCAAGAAAAGGTTGAACGGGGCTACATAAGATGGTGCGAGGAGATGGGAGTTCCAGCAGAAAGACTGGAAGATAAAAGACGTTTTTGGACATTTCTAGAGTGGGTTGCGGAAAAACCTGAAATCAGAGAAAAACTCGTAAAGACGGGATGGAAAAGCTGGAAACTAGAGTGGCGAGAAAAAGCGTTCCTGAAGGGTAGTATAGCATGTTAAGAATGAGAAAGGTGTCGGATGGAAACCGTAGCAGATTTGAGATCATAGCGGAGATTCTGAGGAGGTTGCGGAAACCAACTTGTAGAACGAATATTATGTCTCATTGCAATATGAACACCGCACAATCAGGGCAATACTTGAATTTTTTGACATCAATCAATCTTATTCGGGTAGATGCGGTATCGAGAAAAGTGACGTATCAGCGAACCGAAGCTGGCCGAGAGTTTCTAAAACTATTTAACAAGATGGTTCTGTTACTTGATCCTAGCATTTCTCCGGTCTCACTAATTGCCTGCATGTAAACAACATAGATAGGAGGTTGATGAATGACGTTTCCGGAATGTGGTTCAGAAAGCTTAGTCTCTTTTTCCGGTATGGATGTAGTGTTTTATCGATGGATATGCCTCAAACGTGGAAAAGTGTATCAACGTGAAGCCTTCGAGAGAAGTCACCATGCGCTAGAGAAAGGCGGGAATAGAAAGTGAAGAAGACAGAGGCTTCCAGCCCTGCTTTGCTGAGAAAGAAGAAACAAATATTGAAGCGTATGCACAGGAAAAAAATGAAACAGATAAGATGGAAGAGATGGATGAAGAAGCAGGCGCACCTGAAACGAGCGTCAGGAACATAATGAGAAAAAAAGCACTCTTGAGTGATGTTGTATGATGGAAAGTGAGATTTCAGTTCCAGATTGGTGCGGGTGCGTAAATTCGATGCGTTATCCTGGTGATCGTGATGACGATTGGGAAGATCCAGATGACGCCGAATTTGAAGAAGAAGACATGCACGCGCATATGATTATTACAAGAAAATAGCTTAAATCATGTTTTAGTGAAGCCCAGCGTTAAACTGTTAACCATTGCGCGCGGGGATGCATATAAATTCTGGCTCCAGCTCAGACTATAATATGCGCGCGCGCACATCGCACGCACATCTTTCTCTAATTATTTACATTTCCAGATCATGTCTTTAGCGCTTAAATGCTTAAACCAATACGCTTATAAGTGCGTAAGCACATAATATTTTATG
>JAOUKN010000092.1 GCA_029882515.1 Candidatus Bathyarchaeota archaeon
AAAACCTATCGCATACAAGAGGCAAATCCCTGAGAAACTAGAGTTCATCTCAAACCATTCTCTTTATCAAGTCGTTAATTGCCTCTCGCCTATAACCCGTAACTCCACCAGCAGCAAAACTGCGCTTCACCTTACCCGTAAATCCTTTCTTAGGAGGATGCAACCGAAACACCGGCTTCACGTTTGAAAGCCCCTCAAACTCAACCTTCCCCACATGTAGAGCCTCCGCCAAATCCTCCAACGACTTATAACCAAGTTCCTTAACGTAGTCGTCAGTCAACTTCCGATTACCAACTATTCTACCCCTCTTCCTAAGAAGAAGAAGTATATTTTCTAAGGAAACTTCTCCCCAAGTCACGTAATTACGTGCCTTACGCAACATACCAACATAAGACGGACGATCATCCACCAATGTGGCATGACAGTTTCGGGACAAATGAAGCATCTTAAGTGTATCTTTAATTTCACGAAAAACATCGCTGACTCCGCGAACCCGAATCACAGCCAAACACGTGCGCTTTTCACTCATTCAGCCCACCCAATCTCTCGGCGCAACAAAACGATAGGTCTCCCGAAGGGCATCAAAAACAGCACAAGCAAAAGAAGGAATGGTCCTAGTAGAACCATAACTCCTCGTCCAGCAATCTTTGACCCCAGTTAAATCGAGAATAATCTTCGCCTCTTCACTCGCAACAATACCTAAACCACGAGGACCAGGAACAAGCACGACCTCGACCCCACCACATTTACCTTGAACCTGAAACGGCAGCGAATGGGGTCGGTCACAACCACATTCCCAGCTTCCACAGCCACGACGAACCGGAATGATATTCAAACGAGCATCCACAGCCGCCTTTTGAATCGCAGTGCGAACTTGACGGGCCTTTCCCGAGCCTAAACCCATATATCCATCTTTATTACCAACAACTACAATGGCCTTGAACCGGGATTTCTCTCCGGCATCAGTCTGTTTCTGCACTAGATTTATGTTGATCACTTCCTCCTGCAACTCTGGAAGTAAAGCATCTACAATTTCTGCTTCACGAATCTTAAATCCTTCAGCAAAAACTTCCTCCATGGAGGAGATATTGCCCTCAAAGATCATCTTCCCAAGTTTGGTGCGTGGAACCCACCCCTCAAGTCTTTCCTCTCGCATACCCACACGCATACGCTGCGAACGCCGTCTTCTTCGTCTCATAGTTTCTTCACCTCGACTTTAACTGAAGAAAGAATTTTTTCTTTGGTTGAAGCAAAATGTTCTGCAAATTGTTCGGGTTGTAACTTCTTTGACAGATACTTAGAAAACCTATACTGATATATTTCTGGATTTGAGGATAATTCGCTAGCGTAGTTAGCAATATGTTGTCCCTGAATTCTCTTTTCATCAGGGAGTATTTCTTTATCATGGGCAACAGAAACCCCTGCATCAAGAACCCCTTTTAATACGGCAAAGATTCGTGCACTTCGTGTAGGCGACTGCAAACCTATATCTAGAACCACCTTTTTCACGCCATTCGCAGCTGCTCTAAACCCACATAAAAGCCCAGTCAGATAGGCCGCAGGAACATTTCCACAATGACTTTTCCAATCAAAGGTTTTCGTCAGTTCCCATGAGTGAGCAGACACGATAACTTCATCGCCTGTTGCCGTAGCTTTAACAATCTGGACAATCATATGTTTTAAGGTGCCTCGAGCCACCAAACGAGGTAGCCCAGATATAACTAACGCCCTTCTTAGATGGTAATCTGTTTTCCCTTCTCTCCGCCTTCGAAACGGAACGCAATACCTTGGTCCCCTTGCCATCATCTTTTCCTCCACAAACCACGAGCTTTGATATAACGCTCTAATTCAACTACCGATTTGAACGCTCCACTACCGGCTATATTATAGAGTTGACGATATGTACTTTGTGTGATCACACGCTTCGTTTTCAACTCCCGTAACTTTCCTCTTAAAGTTCGAATCCTATTCATCCACACCTGTTTTTTGGAGACCGTTGCTCCAGAAGAACCACTCTTTCGACCCGGTCCTCTCCTTAACCCTTTTTTTCTCTTGTCATGAAGCACTCGCGCTCGAGCACGGCTTACTCCTTTCTTGGAGAGAGAACGGATCGCGCCTTCATGAATTAGTCGTCTTATCTCTTCTCGAGTGATAGCAATTTCGACTTCTTCTGTTCTATTGGGATCTATCCAAACTCGTCCTTCACCAACTTTCAGAACCTCAGCCGCTAAGCGACGTTGACTTGATAAGCTCAACTGCCTTCTTCTCCTTTTTCACCTTCTTCATGTTCAGCAGCCTCTTCCACCTCTTCTCCTTCTTCCTCCTCCACTACTTCTTCCCGTCTTAATGGATTAAGAATACGGAGTCCCTTCTCCTCTGCTCTGGCAGAGATTTCAATCCGTTTTTTCGCCCCCACCGTATGGGCAATCCTGATGGCGTGAGTTTTAGGGTCAATGTCTTCAAGGTCATCTGCATTATAGACCCGGACCTCTACGAATCCTGATGGGTGAAGATACCGCGCGTCTTTAGGACCACGATACCCAATGGATGGAGATCGAGGCCACCCCTTCACTTTTCTTCGCATTTTGCTATCTATACCCCGTGCTTTTCTCCAGTTCTCTTTAACACGTTTGTATCGCCAACTTTCTTCCGCCCTGAATTTAGGTTTTTTTTTCTTAATCCGTTGCCGCTCCTTGATAATGCGTTCGTTCTGTCTCCTCATTTTTCTGTTCCCTCATGCTTTTCGTAGACGTAGATGCCATCGAGAAAGACCCGAGGATCTTTTCTTTTGACTTTAGTCGCTCTCTCGATGTTTGCAGCTGTTTGACCGACACTCTCTATATCCAGCCCTTGTACAATCACATCTTCTTCCTTCACTACGACTGTAGTGTCACCCATTACATCAGCTATACGGGCGCTTCTTTCTCCGGTGAAATTTTCTATCACCACTTTGTTCTCATGAACCTTAACGGATATTGGAAAGTGGGAAAAAACAATCTTAAGTTTATAGGTAAATCCCTTTGTTACCCCTGTTATCATGTTTTGAATATGAGAAGAGATTGTTCCTACGACAGCAGCTTCTCGCTTACGAGGCCAATTCGCCTGGATAGCAATCTTACCCTCTTCTAATTGAATAGATACAGGTGCATGGGAAAAATCTCGGGCTAATGTTCCTTTGTCACCTTTTGCCGTAACAAGTCTTCTTTCTACTTTGACCTCCACACCTTCTGGAATTTCGACGAATTTAATAGACTCGAGGGCACGCATTTGCTTCTTTCCTTCTAATAAATGAACGCAAGAAGTCGTCCGCCAATATTTTTCTTTTTGGCCTCCTTATGCGACAGTACTCCTTGAGATGTTGAAATTACAAGAAGACCGATATCCTTCGATGGAAGAAAACGTTTCTCCCAACCTTCAAACCCCTTGGAATTTGCTGGAAAACGAGGTTTTATGGCACCGCATTTGTTCACACGTCCAAGAAGCTGTATCTTAAATTTTCCAGAGCGGCCATCATCCACAAATTCCAATTCGCCAATATACCCATTAAGCTGCATCACTCGTAAGACCCTCCCCAAAAGCTTAGATGCCGGACTAATCACGCATTCACGTCTATTTCGTAATTCATTGTTCATGATTGTCGTCAACCCATTTGCAAGAGTATCCATCATAGTCAAAACAGTTTGCACCTCACTCATATTTTCTGAACCCTAAATCATTGGCGAGTTCTCTGAAACACTGACGACATAAATCCAAACCATACCGACGAATGACTGATCCGTAAGACCCACATTTTCTACAGGGTCGACTGCCCTTTCCGTATTTTCTTTCTTTTTTAGGCTTCTGCTTTCCCACTAAACTCACTTCTCACTCTGCGATTTCAACCCCGAACTCTTCTTTGATAAAGGACATCGCATCTTCAGGTTTCACTATGTGCGATGCCCCGACCTTCGATTTGGCACGATGTCGATGCTTAACTCGATACCCAAGTCTGCTAAGAGAAACTGAAATATCCATGCCATATATTCCGAGTTCAGGCACATATTTGGTTCCAGGTATCTCAATGTGCTCTTTAATGCCAAAAGAAAAATTGCCAAAGTGGTCAAAGCAGTTTTTTGAAATTTTGTTATCCACCGCTTGAAAAGCTTTCTTGAGGAACGCCACCGCTCGCTCTTTCCGAAGGGTTACAAGACAGGCAATTGGTTCTCCTTTCCGAATGCCAAAATCTCGTATAGTTTTCTTCGCCTTTCGTTTACATGAATTTTGACCAGTAAGTTCTTTCAAAATCTTCGATGCCCTTTCCAGAGGCTCTCCGGATTTCCCAACTGAAATATTAACTACGACCTTATTGATCTTGGTTTGAACCATGGGGTTTTCTTGCTCTGACAATTTCACTTAACCTCCGGTAAGGATATCTCGGGTGCTGCACTGCCGACAACAAAGATATAATCAAGGATCGTCTGACATTGACCACCTTTTTTATCTTCAATAGTAACTAGCAACTCTCTGCGTTTCTGCCCAGGTTTTTCTTCAATAGCAACTATTTTTCCATGCTGACCCGCATTTTTTCCACCAGTTATCAATGCATATGCTCCATTAACCAATTTTATATACTCAAGAATCTCTTGGTTAGGGACGCCAATTTTTAATGTGTTTAACGTTTCATAGGTCTCTCCCTCTGGAATTTGGGAGTCTTCTGTTCGAAATAGCAGGTTTGTTCCATCGTGAAGATTGAGTTGTACATGACCACCTTTAACATTCGTTTTATTTTCGATTCTGCATAGTTTGAAATCGACCTCATTCTCGGCTGTTGGATGAAGCATCAACCCTTTTCTAGAAGGCAGAATGCGGTAGGTTGCCTTAATTTCGGGAATATGTATAAGATCCATTAACCCTGCAGGGAAACGTTCTTCTCGTCGAATCCTTCCATCAACTCTCAGCTTCCCTTGAGAAACTATGATTTTTGCTTCTTTCCTCGTTTTTGCGAACCCCAGTATTTCACGGACGAGAAGTGTAAGTGGTATACAATTTGAAATGGGATGAGGACCCGGAATTGGTCTAGGAGCCCAGACAAATTCTTTTCTATGAATAGGCCAAGATTTTGGAGCTGGTTTTCGTTTTAGATGTCTTTTTCCACCTTTCTTTCCCAATTCAAATACCTCCAGGTTCACTGCTGTTTTTCTTTTCTCCTTTGTTTCTTCTGTTTTCTTCGTGCTGGAGAAGGCTTTGTTTCTTTCAAAATTTTCTCTTCTGTAACCTTCTTTTTCTCACTGATTTCCTTTCTTTTCAGTATTTCTCTACGCCATTTGTCGTCAAGATTGAGGTTAATAATCATAACTTTTGAAGGATGAATTGGAAGAGGCATTGTGGTTCCATCTACTTTCTCTCTACTTACGCCTTCAACAAAAATCCTGTAGTTTTTTCTGTCAACTTGAACAATTTTTCCCTCAAATCCCTTACGGTCTCCCCTCATAATCCGAACTGTATCACCTGTTCTCACAGGAAGCGAATTCGTGTTATGAGAAGCCTTTAACTTAGGGGCGATGGAGGCAGAAAATCTTTTGTAACGCCTATGTAAAGGATCTTGATAAAGAGATTTTCGCTGTTTTCGGGGACTAGTTACCCTCATTTTCTTCACTACCTATACAATGATGCTGGAGGCACTCGCTATTCTTGGCCACCGTTCTGCTGCTTCCTTGCCCACTGGTCCCTTAATTTCTGACCCTTTCATTTCTCCTTCTGGAGTCATTATGACCGCGGCATTGTCCTCAAATTGAACCCAAACACCATCTCGTCGACGATAAGGTTTTCTCTGTCTGACTACAACTGCCTTAAAGATTTTGTTTCTCATGTCAGGCGTGCCCTTCCTCACTGTAACAACAATCATATCTCCAATAGAGGCGGAGGGAACACGTCTCAATCTTCCTTTGTACCCCATCACTTGGATAATTCTCAGTTCTCTAGCTCCAGCATTATCTGAACATCTAATAACAGCTCCCACGGGCAACCCCCTCGAGATTTTTGGTTTCTGACCGATCATCCCTTTAGCTATCAAAGCATGGGCTTTGGCTCTTGCCGCCATCTTACTTCCCCTCCAGAACCTCTATTACCACAAAAGACACCGTTTTGCTGATGGGTCTGCATTCAGCAATTTTCACTATATCGCCTTCTTTGATACTTATGCATGGAGGGTTATGGGCTGATACGTGACTGTGCCTTCGTTCGTAACGTTTCAATTTTGGTACATAATGAAGATAGTCGCGTCGCACAACGGCTGTTTTATCCATCCTAGTGCTGATGACAACTCCATCCAGAACACGTCCTCTTATTGAGAGCCTTCCATGAAAAGGGCAGTTTTTGTCATCACAAGTTTTTTTGGGTTTTTTGAGAGAAGAGGTCGCCATTACCATCGCCTTCTGACTCGTTTCTTAAGTCGATTTTCTGGACGCCCAACAATAGCCTTTCCGTTTATTTCCACTACAGTACCATCAGGCATTACGAAATGGAAAACAGCAACGTCTTTGATAACTATTTTTTCCAGGTTCTTATGCAGTATCACGAGCGTGTTTCTTGTTTCTTTGATTATCTTACCTGAAATACCTGTTTGGCTCGGATTCGAACTTTTCACAACTTTGGCATCAAGTCCAACAAACTCTTGTCGAAACAGGTTTGGTGTTACTTTCATTGTTTCTCCTCCATAGCCAGTTTCTTTTCGTTTTCGATTGTGAGGATGCGGGCAATTGTTTTGCGAAGTTCTCGGACTCTGGCGGGATTGTCAATGGATCCACCTGCTTTAATCATGGTTTTTAGTCTTACAAGTTCGGTTCTCAATTCGCCAAGTCTTTTTCTGCGCTCTTCAGAGGACATTGCTCTAATATCTTTGAGTCTTACGATTGGCATTTATTTTTCAGTCTCCGTTTTAGTTGGCTCTATTTCTGCGGCGTCAGTTTTAGCTGCTTTGGTTTCTGTTGCTTTCGTCTCTGTTGTTTCGATTTCAGTTGTTTCAGTTTCAGTCCGTGCCGGTTCAGTTGGTTCCTTTTCTGTTGCTTCAGTTTCAGCAGGCTTTTCTTCAATTTCTTCTATAATTTCTATCTTATCAGGGAATTTTGCTTCGGGAGGCATTAGTCTTACTTTTACTCCGAGAATCCCGGGTTTCAGTTGGACATCTAATACTGCTGCTCTCATGTATTTTCGGGCGGGTTCTCCACTTTTAGGTAGGTATCCGTCTCGGAACTTTTCATATCGTGCTCTGTCTGTTCTTAGTTTTCCGCTTATGGTGATTTCGGCGCCTAGAGCACCTGCTTCCATGATTTGTTTGAGTGCCCAAAAGCCGA
>JAOUKN010000202.1 GCA_029882515.1 Candidatus Bathyarchaeota archaeon
AAGATCCCCTATATGACCAAGAAGTACCTGCATGAAGAAGCCGGCAAGCTGAAGAGATACTACGCGTGTCACTGTGCGTGGGTGCGCGAAGCCATAAAATCCGGCCTAAAAATCTCACCGAACTTCTGCTACTGTAGTGCAGGCTATCACAAGCGACCATGGGACATCATTTTCGACCAGCCAGTTAAGGCAGATGTCATAAAAACAGTCCTCAAGGGCGATCTCGTCTGCAGGTTTGCAATACAAATCCCAACGCAATTCTTGGAATTCAAAGGTGCCGCCCAGAAAAAGTAGCATGTGCCTTGCGGAGAAGTTAACCGAAGCCATAACTACATATACAGCGGCTGGCCGCCGGGATTCGCTAGTCGTTGCGAAGGCAACGCATAAAGGAGGATAGCGTTTATTATTTCATCAACTATGAGAACCTAGGAGTTGATCAATTGAAAAGTTGGTTTCCTGAATTGATAGTAGATTTACCAGAAGCAGACATTCCGTTTGAAGGCGTCAAGGGATGGATAGCTCAAGGTGAAAGCCAGCAAATGGTTTTCTTTGAGATGAAGCCTCTCAGTCAAGTGCCAGAGCACAGCCATGAGGCTCCTCAATGGGGAATCGTTGTGGAAGGAAGGATGGAACTAACTATCAATGACAAAACGGAGATCTACGAAAAAGGTGATGAATACTTCATTCCAGCCCACACAAAACATTCTGTGAAGTTCTTGAGTGAATGTAGAGTAGTGGATTACTTCGGAGAGAAAATGAGGTACAAACCCAAAGTCCGCTAGGCGTTTTTGTGAATGTGGAAAACACTATAAGGCTCAAATCTTG
The DNA here is from genome assembly GCA_029882515.1 of Candidatus Bathyarchaeota archaeon. Taxonomy (GTDB): domain Archaea; phylum Thermoproteota; class Bathyarchaeia; order Bathyarchaeales; family Bathyarchaeaceae; genus JAOUKN01. The sequence goes on from JAOUKN010000202.1 coordinate 826, forward strand.
ACGGGTAACTCGGCTCAAATGCACTAGAGAGGTGACGGGCTATGGTATATGACGGAATGAAATGTCCCAAGTGCAATAACTATTTGGACGAAAAAGATATAGAAGACATCAAGTTTCGAGGGAGGATTGGAGAGCATTATGTCTACGTTTGCAAGAAATGCAGACATATAATCGGATTTAGCGCCATGCACAGAGCCTGAGAAAGAGCTTATAGACAAGTCGCGCGCTCATTCGCTCACTATCAAAATTGTTGGGGGATGGGTGAATACAGTCACTTTCCCCCATCCAACATCATTTCGTACCCAAGCCATGCGTGTATAGACGCCTGAAACCTGATGGAGGTGATAGAACCTTTCCATTTTGTCCCAGTGATACGGGGGACCCCAGCTATAGAAGCCACCTGGCTCCCCTGAGCAGGCATCTCCTCCCTCATCATAGAAGTTTATCGAAACGGAACATCTTCTCGTATCTATTGGGTTGTTCAGGTCTGCGATGTCATAAATATCTACGGTTCCACTAGCCACCATGGTTTGCCGAACATCGCCATTTCGGTAGGTTATACTGCTCCAATGAATTGTGAGGACGTACTCCAACTGCACGTCACGGTCATAATAGATGTTGGGACCATAATCTGGCGGGCTATGTTGCGTTTGATAAACAGCGAAAGTGCCCCTTCCAGCTATTGGACCTTCGGCTGATGCAATAACGGGGGAGCCCATAACCATCAAAAGCATCAGCAAAAGCAAAACAGGAACCTTCACTTCTCTCATTTCCATGATCACCGTAAATCCCCTATACATTGTGTTTAATCACAAACCTATTAGAGTTACTGAACTTGTCTTCTAGAGCTATCCTAAATGTCAAACAAGTTTTGCTGATACTTTTCGAGCTTGGCCTCCGACCGAGGTGTAAATAAAAATCGGTCAATCTTGATGCGAAGTCAGCTGTTGCAGAGCGCGTAAGATCAACAGTATGAACGCTGCGAATAATCCAAGCCGTATGTAACTATATACGCCAAGGATCCCGTTTAGCCCTGGGATAACCGCAAATACCCACATGAACTCTGAGATCATGAGACATGTGAAGCCTAAACCCCAGAGCAGAAACGGCTTCTTCCCCGAGGAAAAATAGATCATGAAGCAATAAGCGATTACGATAAGATTCAAAACTGCATACGCGATGTCAAACCAGCTGATCACGAAAGTTCCTTCCCTCCTAAACCATAGTCTTAAATGCAATCAGCATATATCTTTAATAGATATCCGTGTC
>JAOUKN010000203.1 GCA_029882515.1 Candidatus Bathyarchaeota archaeon
GCTCAGATGGCATACCTCATCACAAGAAGACTGTTGAGAACTCGAAAAGAATGAAAGAAAACGGAATCGAAGCATGGATTGCGGAGCAGAAAACAAAAGGGCAATGCCTGTTCTGCCCATAGAAACGCTGGGAAAAAAAGGGCAAGAACGACACTATCACACGGAACACTTATCAATTTAGTCTTGATATCTTGGAGGGGTGAAGCATGTTGGCTCTGCAATTTGAAACAGGGTCTCTTTCAAAAGAAGAAGTTGAGACTATTCTAGACACACTTCCAGTTGACATATCCTTCATTGATAATGAAGACGCTGTAAAATACTTCAATAAGTTAGGAGAAAGAATTTTTGTTCGACCAAAGGCTGTCATTGGAAGAAAAGTACAATTATGCCATCCAAAGAAAAGCGTTCATATAGTGAATAGGATTCTGGAATCTTTCAAGACGGGTAAGAAAGATGTGGCAGAGTTCTGGATTCAAATGAACAACCGTCTAATCCATATCAGATATTTCGCAGTAAGGGACAAAAATGGAAAATACTTGGGAACTGTGGAAGTAACGCAAGATATAACCGACATCAAGAAAATTAAGGGCGAAAAAAGACTTCTTGATTGGGAAAGATAGCTAAGTTTGTTCCATGTGGACGGCTACAAAATCGTAGCCTACAAGCGCTGTTCAAAAATTATAACTTACGCAAAACCCGCCCATACAATCTCTGGGACTATCCTTCGTAGGCTTCAAAAAAATTATAGGTGGGTACATAGAGGGTCTAAAGAGAGAGAATAACACAAAATAACATGACAAAAACACATTTTGGCAGAAATCAGCAAAAACCAAGAAAAATCTCCATTGCTACAGACCGTCAAACATCATTGAAACTTCTTGACAAGCTCAACCACATCAGGAAAATCTATCTCAAGCTCCTTCACCTTATGCAGAGTTGGAACGCCATTTAAATTCCATCCCCTTCTCTTGTAAACCGCATCCTTAAGCTTCTCATATTCATCCTGACGATGTTTCCTCAACACCACCAACTTCTCCTCCGTCGATTTACCGGTTGGATCGTAACCAAGCTTTTCCTTGAGTTGTTTGTCATAACGCTTCGCACGACTTTCATATTCTTCCTTTGTCACTGGCCCAACTGCACGATATGGTATGTCATCGTGTTCACGTGTACCAAAGCCCATCCTCAAATTGAAAATGCGCTGGAAATTGTAGACCTTTTCACTCATTGAGATAAGATCATCTGTTGAGACTTTTCGACCAGTCACCGCATAAAAGAAGTTCGCGTAATTCTCCACATGTGCAATGACCTTAGCGGGTTCTAGAGTATTTTTGTTGTTTTCAGGCGTGATGTCATTCCAAGGAAGTTTGCACAAACCATTCAAACTGAACCATGTTCGAAACATAGGAAACCAATGTAAAGCCTCTGCCTTCTGCTTGAAAGTCGGAATTAGATTTTGCACCATATCTAAAAATATTAGCCACGCCTCATCATGTTGCGGACCCTTGACCGCAAGCCCGTATCCACCCTGCTGTGCTAAGGACTCTTTAGTGACATACTCGGAAAATTCCAAGCCCTTCGCCTCCATTCCAATGTCCTGCAATATCTTTGGGTTAGCACCGTATTTTTCTGCGAAAAGCTTCTTCATTCCACGAACCCCTTGACCAATAATCACTCCAAATCCTTCTCCCTTCGCCATTTGATGAACAAGTTCCATCGCGGCTTCTTTGTTCCCAAAATTCAATTCAAGGCCGTCAGTGACCCCATTGTCAATCAAACCCGTTTCATAACACTCCATGGCAAAGGCTGTCGCGGTCCCAACTGAAATAGTATCCAAGCCGTAGGTGTCGCAATAGAAGTTAATCTCGATCACGTGGTCCGCATCAAAGATTCCGCAGTTACTGCCAAGGCTCGCTATGGTTTCATATTCTGGGCCGTCCACAAAGACATGCTCACCTTTGAATGGACCTTTTTTGAGTTCAAAATCTTTGACGATGTGAGAACACGCTACTGTGCATCCTGCCCAGCATCCATCAAATCCATGATGGAATTTTTTCCTGTAAACTTCTGCGCTGAGTTTGGGGCCATTG
>JAOUKN010000204.1 GCA_029882515.1 Candidatus Bathyarchaeota archaeon
GTCTACGCTTCGACTGGCGAAATTGAATCACTGATCCCGCCTCTCTCCAACTCATGGTACGACACTATCATAGCCGCAAACATTCACAACGGCTTGGCTCAAGTAGCACCCGATCTTTCCGACTTGAGTGTTCCTGCTTTACTAACAGACTGGACGCCAAGCGAAAATGGTTTCAAATGGACTTTCACATGCAGAAGTGGTGTAAAATGGCATGACGGAGCAGACTTCACAGCAGACGACGTTGTTTTCACTTATTGGGCCCTCGTGAACCCTGACACGGGTACCCAACACGCAGGAACCTACACAAATGCTCTCGGAAACAATGTCAAATTCACTTTTGCAAACGGCACATCAAGGACTGTGGGAAGTGGCACCAGAGTCGGCAACGTAACAGCGTTGGACGCCACCACGATTGAAATCTGGCTTCCTGAGTTGATCCCTGGCAAGCCCTATGGATACTTTGACCCATATCTCTTAACCGTCGCCAACAACATCATTCCAAAACACATCTTTGAGAAAATACCCCCCGCAGATTGGACTGACAGCCCATTCAATACTGGTGATGGTACAATAGTTGTACCCGGAACTCCAGGAACAGTAGCACCTGAAACATACAACGGACCAGTGGGAACCGGCCCCTACAAATGGGTAGATTTCGACTCGGTTGCACAGCTTATCCACCTCGAAAAATTCACTAACTATTGGAACGCTTCGGCTTTGGGGGCCGAAGGATTGTTCGGTGTGCAGGACTACTACATCAGATTCATCGCCGACAAGACCCCCGCTCTAGCAGCGTTGAAGAATGAACAAGTTGATATGCTGGATCCCAACTACCAGATGCAGATTGACGTCCCAAGCATAGACCCAGCTTGGGGCAAGGTGTTGTTGCATGAAGGCACAGGTACACAAGAAGTCGGCTACAATCAAAGGCACCCAATCTTTGGCACTGGCGTAGACACTCCATTAGGCAAGGCTGATCCATCAAGAGCCGCAGAAGCAGCCAGATATGTTAAAATTGCTTTCGACTATGCGATTCCGAGGCAACTTATCATCGACAACCTACTGGCAGGCTTTGGAGACCCCGCAGCTACGTTCTTCTTACCAACACAACCCTACTACAACGCCTCAGTAACTGCAAGACCATATGACTTATCGAAGGCTAGAGAATACCTGGAAAAAGCAGGTTACGGGGTTCCCAGTCCACCTCCTAAGCCGACATTTCCTTCATTTTTATTCGGAATGTCAGCCTCCATACCCGGCATCTACACAGATCCGGATGGAACTCCGTTGGCTAACAGAGAACTCACGTTGTGGGAAACCACTGACAACGCAACCTACAATGCAACTTCCACAATGGTAGGTGGAACAACTACAGACCTAACTGGCTGGTACACTTTCACCGCAACGCCCCCAAGCACAGGAGTATTCTATTATTATCTGTTCGATCGTTTAGCCGATGTAGGGATTGAATGGACATACGTTACAATGCTGAATGTTTCCTCAGTTGACGACGCGTTGACACCACTCTACGACTTGATATCGGACAACTCTCAAGCACTGCAAAGCCAAAGTGATTTGTTGGCCACGTTGAGCAGTCAAATAGATGCACTACAGGGTTCAGTAAACATGACAATGTATGTAGCTGTTGCGGCGCTAGTTGTTGCAGTTGCATTGGCAATCGGTATATACGTGGCAAGAAGAAGGCTCTGATTGGGCCTTCCACCTACTTTTTTTGTATTCAACCAGTCACAGAATCAGATATGTCGAGACAAGGGATTCTAGAAACAGAACGACCCCTGTCAAGATATACAAATTAGCCTTTCTCTCACTCTTTTTCTGCTTTTCTTTAGACCACTTCTCATCAGAATGAAAGACGTACTCCCTGATTTTACTTGGAAAAATTGAGGAAGACATTGCCATTAATCCACCTGCCAAAAAAACAATACCGGAATTAAGAAGCAGCGTCATAGGAAAAAAACCCGCTTTCACCAAACTGAACACACTAACCCCAAGCAATAGCGCCAAAAATAGTAGTAACAAAAGGTCAATCATCAAAAAAGTGAGATTAACCTTCAAAA
>JAOUKN010000085.1 GCA_029882515.1 Candidatus Bathyarchaeota archaeon
AATTTCAGGGTATGTGGTAGTTTTGTTTGGTCGATGGTAACCACAGTACCGTCTTTCCATTCTATTGTTCTCATGTGACTGCACCGTCAACGGTTCTGCTCATTACTGGCTTTTATTTTTGTGCCCAAGTGAGTAATCATCCTTAAAAAATAATACCCCAAGAACAGTGTAACGATTGGGGCACTTCGTATGAACAATGAGTTGACAAAATTATTAATAAACAATTTTGGGCAAAAATATTCGAAGATTCTAGGAATAGACTTAGAAAGTCGAGATGAAGATGAGGTTTTCAAATGGTTTTTGGCTTCCATTTTGTTTGGTGCTCCAATCACGGAAACTGCAGTCATAAAAACTTACAAGTGCTTTGAGAACTGGAAAGCGTTAGCACCAAAAACGATCCTAAAGATCGGGTGGGAGGGGCTGGTCAAGATACTGGATGAAGGCAGCTATACCAGATACGATTTCAAAACCGCAGATAAGCTTCTGGAAGTTATGGGCAATTTGGTCGCAAAATATCAAGGAACCCTTAGGTTTCTTCATGAACAAGCTGCAGATTCAGCTGATTTGGAAAAACGACTGAAAGAACTAGGAAAAGGTGTAGGTAACGTAACCATAGGCATCTTCTTACGAGAACTCCGAACAATTTGGGAGAAAGCTCATCCTAACCCCACACCTTTGGTCACTTTAGCAGCGAGAAATCTAGGAATAGCAAAGAAAAATAATCCGCACGAAGTGCTACAGGAACTGGAGAAATTCTGGACTGAAAATGAAGTTAACGAAAAAGATTTCGTAAACTTTGAGACAGCCTTGCTTCGCATTGGAAAAGATTTTTGCAGAAAAAAGAAATGTAGACGATGTCAACTTCGACGATATTGTGCTGTCACTTATTCGACCTAATCCGTGTAATCACTTCAATCGGACAACGCTTTGACACTTCTAGCCTTTTCTTCCAGTCGTCTCCGACAGCGATTAGAGAAAAGATGCCAGATACTTCCGCCCTTGCCTTATGAACTAGTTTAACTAATGCTGCTTGGGTTTCTCCGGTTTTTATCATGTCATCCACAATAAGCACACTGTCTCTTCGGCTCAAGGCGTTTTTAGGTATGTATAACGTCATGGTTACACCAGAATCCCTCAACACATAGGTCTCTTCCAAAAACGCTGGAACCCCCACCTCTTTACCTCGCTTGGCGATTACTAAATTGACTCCTAAGGAGTCAGCAACCATTGTTGCAAGGGGTATACCGTCCACAGCAGCCGTTAAAACGTGGGTTACCCGTTTCCCAGCAAAAGTCGAAAGACCTTGATGTGCAGCCTGCCTAAGTATGTTAGAATTGCCAACGATCGCTGTGTTATCAAAATAGCCATCTGCATTGAATTTTATCTTTCTGCGAAGGTCAACTTCTAGTCCGACAAGTTTAGTTAAGACCTTCTCAAGTTGTTTTGCTCTTGCAGTGTTTGGCAAAACGTGTCCCTTGGCATATCTACTTAGTACGGTTACTGGCAACCCGGTTTTGCTAGACAATTCTCGGTAGGTGAATTGCTGCTTTGCACTCCTCAGCAACTCAATGGTCATTAATCGCAATTTCAGATCTTCTGCGTGCGTGCTCATTTTATCATTCCTTTTATACAACAAAGCGTCAAACTTTGAGTAGTGGCACTATATTTTTAGCTTTGTATAATTAATAATTTTCGTCGAGAATAGACCCAAACCTCTAAAGCGTAGGATTTTCTTTTCCACATAGCTATTAGTTTGATGAGGAGAATAACATATGAGAAAGAATCACATGCTTATCTCATATTTTTCTGGCTATGCATATCATCTCGTAATGTGTCGTCTGTAGACGTTTGACTTCACCAAATGAGTGCTCTCGGAGATTTCGAAGTTCCTCGATGGAGTAATAGTATTTGTAAATCTCGTATCCTCCTCTATGCGCACACGTCCCTCATCTCGATTCATACACCCCTTGCACACAATCTCTATCTCAGATCCAACTGAATAATCACCAGAGAATCTGAAAGCTGAGAAAGTCACTGTACAGACGCGAGAACATTAGCACAATGTAAGGAAAAAGATATTCAAAAGAGAAAAAGAAAAATAGAATCTTAACCATTTGGCGGGCCCGCAGGGATTTGAACCCTGGCTCTCCGGCTCCGAAGGCCGGCGCCTTAATCCTGACTAGGCAACGGGCCCCGAATGAGGTATCTGACTAGATGGTTAAGGATTTAGTCTCAAGAAACTCTTAATAAACAATTCTTCTTCTAAATCTTAGGTCGGCATGAGGGCCGGTAGCTCAGCTTGGTTAGAGCGTTCGGCTGATAACCGAAAGGTCGAGAGTTCAAGTCTCTCCCGGCCCACTTTTAATTCTCCTGAACTACTGGTATAAACTATTTTTTAGTGGTCGCTTGCGTTTGGGAAGAGCATAATTGCATCGGGTGTCGTGCAAGCATATTCAAATCCCGTCTCGACTAACTGTTTTGCTTCCTCAGCGTCCTTGGTTGCCTTTGAGGTGTATTCGTCGCCTTCGAAATCGATGAGCTGAGTGTATTTCTGGAGTTGAAATTTTAATCCCAAACCCAAACCCAACCATGCATGCAGGTCGGCTTTATAAGACTGAAATAGTCTGAATTGTGTTTGCATCAGGTAGATGAGACTGTGGAAACAAGAATCCTCAAAAGAGAAGAAATCGAGAAAGTGAGAGACATTGATAGAAGTGAAATCATCGAACAGGATTACTATCTTAAAGATGGACAACTCGCACTCCAAAACGTATTCTATGACATCAAAGGATGGGATCCCTCTGAACTTGAAGAGAGTATCAAACACCTGTATGATATCTACAACAGAAATGGAACTCTACTAGGGACATTCGACGGAAACAAGATGGTTGCAATCTCCGCTCTAGACTCCGAATTTATAGGAAGAAAGAAGGATCAACTCCAGCTCTATTTTCATCATGTGGATAGTTATTATAGGCACTGCGGGATTGGTGGAAAATTATTGAAAGAGATGATGGAAAGGGCGAAGAAACTCGGAGCTAAGAAACTGTATATCTCAGCTACACCTTCGAAGAACACAATAGATTTCTATATGCATATGGGATGTAGACTCTCTTCGGAACTGAACCCAACACTATACAGACTGGAGCCAGAAGATATCCACTTAGAATTACCGCTTTGCTCTTGAACCAGAGAAACAATATTTTGTGCGCTCAGAGAAATTGTTACCTGAGAGTAACCATAGTTAGGTGCGAGCGAAGCGAGCACAATATGGACGAAGGAAGGAATTAAAATTTAATCCCACACACACAAAATAAATTTTAAGAGATCTGTATCTCATCTTATGCTTCATGGAATACAGGCAACTGGGCAAAACAGGTTTAAAGGTTAGTGTGATAGGCATAGGGACTGAACACCTAAGAAAGGTTTCAGTTGAAGAAATTACACGAATATTCAGGTTGGCTCTAAGAGAGGGCATAAACTACATCGATTTAGTCTGGTCTCTTCCCAACATAACAGATGGATTAAGTGAAGCTATAGAGCGGGAAACCATTAAACCAATTATTGCGTTGCATCTTGGTTCTTGCATTAGTAATGGTAAATATAAGAGAAGTCGTAACCCCGTTGAGTGCGAAAAACATCTGAGGGCGCTGCTGGATTTATTTAACATGGATTCTGCGCCCGTACTTAACATTCATTATGTAGCTAACTTGAAGGTCTGGAAAGAGATTAACCGCAAGGGAATTTTTTCCTTAGCAAAGAAACTCAAGGAACAGAGGCTTGCTGAAGCCATCTCCGTTAGTACCCACGAACCAGAGGTAATCATGTTGGCAACGGAGTCTGGTGTAGACAGCATAATGCATCAGGTTAGTGTTGCCAACCATATGTACACCGCAAGGGATGAAGCTCTGCGTAAATGTAGCAAGCTTGGGGTAGGTGTTGTAGCAATGAAACCTTTTGTTGGTGGAGAATTGCTTAGAGCTGGACAGAAAGTAAGAATTGCTGCTTATAAAACAGGGTGGAAGACAATGACTGTACACGTACCAGCGAGCTCAACTTCAACTAAACTTCTAAGTTATACGCTTAGTCAACCAAGTGTATGTACTGCGGTTACAGGCGTGTCTTCGCTCAGGGAGCTTGTCGCAACCCTCACATATTTAAAGGCCTCAAACAACGAAAAAGATTACAGTCAAATCATTGAAAGTCTGGAAAGGGATGAATGAGATAAGATACGTATGGGTAGCACACTACTTGGGTTTGGGATTAGATATTAATCCAGCCAACGATGCGCGCGCGCAATTTTAACCCCACACATACAAAAACTACTTTCATTCTCATTTGTATCTACTTGTTCACTCTTATCAGTTTGAAGGTAACTAAGCATTCGAACAATCCGTTGTATCATGGCCCAGTCTGCCTTTTGTTGTGATTAAGAGAACGATGGCTATACCCCAATAAACGATTCCTCTAAGGAAAACCCAAGTGCCGAGTCCCTGAAGAACATCTCCCGGCGTGGGAATAAAACTGGAAATCACGTTCATACCTGAATGTAGAAGCATGACTGGGATAACACTCTGATGCGACTTGAGATACAGCCAATTGAGAATGAACGTAAGAGGAATCACATTGAAAAGATACCATCCAAAAGTTGTATCGTAATAGTTCATGACAGGGAGGTGCCACGCTGCATGGAAAAATCCCAGGATCAAAGAGGCAGGCACCGGATGGAAACGCTTAAGCAAAGCGGGTAATGCGAACCCTCGCCATCCAGGCTCCTCATTACCACCAGTTAACAAAGTTAACAATAAGGCAATGGGATAGATAAACCAGGGCGCTGCTGTAGATAAATCTGATCTTCCTCCTAGAACCCAGTATAGAGTGTAGTGCAATGCCCCAATGCCGACAGGAAGGAAGAACGCACCAGCTAGATACAGAACGATCGGCACACGTATCTTGAAGACTTGGCGTAACCATTGAATAAGGCCAGATCGCCCTCGGTTTATTCCTATCACAACGATTGCTGCTAGAAATGGTCCAAAGGCCGGAAAAACGAAAAAAAGTGTTAGACTCTCTTCGGGCACCGATGATAGCACTGGAATCAATATTGCCCAAGTTATTGCAAATGTTAATACGAAATATAGTGCCATCATGCGGAGAGTAAACCAGGATTGGTATGTGTTGGTATCAGCCATTCCTCTACACTTCACTGCACGCGCGCATGGATCTACTTCTCTTTTGTGTGAATGAAAACCGGAAAGTCGCCGATCGCTACTTATTTTGTTACTCGGTGATCTCCTCTTCGTCGTTGAAGATGAACAGGTGGTCTATGGTTGTCTTTAGCACTCTGGCTACGTCGTGAGCAAGTTTTAGCGAGGGGTTGTATTTGCCCTTCTCGAGGTAGAGGATCGTCTCTCTTCTTACACCAACCTTTCTAGCCAAGTCCTCTTGTGTTAGGTTATATCTGGCCCTGAGTTCCTTGACTCTTGTCCGCATCAGAGGTCGCCTTTTCTGCTGTAATACAAGCTTAACAGACCGTATGAGATACCAGAGACCAACATTATTGCGATTATGGCCCATCCAGCGTCAAGTTCAGGCAAATCTAGAAACTCAGTTCCGAATATTATGAACAACCCTAGTGATATCATGAAAGCGAGATTGATATAGTATGTTCCAATAGCTGCTTTTCCACTGATCTTTGTTGTGCGCTCATCTTGAATGGGGTAACCCGATTTTTTGTCTTTATGGACTTTCCACAGAACAAGTACGCCAACCAGCAGCACAAGGACTGCGTTCACGATTAAGATTATTGGCCACGCAAAATCGGTCATTTTTTACGGTCCCTCCTTTTTCTTTCCCACAAACGATAATGTGTTACCAGTGCCTATCAGACCTATCCCGGTTATGCCCACAACCGTTGCAACGCCCGCGTGGTCTGCGCCTATGATTGGTTCCCCAAAAGCCATTAAATATGCACCGACTAGGCATGCTACTACTCCCAAGATGCGAATGATGTTATTCCATTTTTTCAACGTTTTTCCTCCGTTGTCTATTTATCACATTTTATTATATATTTCTAACTTCATGTTAGAAATATATAATATCTAATATTTAAGATTATCGATAATGCGCGCGCGATTATTTCGTTCCTTTGATAAGTCCCATCGTTCCCAGAATAAACGGTAACTTCAACTCCCGTGGGACAAAATCTGTATCTCGGGTTTGAACAAACTCCACTTTGCTAATCCCCCAACTTCTAATGGTCTCAATTAAGTCATCCATGTCACCATAAAGTTGCTTAAGTAAGAACTCATCTTGAAAAGAAAATTTTCCTCCTTTCTTGACAACCCGTAATGCTTCACGAACAACCCCACGCTTGTCTTTGGCTTTGCCGACCATGTGAAACACGAAATTGCTAACAACCGCATTGAAATAACCATCATCAAACGGTAAAGACAAAGCATCGGCTTTCTGGAACACCACCCGCTCACTAACCCCTTCAATCATTGCATTCCTTTCACAAATTTTCTTTGAATACTCCCAAGTTTTTCCCCAACAATCAATTCCGACAATATGTGCTTTTGGATTCTGCTGAGCGAGCTTAATCGTGAGAGCGCCGTTTCCGCATCCTATATCAAGTGCCCTTCCCTCCCCATTCCAATCCAAATTTGATAACACCAAACTCCAGATGCGGTCTTGCAATTTTCCCCCTTGAGAAGAAAATTGATACCGAACATACAGAAAATATAAGGAAGCTGAAAAGAACAGCACGGCAGGAATTATCAAGACCCAGAACACAAGACCCAAGCCCAAAAATACGAAACCAAGAAAACCAGATAGATAATTCTCTTTGAGACCCAATTACCGTATTCTGCTTTTTCTCCCATTCGACTGCTCCCTCTTCTGCGAGCGCAATTTTCTTTTATCCCTTGGGTTGAGAATCTGCTGGTTCTTAATGCTTGTTATTTGGTGATAATTTTAGTTTTGGGTTTGGGGTTAAAATTTAATCCAACCAACCAACCAAAGGGGGGACGACCAACCAACGACGGACGACCGTTAACGGGTGTTCCTATCCTGTCTATCCCTTTTCATGGAAGGTACCTGATGGAATAGGAATAGACAGGATGGTACCATAGAAAAACGAGTGAGGGGTAACAAATAGAAGAAAAATTACCCCTCATAGAAAGAAAAACGAGGGGTAAAAAATACACAAAAAGTTAACACGAATATTTGTGCGCGCTTTTTACTTCAAAACGTGTTAGTATCTAGGATAACCAAAACTTAAGTGCCTTCAATCTTCATAATGATTCATATGGAAGTGCGGGGCGAAGCCCCACGAAGTTGCGGGAAGGAAGGAATATATAAATAATATATCAAAATCACTTGGAATATTAAATGTATAAGCAACTAAAAGAAATCAATTCAAGACCACACCCTTTTGAATTTTACACTGCTGCTGAATTGTGGACAAATGAGCATACAGCCAAACACATGCTGAAGTATCATTTGAATGATGATGTTGATCTTGCATCACGAAACAGAAATTTTATCAAAAAATCCGTGCAATGGATAGTTGAACGCTTTGAATTAAATGAAAAATCAGAGATTGCTGATTTCGGTTGCGGACCAGGATTATATACAACCAGGTTTGCGGAACGAGGTGCAAAAGTCACCGGAATAGATTTTTCAAAAAATTCAATTGAGTATGCAAAAAAAATGGCTAATGAAAAAGGACTGGATATTAAATATTTTAATCAGAACTACCTGGATTTTGAAGCCGAGGATCGTTTCGATTTGATTATCATGATTATGTGTGATTTTTGTGCACTAAGTCCGGAACAAAGAAAAAAACTACTGTCGAAATTCAAAGAATTTTTAAAACCAGAAGGATCAGTGCTGCTCGATGTGCATTCATTAAATTTATTTGATCAAAAACAGGAATCGGCTACTTATGAATTGAACCAATTTAATGGATTCTGGTCGCCAAATGATTATTATGCCTTTGTTAATTCATTTAAATATGAGAAAGAAAAAGTCACACTTGATAAGTATACTATAATTGAAGAATCCGAAATCCGTGTCGTTTACAACTGGTTGCAGCATTTCAGTAAAGAATCGCTCGTTAAAGAATTTGAAGATAATGGATTCAAGATAGAAAATGTTTACTCGGATGTTGCCGGCAAAGCATTTGATCCGAATTCACCGGAAATTGCAGTTGTCGCTAAAAAATCGTGATACA
>JAOUKN010000086.1 GCA_029882515.1 Candidatus Bathyarchaeota archaeon
GCGTATCAATAGGAACACTCACAATATTACCACTTACTGTTTTTACGATTTCTGCAAGTGATTTGTTAATGAGTGTGGGCTGGGGAGTCTCTGTCATTATTTTGGGGTTAATGTCTTTCGGCTCATGGCTGGTTGACCGAGCGAGAAAAAGTTCAAAATTCGTTAAATAACTTTTCCATTACTCTTGAACTCATTAATTTTTCACAGGGCTCTAAACAGTGATAGATGTAGAAATGTTATAGTAGAACCAAAGAGGTTCACGATAACAGAGAAATATAAGTGATGTAGTAACTTAAATGGTGTTACTAATTGCTTAAGGGCAACTTTGTGAATTTGAGGGTTGTAGAGAAAGAAGACTTACCACTACTCACAGAATGGGCTAACACCCCTGAGTTTGGTGGTGAATATGAACCTCTTTCACAGGAGTCGAAAACAGAACTGGAGAAACAGTATGATAAACTTACTCCCAAAGAGAAGTGGTTCATTATAAAGAAAAAAGATGGAAGCAAAATTGGTTTTGTAACTCACTTTCCCATAGGAAACCTCCTCACAATAGATTATACATTGATTCCAGATGAAAGAAACAAAGGCTACTGCACTGAGGCTGTCAAGATCATGGTTGACTACTTGTTCCTGTCCAAAGACATAGTGCGCATTCAAGCCGAAACTAATCCAAGAAATCTAGCTTCCCAAAAAGTTCTAGAAAAAGTAGGGTTCAAAAAGGAAGGATTGGTCCGTAAGTCCATTTTTATCAGGGGAAAATGGAGAGATGGACTGCTTTACAGTATTCTCAGGGAAGAATGGAAAGAACCCAAAATACTAACAAAGACAGCTTCACACAGTTAGAGATCCCTCTATTTTTCTGCCAAGCAGCCTCGAAAATAGTGCATCAACGGTTGTCACCGCACAGTGACCAAACAGAAACTAAAGCGTGCGCACAAATGATTCAAAGCAGTTACTGACAGAAAAAGAAACAAAGGCGAAAACACAATTAATGACAGAGTTGAAGATGTACATGTCAGGAACAGAAACCCTCATACCCTACATCAAAGAAAAAAACAAAAAAGAACAGCCAACAATCATCATAGATAGCCGAGAAGCAACCACCGCCCCAAAAATCCTAAAAGGACTAAAAGAGGCGGGTGCCGAAATCCAGACAAAGGCTCTTCAAAAGGGCGACTACATCATATCAGACCTCTGTGCCATCGAAAGAAAAACCGTCCACGACTTCGTATACACCCTTACCAGACGACATCTCTTTGAACAACTCTTCAAGCTAAAAGAAGTCTACTCTAACCCATTCATCCTAATCGAAGGATATCTACCAATCATCTACAAATTCAGCAGAATCCTACCATCCTCTGTATGGGGGGCCATGTTCGCCCTCGGAAAACAAGGCATATCCATGATCCACACAACATCCTACAAAGAAACAATAGACTTCCTATACACAGCTGCCAAACAAGAACAAATCATCGAAAAAAGAACCCCAGCAGTACACCCAGTAAAGAAAACAGAAACATTAAGCGAAGCGCAAATATTCTTCATCGCAAGCCTCCCAAACATCGGACGAGAAAAAGCTACAGCCCTCCTCAAATCTTATCAAACCCCTTTAAACGTACTAATAAACATAGACGGGTGGGCAACAGATGTTCACGGTCTCGGACCCAAAATCACAAAGAAAGTAAAACAAGTCTTACACACACGCTACAAAGAGTGAAACTCATGTTCAAAAAAGTCCTAATTGCCAACAGAGGAGAAATCGCACTACGCATAATAAGAGCCTGCAAAGAACTCGACGTAAAAACCGTAGCAGTCTATTCCGAAGCAGACAAAGACGCCCTCCACATAGAATACGCAGACGAATGCTACTCCATAGGACCCAGTCCACCAACTCAAAGCTATCTGAACATCAAAACAATAATTAAAATCGCCAAAAATACAGCGTCCGAAGCCATTCATCCTGGATACGGCTTTCTGGCACAAATCCCAGCGTTTGCCAAAGCTTGCCAATCCAACAACATTGAATTCATCGGTCCATCCATCGAAGTTCTAAAGAAGATGGGGAACAAAGTCATGGCTCGTAAAATAATGGCAGACGCAGGTGTTTCAGTTATCCCAGGAAGTATGGACGCTGTCAAAGACGAAGATGAAGTGGAAGAAGTGGCGGAAAAGGTCGGTTATCCTGTGTTCGTCAAGGCAGTGTTTGGGGGCGGAGGTAAAGGCATGCGCCTCATCAAAAACAACAAAGGCATACCTCGAGCAATGGAACTCGCCAGATTAGAAGCCGAATCTTCCTTTGGAAGCCCAGAAATCTATGTTGAAAAAATGCTAAGAAATCCAAGACACATCGAATTTCAGGTGCTAGCTGACAAGAAGGGAAATATCATCCATCTAGGCGAACGAGAATGCTCAATCCAAAGAAAATATCAGAAGTTAATCGAGGAGACCCCATCTCCCATGATGACTGAAGAATTAAGAAATGTTATGGGGAAAAAAGCCATACAAGCAGCAAAAGCCATCAACTACACCAGCGTGGGAACGACAGAGTTCTTGGTCAATAAGGACAGTAGTTTCTGTTTCTTAGAAATGAACACAAGGCTCCAAGTCGAACACCTCATCACCGAAATGGTTACGGGCATCGACATCGTGAAAGAACAGATCAAGATAGCTGCCGGAGAAGAATTAGGCTATAAACAAGACGACATAATGATGAGGGGACATGCACTCAACTGTCGAATAAACTCAGAAGATCCCTACAGAGGCTTTGTGCCGTCTCCTGGCACTGTAACGGAGTATCGTCCTTCGGGAGGCTTTGGGATAAGGGTCGACAGTGCGCTCTACAGTGGATATGCTATACCTGTCTTTTACGACTCGTTAATTGCTAAGCTTGCTGCTTGGGGCTTGAATCGTAGTGAAGCCTTGCAGCGGATGAGAAATGCCCTGAATGAGTATCACATAGAAGGCGTCGAGACTACTATACCATTTCATAAGAGAATACTAGAAGATGAATCTTTCAAAAGAGGAGACGTACACACACGTTTTGTTGAAGAGAGAATTGGAAGCCTAGTAATAGAAGAGAAATATGAAGATGAAGAAGAAGTGGCTGCATTGTCTGCGGTTCTTGTTAAGTATTTGCGAAACAGGCAGACAGGTTTGGCTGTCATTCCACAGCGAAAGGCACGAAACATGTCTAAGTGGAGAATGGTGAGAAGACATCGTTTACCAAGATGAAGTGACTGGAAAGGAGTGTCAACAGTGAGGGAACATAGAGTCCGGGTGAACAACAAAGAGCATGAAGTTAGACTACTAGACATGGGCAAGACACCTTACCGGGTTGAAGTTGACGATAAAACCTACAAAGTAGACTTTTCCAATGAAATCACTGATAGCACTCCTGTCTTAATTAAGGTCAATGGCAAACGACACACAGTGGAAATCAACAAATTCAACAAAGATGCACCATTCCACATCAAAGTAAATGATAGATTGTTCAAAGTTCAATATGAAAGGAGAGAAAGAACACCTTCACAGATTATGGAGACAATTCAGCCGACATTAAAAACACAACCTGTAAAGTCAATCGCCGAAAGAAACACTGTAACGGCTTTCATGCCAGGAAGAGTTGTTCTCCTGAAAGTTAAGCTTGGTGATTCGGTGAAGGTAGGGGACACCCTCTGCGTCTTGGAGTCTATGAAGATGGAAAATGAAATAACAGCTCCAAAGGCTGGAGTTGTTCAAGAGGTAAAGGTTTCCGAAGGATTGATGGTAAACAAGGGAGAACCACTCGTCATTATAAAATAGCTAAGTGTGCACAGGAAATCAAAACTCCAGCAGTACAATTTTGAAACAGAAGTGCTGAATGCTCTAATTTCTCTGTTGTGATAGCAGTTGAAAAGTCTGTTTTCAAGATTCATGTTTGTCAGAAATCATTTTAATGAAGAAGCAAAACTTCCCTTTCTTCTCCTCCTTCCCCTCTGTACTAGACCCAGAGACAGACAAGCACTCGAACACACGCAATACTGTCTATTCTCTCTGAAGTCCAGGAAGAATGTTCTCATAGAAATCCAGCGATTCAGGATTAACCAAAGCATCCCTGTTCGTAACAGGTCTTCCACATATTATGTTCGAGACTGCACTCTCAACCTTCTTCATGTTAAACGTATAAGGAACATCTGGCGCTTCAATGACTAAGGCTGGAACATGCCTAGGTGAAGCCTCTCGACGCAAGGCTCTCTTGATCTTATTCTCCAAATCCTCCGTTAATTGGAATTCTGGAACAAGTTTGACAAAGAGAATAACGCGCTGGTCCCCTTTCCAATCCTGCCCTACAACTATGCTGTCAGCAATTTCTTCAAATTTCTCCACCACGTTATATATTTCAGCAGGTCCTATACGCACTCCAGAGGGTTTTAAGGTAAAATCAGAACGCCCTAAGAAAGTTATTCCACCCGTGTCTCGGTGAAGTATAATCCAGTCGCCATGTCGCCAAACATTGGGATAAACACTGAAGTAGGCATTTTCATACTTTTTGCCGTCAGGATCATTCCAGAAATAAAGTGGCATTGAAGGAGAAGGAGCCTCACAAACAAGTTCCGCTTGCTGATCAACTACAGAATTGCCCTTGTCATCATACGCTTTCACCTTCATCGCTAGAGCTGCGCCCTGCAACTCACCAGCATACACAGGCTGAATAGGAGTTCCAGCAGCAAAACACCCATTGATGTCAGTACCTCCTGAAATAGAATTGAAGTGCAAATCTTCTTTGATTTCTCGGTAAACATACTCAAATCCCTCGGATGAAAGCGGCGAACCCGTCTGCGATATTTCTCGTAACGATGACAAGTCATAAAGTTTGGCAGGTTTGGCACCCAAGCCTCTGAGATACATGATGTAGCTTGCACTACACCCAAAAATCGTTATGTTTTCATCTTGAACTAATTTCCACATAGCACCCCAATTGGGATAATTTGGATTGCCATCGTATAACACTACAGTAGCTCCCACGGCTAAGGAGCTCAATAACCAGTTCCACATCATCCAGCTGGGAGTCGTTATGTAAAAGATCTTATCTTGACGTTTCAAATCGGTGTGAAGTATTAGTTCTTTTAAGTGGTTGATTAGAATCCCCATAGCGCCTTGGACCATACACTTCGGCTTACCTGTCGTTCCAGAGGAGAACATGATATATGCCGGATGACTAAAAGGCATCTGCTCAAACCGGAGCTCCACTTGTCTTTCCTGAGAAATGAAGTCATCATAGAGCATGGAGTTTGGAATATGGCTAACATCGGGTTTCTCGCCTACATAAGGAACTACAACAACCCTCTTCAGCGAAGGTATCCCTTTAGCAATTTTCTCCACATTCGACAAATCACTAAACGTCTTCCCCTTATAACGATGCCCATCAACCGTAAACATGACTTTAGGTTCAATTTGTCCAAGACGATCCAGAACCGCTCTTGGACCGAGCTCAGTACCGCAAGAAGACCATATGGCCCCAAGACTTGTGGTGGCAAGCATGGCAATAGCTGTCTCCATTAGGTTGGGCATGTAGGCAGCTACACGTTCTCCTGGGGCAACGCCCAAATCACGTAGTGATTTAGCCAGAGATGCGACGGAATCGTACAATTCCGCATAAGTCATCTTGGCTGATTTCTGGGTTTCTCCCTTGAATATAAAGGCTAAATGGTCATCCCTATACCTCAAAAGGTTCTCAGCAAAATTCAATCTCGCACCGATAAACCATTTTGCGCTAGGAAACTTTGTTAAGCGATCGACTACAATATCATATTCGCGGGAAGCTCTTATCTCCCCAAATTCCCACATCGATGCCCAAAAATCCTGTATATTTTCGACCGACCACTTATACAGCTCATTATAGGAGCTAGTTTCAAGATCGTACTTCTCATTGACGATTTTGATGAACCGAGTGATATTTGCTTGTTTTATGCGTTCTTCGGAAGGTACCCAGAGGGGTTCTCTCATCTTTCCTCCACCGCAGGTTTCCCATTGAAAATAAATCCTTAATAATCGTTCTTATAACTTAAGCTCCTTAAGATGCAGTTCTAGGTAAGAGCCGTAGAAACGAATTGGAGAACAAGACACGATGTCAAGAAAACGGACAATTGGGATTATAGGGTTAGGTCCAGTGGGAACAATACTAGCTGCGCATCTGGCAAATGGCGGCGTTGATGTGGTAGTGGAAGATATTGCTGAAGAGGTTTTGGCTAATATTGAAAGGGATGGTCTGAGGGTTTCTGGAATCAGGGAGTTATCTGTTGAGATCGGCAAAACCGCGGGGTCGATGGCTGAACTGACTGAGTTTGAGCCTGACATGGTTTTTGTTGCGACGAAGGCTTGTTTTCTGAGGCCCGTTTTGGATGAGCTCAAGCCAGTATATGAAACTGGGATGAAGGTTGTCAGTTTTCAGAATGGGTTAGATAATGAGCGAGTGATTGCTAAGAGTTTGGGGGTTGATGCTTCCTATCGTGTAGTTGTTAATTATGCTGGGAATCTGGAGACCCCCGGACATGCGAGGATGAATTGGTTTCAGCCTCCTAATTATGTTGGTGCCTTCAATGGTGGGCGGTATACGACTGATGAGACGACTAAGAATATTGCTGAAGTGTTGACGAATTGTGGGTTGAAGACTGAGGGAACATCGGATATTAAAAAGCATGTGTGGATGAAAGCGATCTTAAATGCTGCTTTGTGTTCTGTTTGTGCTTTGACGAGGCAGACGATGAAGAGGGCTATGGATTTCGGGTTCAGCCGCGATCTTGCAGTGAAGGTGCTGGAGGAAGGGTTGAAAGTGGCTGAAAGAGATGGTTACGATTTCGGTGAGGATGCGATTGAACGGTTTACTGAATATTTGGAAAAAGGGGGTGTGCATAAGCCTTCTATGTTGGTGGATGTGGAGAATGGGCGGAGGACGGAGGTTGATTTTTTGAGTGGGGCTATTGTAGGATATGGCGAGAAGTACGGGGTCGAGACGCCTGTGAACATGGCTTTAACAGGCTTGCTGAAGGCTTTGGAGAACAGGTATTTGAGGGAGAAGAGCTAGCGTGTGTGCACGCGTGTGAGGTCCGCTCTATAGGGAATCACACGTTTGACCGCATCATCTCCATAGGGCGCGCATGGCTTCAAGATAAGCCAGCATATACCAGTTTGCACGGCGTTTTTGCGCGTTTGTTGAAAGTTATTATATTGAGACGAGGACGATAGCGATCAGCGCCAGTACTATGCCGAGACCCTTTGTGAGTGTTATTTCCTCGTGTAGAATTAGGTAAGATAATGCAACGGTTATGACTGGGTAGAGGGAGGTTAATGGAATGACGATGATGGCTTTTCCTCCTTGTAGGGCTAGGTAGAAGGCGATGGTTCCTATGGTGCTTATGACGCCGGCGGCTAAGGCGTAGTTGAAGCCGGGAGAGCCTATGGTTATGGTGGGTTTCTGGCTGATGTAGATGAGTAGCGCGGCCGCGAATATGATGGCGTTTGTTATAATGTATATTTGTGTCCAGTTTACGTGTTTGGTTGCGAGTTTTACTATAAGTCCCATGATGCCCCATGAGATTATTGTGATTATGCTTAATAGTAGCCAGTTCATGGTTTCAAGATCTGAGGATATTCAGTATATATGGTTTTCACGAAAAGAATTGAGGCTAGTCTTAGAATCTGACTTTCTCTTTTTTGTCTGTTTTTCGTTTTGGTTTTCCCTTCCATTCGTAGCCGCATGTATTGCACTTCTTTGTGCTTCCGTGGATTATTATCTTCTTTGAGCCGCAATTGACACATCTCTCCTTCCTTCCACCCATTACCTCTTTCATCTCCGGTTTATTCTTGCTTTTTCGTGGTATACCGATTTGATCTTTTATAACTATGGTATTAATGTGGTATTCGTGTGGAGGATTAAAATTTAACCCCAAACCCAAACGGTTGGTTGGTTGTTTTTCTCGGTTGGTCGGATTAAAGTTTGATGGCTAACAGCAAAAGAAGATAATGCAGAAAACTTCGCAATGAGATACTTCCGAATGGAACCCGAAGGTGAAAAGCAAGCATACAAAATAATCATTCCAAGCTCCAGACTTTCGGTCTAATTTAAGATGTTTGTGCGCCTATGCACCCTCTAACGATTCATGGCTTGTCCA
>JAOUKN010000205.1 GCA_029882515.1 Candidatus Bathyarchaeota archaeon
ACGAATAATCTTAGAATCGTCTTCTCCCTCATCCTTTCAGCAATAAACCTTCATTGCTGCCAAGTAATTTGAGGTTTCTTCCCATATAGAAAAGACTAAGTTGAAATTCAGATTTGGAATAGACTTGATGAATATTTTGATTAAACAGATGACGACCGTTGCAAGAGCCATCTCCACAGTGGCCCTTAGCGGAAACCTAGAATAGGCCTAAGCCTTACGTTGCTGAAGTAGGCGTTAATTATAGAACATAATTCCACAACAGAAATATTTCCTTAATTCATCAATCTAGATAGGTTAAAACATATGGGAGTGGGTGATTGAAAATGCGTAAGAGCTTGGTTCTGACGGTATGTGTGCTGTGTCTTTTCATAGTTGCTGGAGTATTGGTCTTGAGGGCGCCCTTCGCAGCGTTTGGAATAGGGGCAGCAGTGGATATCTATCCTGAGACGCTGAACCTGAAGAGTAGTGGTACATGGGTTACAGTGTACATAGAGCTTCCGGAGGGTTACAATGTGAGTGACATCAATGTTACCACAGTATTCTTGGATGGCACTATTCCGGCCGATTCAGAGCTTTGGAAGATTGGAGACTACGACAGGGATGGCGTCTCTGATATGATGGTTAAGTTTGACAGACTGGCGGTGATAGACTACATCTGGGCGAAGCTGTATCGCATGAGAATCGACCCGTCTTCCTTTCCTAAAGAGGGCGTGATAGTGAAGCTCATAATAACAGGTTCACTTGACACAGAGACTATTGAGGGCAGTGACACGATCAGGGTAATATACCAAGGCTAGTACTTCCAATTGGCTAGGCTGCAAATCATCAAGTCTGCGCCTCAGTATCTCCAAAGCCAGCCGTGTCTTTCGTACCACCAAGCTTTACCATTATCAATGTACCACTTGATTGTTTTTCGAATTCCGTCTTCAAAGGGTGTCTCAGGCTTCCATCCTAAGATTTTTCTCGCTTTACTATTATCTGTGACCAATGTTTCAACATCTTTTGGCCTCAATCTGCTCTGGTCAACCACAATATCTTTTTCTTCGACACTCGTCTCCTTCTTAATCAGACTCAAGATTTCTTTCATTTTGCGTGCCTTACGTGTTCCGAGGTTGATTATCTCGCCCTCGATGTTCTGTGTTTCAAGGGCAGTTATCATCGCGTTCACGGTGTCGTCTACGTAAGTGAAGTCTCGGCTCGTTTCTAAATTTCCCACATGGATTACTGGTTCTTTTACACATTGCCTGATCATTTCTGGTATGAAGTAGGGTAGACTTTCGCGGGGGCCAAAAGTGTTGAAGGGCCTCAATATGACTACTGGAAGCTTGTGCTCCCAATGGAAAGTTTGAGCCCACATGTCGGCGGCTGCTTTAGCCACCGAGTATGTGCTGTATGGACAGAGAGGGTGCTGTTCGTCCATCGGCGTGTACTTAGCTGAGCCATAGACCTCGCTGCTGCTTACGTGAACGAGCCGCTTAACGTCATGATTCAGGCAGGCCTTGAAAACGTTGATACTTCCAATGGCGTTCACTTCAGCTACTTCCAAAGGTCGCTGATAGCTAAACGGTATGAAAGCTTGTGCAGCTAGGTGCGTCACTTTTTGATTACCACGAACAACAGAAGAAACCAAATCAAAATCTCTAACATCGCCTGTGACGAGCTTCAATCTATCGTTTTTGGGCAGGCTGTCGCGTAGACCTGTGCTCAAATCGTCTAGAACCGTTACTTCATATCCTTTGTCAAGAAGCTTACGCACAAGAGCGCTGCCTATGAACCCTGCTCCTCCGGTAACCAACACTTTGTTGCTCGTTTGAGGGCCTCCTGTGGGACTGATAGCGCGCGATGTTATGGTCGCGTTATCTCTTATAGGTTTCCGTATCAAACACTTCTTTTATCAAGATCTCAACTATTTTCTTTCCAGCAGCTGCATGCATGCATGCACTTACCATCGAAGAGTTTCTAAAGTTAATTGAGGAGATTTAAGTCTTTAATTCGACAACCATGGTTGCGACTGGCTCACCCTT
>JAOUKN010000206.1 GCA_029882515.1 Candidatus Bathyarchaeota archaeon
GAGTAAACATTAAAAAGGAAGCCATCCATGCGCCCCCTATCTCGATTTTGTGCTCTTTTATAGCCCTAAATGATGACTTCAGGGTGCCCAATGCAAGTTTGGTGGTGGCTGTTGATCCTGTAACCGCCCCGACACTACCCACAGTGGCTATCAGCGCAGGGTAAACAGTATACACCTCAGGTTTCCTACCGACAACTTCACTAATCTTAGTAAGAATGGAGCCCGTAACGTTAACGATGAAAGCCACCAAGATCAAAGTAACAAATGATTCTTTGATGATTTTCACAAACTGATTTTCGTGCATGCTTTTTAACAATACGAAGATTACAACGCTGAAGAAAACTATGTCAAAGAACCCAATTGCATAATACCCCATGTGCCCCAAAGAAAATACGTTCAGCATCAAGACGTAACAGAACGTAACGATAATGTCAGCCACTGTAGACATTACAGGATAAACGACAATGTCTGGATCTAGTCCACGCCTAAACGCCAAGAAAGAGACTCCAACGGTTATCGGAGAAACAATTACCAGAGATACCCCCATAGCCGCAAAGATTACACCAAAAATCGAAACGGAGTCAAAGAAAGTGGCTCCCCAGAGCAACATGCCAAATAGAGACGATACTAATCCCATCATAGCACACGTTGCAAATGTCAATGCAATTATTGCACGCCAGAGTACATAGAAACCTCGAGTATTCTCCATAAAACTGGCCCTGACAGTTCCTAAGTGTAAACCTGTGCTCAAATGACTGACAAAAAGACCCCCTATCATTCCTCTCATACTCAAAATTCCCGGAAATATTACAAACGCCCACGGAGTTGAAGTAAAGACTCCAAGATTTAAAGATAATAAGGTTCCAGAAAGAAGCCCTCCTATGTTAAATGATAATGACAAGATTGACTGTTTGAACTTTTCAATAGTATGGCTGGGATTTCTCAAATTGCTCTGGAGAACTTCTGTAGTGCTTGCGTGATCATTCATGGATGACCCTCTCACAAAAGTTTCTTCCGATTCCAGTGATGCTACTAGCCTCCGAAATGCTGACTGTTGCGAAGAAAACATTGACGGCCTTGCTGGAAAAAGAACTGAAAAATCTCAAAAATCTGGTTTCTCTGTCAGCAAAAGCTGAATATACAAGAAATGGGAATGATTTTCTTGCTCGGATCTTTGATGTTCCTTCTGCTCTCTCCATGATCCACTTTGCATCCTCGACTTTGTAGGCTATCATCACCATCACTATCCATCGTTTTACACCAGCTCCATTTACCATCTACGGTGGCCCAAGAGAGGGGAAACATAGAGAGCAGTTTACTGGCTTTGCGATCCACAACTGGATCGGTCAATCCATCCGAGCTTGACACCTTTCTATAGCTCCCCTAACCAAAAATAAACTGAAGCGATGGTTCTTAAAGATTTTTCGTAGACAAGTATAACCCATAGTGCCGGGTCAGAATATCATTGAGTCTGAACAAAACTTTTAGATGATTATTTCAATACATCCATGAATCTGAGGGATACAAGACTGAAAGCGGTAATTTTGGCTGGAGGCTTTGGAACAAGGCTGCGCCCCCTGAGTTGTACAAGACCAAAACTCCTTTTTCCAGTCGTGAACAAACCTATCCTGGATTGGACACTAGAAAGATTAGCAGAAATCGGTGTTAAAGAAGTTATATTAGCTGTTAATTACATGGCAGAAACCTTGATGCAACATTATGGAAGCGCCAGATATGGAATGAAGATTTCGTATTCGACGGAAGACAGACCTCTCGGAACCGGTGGGCCAGTCAAAAAGGCAGAAAAACTGATTGGTCATAAAGAACCGTTTCTTGTCTTAAACGGAGACATTCTTACGAACATGAACTATGCGCAGCTTCTAGAACAACATAGAGAAAACGGAGCCGTCGCCACAATCGCCCTTTGTGAAGTTGATGACCCAAGCCGATACGGGATTGTTGAACTAACAGAAGAAAAGCAAATCACGCGATTCATTGAGAAGCCAGCCCGTGAAGAAGC
>JAOUKN010000207.1 GCA_029882515.1 Candidatus Bathyarchaeota archaeon
ATACCTTCGTAGTCTGTCGTCAAAATGATTTCTGAACGCGCAACTCTTCTTGCTTCTTCAGAAACAACTTGAGAATCTGCAACATGCTCAACGACATCCAAGAGTATTACAAGATCAAACGTCCTATTTACAAAGGGAAGGTGTTCAGCGTCTCCTAACACGACGTTAATGTTTGGATCTCGTTTTAGTGCCTTTTTAAGCAATTTCTCAGAGAAATCCAGCCCTATTCTACATTTGAAACTCAGGCTTGCTAAGGCTTTGCCATCACCACAACCAATGTCCAGAACGTTTCCATAACGATTTTGGTTTTCTTCAATGCGCTCGAGAACGTAGTTTCTATAATCATCCCTCGATTCTAACCAATTAACTTGCTTGTATTCGACATCATAATGTCTCTTTGACATTTTTCTAACATGGCTTTCTGGAATATAACGAAGCAGAAGACGCTGTTCCAATCTCTGTCTAAGGATGTTGGATGTATTTCTAATAACATTTGCAATATGAGGCATTCTATCTCTTACACCTTACCTCTTTAATGATCACTATACGTTTTTCAATCTCGGCTTTCTTTATGTTGATGTCTGAAACGGCTACAACGTCAGCTTCTGGTATGTGCTTATAGGCACACATGTGTGGCTCGCGGCTCTTCCACAACTAACCAAACCAATATTCCTTAACCATTGAAATCTAGGGAAAAGATAGCTAGCGCGATCTAGCTGTCCACATTCATATTGATCGCACTTCTTCCATTTGAATAGATACCACTCAGGTCTTGTAGAAAAGTCAGCTCACTCGTGTTCCATGTATGGCGAACACCTACAACGGTTCCTTCGATCACGTTCAACGATCGCATATACACTACACCATTGGCTGCTATCTCCGTTGTGTTGGACAATATTTCAATGTAGCCCATATAAACCATGCCATACGCTCTCAAGTCGCTACGGGAGTAGAAGCAGGCGTAAATTCGCGTGCGTCCAACCTCTATGTGATCTGATAGCCATCGTGCTCCAAATACGTTGTAGCCGTCAGTGTAGCCGAAGTGGCCATATAATCGTAAAGGATCCATTCTATTCTTGCTCAACGGTACCGACCAGCTGTCGCTTTGGGTCACCTCATACACAAAGCCTGTTTGAAAGAGGAAGTAAGGAACTAACAGCACCAGAAGAAGAATTGATGCCTTCGCCTCCGTCTGCTTGCTAACAAGACTTGTAGTAGTGTCTGCACCCAATGCGCATAAGGGTGCAAGGAAAAAGAGCAATATGTGGTAAAACCTTGTCATATTTAGAGTGTTCGCCAAGCCTGGGACCGCTATAAGCGCGATCAAAAATGCCATCGCTAGCGAGCTAAGCAAGAAATACTCTATATCAAGATGAAATTTCACTCGACCTGTAATCAAACCGAGGAAGCCAGCAACAATAAGGGCTTGCGTAAGGTATGCAAACATTCTGCTAATTGTATTCCAGATCGAGGGAGGTGCTTCGATTCCCAAGCCTCTAAGGACTGTTTGCCCTCTTGAGGCTGGGTCGAAAAATTCGCCTAGTTGTTTATAGACATAATCTCCAAACTCCGTGAAACTATTAAGAGTGGCTGAACGCGAGGTGTAAATGTACCATGCAAACATTATCACAAAAAATAAGACAACCATACTTGGGGTGATGTTTCTACTTGGATGTTTCAAGATGATTAGAGAAATCATAGTAACAGAGATGAAGAACAGAAAAATCTCTGCGAGTGCATAGTGCGACGTAACCAAGGCAAAACTGAAAATCATGAAGCAGGCCGCTTTGCTGTAGGGTTTCATTCTTTTGTTCAACATAACAAGTAGCAGTAAAACGAAAAATAATTCTGCGATCATCTGCTTGCTTAGCCCCAGCATTTCGGTGTAGAACGTTGACTGCGCCATAAAAAGGAAAGACGATATGAAAGCATATTTCTTGCCTATGTACCCTTGCCAGATTTGGTACAGACCCAGGGGTACTAAGGAGAAAATTGTTGGAAATAATATCTTGT
>JAOUKN010000087.1 GCA_029882515.1 Candidatus Bathyarchaeota archaeon
TGCAACGGTTGTATGCTACGTCAAGTATAAAGAGTCTAAAAAGAAGAAAGCGTAGCTTGGAATGGGATGGGAAAGAATGAGTTCGTTGCCTATGGCTACAAGCCAACTAACAACGCACGTGGCTAACCGTAGAGCTCCAAGTCACACAGGTAACAGTGCCAACGAATACGCCTGAGGAAATGCAGCAGGAAGCAGAACAAGGCGGGTGGCTAAGGATCTGGAACGAGTTCAACTGGTGGTACCCATGGTACCGACTAACGTGCAGATTACGATAGACTCGACAACGATACATATAGCCTTTAACCCTATTCTTCCGGGAGGAGAAACAGTCGAAATATCCAATTTGAATATCCTCTTTCCCGCTTTCAATCCAGAATCAGGAATTGATCCGGAAACAGTTAATCGAATAGTGGAACAAACATTCAGGTCTACTTTTATAGGAATAATCGGAATAGGATCAGTAGCATTAGCAACCTCTTGGCTTGGTATACCAGGAGCAGTAGCATCACTTGCCGTTTATTCAGCAGGCATAATTGGTATTATAGCCTATGCGAGGCTTCTTTTAGACGCTGGTGAGAAAACTAAGGCTTTGAGTACTCTTGTTTCAACTTGCGTATCTACTGCCTTAAGCGCGTTAGGTGCATTCTTAGGCGCAGCTTTCCTTGAGAAAACTGTTTTATTGTCAAAGCAATAGCAGCTCCCATTTTGGCTTCCTTTCTGGCGAACCTAGTTAATCCCGCTCCTCTTGCTGACGCCATAATCGTTGCCATGATGGGATTAACCGCAGGAATTTTGGTTTCTTTGACTGTCAGACGTCTAGGTGATCCCACAACTTCATGGTGGCTTCCGGCTTTCATTTGCCTCAACTTTATTTTTGCGTATACTTCAAACACTCTTTATAAAGAATGGCTAAACTACTAGTGATGATGAATTGAAGCGTCTGTCAAGTTTGTTTATCTCCACTGCAATGTTTTCAATAGTTATCCCTGTGATCCATTTGATTCTTACATTTGTGTTGCCTTCCCTTGCTTCCGCACACCCCTTTAGATTCGGACCTATTATACTAGTTGCAGTGATCGGTTTGCTTCCTCCCATCTTTGGAGGCTGTTACTTTATGGCTTACGCAATAGGACAAAACCCTAACTCGGGAAAATGGATAAGACAATTTACCAAAGTTTTCTTATTGTCGTCATACTTTGTAGGTATATTCTTCATCTTGGAAACCTCTTTTCTCTTACTGTTTCCAGAAGGGTACTTTGAGATTCAACTATACCTCTACGCAGTTGCAATTTTCATAGTCGCTTTCACTCCCCGACTTCTTGTGTTTGTTAAAAGGAAGCTAAGAAAGGAACCAAAAAGTGTTACGCTAAATGAGGAATATTGAAATAGCCACAAAGAAAGGTACAAGAACAATCCCTGTTTCAATTGCAACAATAAGAACAACGAGTGTGCCACAATTTTCCCTAAAATCGGCATTGATTATAAGGTATGCGGTGGAGTTTGTTAGTCTGGAAGTTTATCGTGAGACGAAGTTGCTGTTTTGGGTTGAGTGTGACGACAGCTCAGATCATGTTTTTCATGGGAAGCTGCTGACTAAAAGCAACGACCCTGTAGCCGACCAGCCGATAAAAGCCTATTTTAACGAGACGTTGCTAGACCTCGACTTAACAACAGATGGTAACGGCTACTTTAGCTTCGACCGCAACTTCAACCCTGCTGAGGAGAAGATCTACTACACGTTGCAGGTGAGTTTCGAGGGCACAGGCAGCGAAACCGCCACCTTGAACGCCACTGACCTCATGGAAGTCCTCATATCTTATAATATAGCCAAAGGATTGTCAATCTGGAATTTGAACTCCTACCAGGTGGAGATGTCTCCCGCAAACTCCCCATTTTCCTTCATGTTCTATACTGCTCAAAATATCTACGCGCGATTTCGCACAACAGCAGCGAAGATCTCGGCCGATCGACCCAAGCACTCGCAACAAATCCCTGAGATCTTTTCAATCTGAACGGCAGGGAAATGCTTCTGAGCCATCTCGTAGACGCTTTCCAGCTTGAAACCCAAATGTACATCACCCATTTGGGCCTTGAACTCTTTGAAGCTGTGCTCCATCATATCAACAATCATGGCTTTCCCATTCGCTTTCAACACTTTTTGAATGCTTTCGAATACTCTTTCTGGTTCAGTGCTGTGGTGAAGCATTAGAGTAGAAAAGACTGCATCGAAGCTAAGTGGAATGTCGCAGTAGCTTCTCGCATGTTCAATGCTGCCTTTGATGTTTTCGGCGATGCCAATGAAAGGCGCTATTTGAATCTTCTTCTTTGCCAACGAAAGCAACATAGCAGGCGTCAAATCCAGGGCATAGAAATCAGCTTTCGGGCATTTTAACAATACTTTCTTGGCCACTTTTACTGTAAAGAATCCTGACCCCGCACCGACATCTAATATTTTTGGATTTTCTGGAAGCTTCGGAGGTTCAAGCAAAAACTCAGTAACGACGTCGACAATTCGTTCTATTCCTCCTTTTCCAAAATAGTCGAGGACTATCTTGTCTCTCTTTTCACCTTCTTTTGTAGTGAAATGTTTTACCGTTCTTGCCAGTGCAGTTGGATCGGAAACACCCAAATCTCTAAAGACGCTTTCAAGTTGCAGCTGATCTAGGTGCTTTTTGAAATCTGTCAACATGGCAATCTGCTCGAAGGAACCTATCGTACTCCCAGGATTATTATACATTGCGCAATATTGAGAATGGGATTTGAACCCCCCACCCAGTGGAGGTGACCTTCGCACGCCCTTTCTTCTCATTGAGAGCCGCAGATACAGAGAATTGGTTCTGAAGTGGCTTGTAAATCTCGCATGTAAGAAGAGCTACACAATTTTTCCGTTATCAACGATTTTGAACCCCCCCTCCATCCGCCTAATATATCCTAAGGCTTTCAGTGATGCCATAGCTCCTTCTCCTACAGCCGTTACAACCTGCATTCCTCCACATGTGCAATCGCCAGCTGCAAAAACACCTTCGATGTTGGTTCTTTGCCAACGATCTACTCTTACACAACCTCGCTCATCAACTTTTATTCCAGCTCTTTCAACAAATCTGGTAGCCGGTGCTTTGCCCAGGGATATAAAAACGCCATTGACCTGTTCCAGCAGTTCCTGTTCGTTGTCGAGCTTAATTTTTATAGCCTTAACAGCGTGTTCTCCTAGAATCGTAACCACTCTTCCTTCGACTATTTTCACGTTTGTTTGCTCTATGAGCTTTGTCATCAATTCTTTTGGAACGGTGATTTCTTCACCTTGTGTTATTAGAAGAACCGCTCTAGCCATTTCAGATAAGAGCATTGCGTCTGTTATCGCGTCTTTAGTAAATCCGACAACCGCAACCTTCAAGCCCTTGAAAAAGGGGCCGTCGCAAACTCTGCAGTAGCTGACACCTCTTCCAATAAACTTAGCCTCTCCAGGAACATTCAGTTTTCTCCTTTGGGTTCCAGTGGCAATCACCAAAGTAAGGGTTTCGTAGATAGTTTTGTTTGTGGTGACTTTTTTCAGGTCTTGCTTGAGGTCAAGATCGATTACTTCTTCAAGATACCTTATTTCTGCATTAAACTTTGAAGCTTGTTTCTGCATCTTTTCGACAAGTTCTACTGCCATTATCCCTTCAGGAAAGCCGGGGTAATTCTCGTATAAGGAAGCTCCTGCGGCTTTTCCGCCGAGTTCTTCAGTCTCCAAAATCAGAGTTCTTAAGCCCGATCTGGATGCATTTATTCCTGCCGATAACCCAGCAGGACCAGACCCAATAATTATTATATCATAAACGTTGTCTTTTCCGCTCATTTTAGCTCCTCTGCAATCAATTGATGGTCTAAGTGCGAAAAAACCTTTCTACTCAAGAACTTGCTGGGATTTAAACCCCCGGCAATTGGCGATATCTCCCGCAAACTCCCCTTTTTATTGTTTTGTACACAGTGCGGCTTGATCAGTTTAGCTGAGGCAGGCGATACAGACAAACGCGCCTAAGCCTACCGCATCATTTGCAGTGTATGCTACCGTGCAACCGCGGATTGATCTTGTTTTCTGAGTGTGTTATCCCATGCGTGCATACAAGCCTCTAAGAAGCGCTCGCGTGTTTCAATTAGTTCCATCGTCTTTTTGTCAAGGCTTGCAACGCGAGCTAAGTCGGTCAAGGTAACCAGGCCTACTAAACGGTTTCCTTCCACTATTGGTAGTTTCTTCACCTTTTTTTCAAACATGAGTTTCGCAGCTTCAGCAAGTTGCATGTCGGGCTTTCCAACGATTACCCGTTTTGTCATCATTTCTGTAACCTTAGTTTCTTTCGGATTCTTACATTTTTCTAAAACTCTTTCAAGCATGTCTCTTTCAGTTATAATCCCAACAACCTGGCCGTATTGAAGAACCACCAAACAACCTATTCTATTCTCATTCATGAGTTTTACAGCGTCGTAGGCTGAGACATCTCTCTGCAGGGTAATGACGTCTTTAATCATTGCTTCCTCAATTTTCATTGTCACCATCTTGTGAAGAATTGGTGAGATAGTAAAGTAATAAATCTAGCTAAGCGCAAATTCTGATTCAAAATTAGAATTGAAGATCAGCTGCGTACATGAGCTTAATGGCCAGCGACTATTATCTAGCTGAGATAGTTCTTGAAAAAGAAGGGTTTGACCTTACAAGTAGATTGACGATCTTTCAAAAACAATAATCCTAGTCCCATCTGTCGTTCTAGGGCGTGAATGGCCACGGATGCTGTTAGATGCACAAAATTCTTTACTACATGAAGACTTTGTGGATGCCAAGACGCCGGCGAGGCAGCGAGTTGACAGAGGCAGCATCTACAGGTAAGCTTCAGTGACATATCTGCGCATCATTCTGTGGCTGTTAAAATAGTATGCAATCTTTCCTATCGAATCCTCCATCATCCGTATCCACTCGTCTCTCTTCTGATAGAACGTCGGGATGATTATGTATTCTAACTTGTTGTACAAATCGTCTAACTCTCTAATTTTCGCCTCATCGGTTGAGAGCTGCTCGTCTGGATGCGGACCTATAGCCCAGCCAGTAACACCCTCAACACAACCTTCGACCCACCAGCCGTCTAAGACACTGAAATTTATCACACCGTTATGTGCTGCCTTCATCCCACTTGTGCCTGAGGCTTCCAACGGCCGTAAGGGAGTGTTTAGCCAGACATCAACTCCTGGAATCAACCGAGCCGCGAGCCCCATGTCATAATCTTCTAAATAAACAATCTTGATCGCATCCCTCAGCTTCCTAATGTAACCAAAAATTTCTTGAATTAGCCTTTTTCCCAACTCGTCCTTAGGATGGGCTTTTCCGGCAAAAATGATCTGCATCTTTCCCTTTTTGTTGATCTTTTTCAGTTTTTCCAGGTCTGAAAACAACAGGTTCGTCCTTTTATATCCTGTAGCTCTTCGGGCGAATCCCAAAGTTAGCGTGTCGTAATCCATGCCGATGTTCGTCATCTTGTTAACGTAGTCAATCAGCACCCTTTTTGCTTCCATATGAGCATGCCAAATCTCTTCATCTGGAATTCCGCCTACTCTCACTAATAACTCCGGCTCATTTGCCCACCCCGGCATATACTTGTCGTATAACTCCCTGAAACTCTGAGAAGTCCAAGTGTAAGAATGGATGCCGTTGGTTATCGAGTGAATTTCATAGCCGGGGAAAAGCGCTCTAGAGACATCCTTATGCCTCTTGGCTACGCCGTTGACAAATTCACTTAAGTTTAGTGCGAGGCGAGTCATATTCAACCTTTCCGCATGCCCACCAAATTTCTTTAGGGCTTCCAAGGGAACGATTTCTCCCATTATTTCCTGAACAAGGTCGTAGGAGAATTTGTCATGTCCTGCTTCCACAGGTGTGTGTGTAGTAAATATGCACAGCTCTCTGACTCTATCAATGTCCATTCTATATTTTTTTAGTAACTCCAACGTGAGGAGGCTGGAATGCCCCTCGTTCATATGATATTTTCTAATGCTAAGGCCTAACGCCTCGAGCATTCTTGCACCACCGATTCCTAAAACAATTTCCTGTTTTAACCTGTATCTTTCATCTCCTCCATATAAGAACGAAGTAATCTCTTTATCCTCTGGAAGGTTTCCTTCCACATCGGTGTCAAGAAAAAGGATGGGAACTACTCCTCCTGTTAGACTCTGCACATTGTAGAGCCATGCTTTAATGCTCACTTCTCTTTTTTGAATTTTAACTTTCGTCTCTGTAGATAGCAACTCCATAATTTTTGATGGTTCCCACTCAACCAGATGCTCCATCTGTTTTCCTTCCTCGGTGATTTCCTGTCGGAAATATCCCCTTTTACTTAACAGCGTGACAGCGACTAACGGGAGCTTTAAATCCGCGCTTGATTTTATCGTGTCACCGGCTAAAACTCCTAAACCTCCACTGTATGTGGGAATTTCATTCACTAATCCGATTTCCATAGAGAAATAAGCAATTTTTTGTTCTCTAAACGCTTCTTGTAAAGGTTTCATTAATTTTTCTCTTCCATCAAATTTCAGTTTCACGTGGATAGAATTTCAGCTAAACGGTAAAGTCTTGTATCTAGTTCTTTCCTCCCCTTCCATGAGTAATCGAGATCAACTGAGATTAATTTTCGTCCCTTGATTCCCACCATCCTTTTCTCCGCGCCCTTTAGAAGCAGTTCTACTGCGTACGCTCCAAACTGATTAGCGAGGATTCTACTACAGGCTGTCGGTGGTCCTCCTCTTTGTATATACCCCAAGATAGTTAAGCGCACTTCATATTCTGTCTCTTTCCTTATTTGATCTACAATAAAAGAGGAGTTTCCAGCTCCCTCAGCCATAACTATGATCTCAGATGCTTTCCCCTTCTCTCTGCCCTGTTTAAGTTTTTTACAGATATCCTGTAGATTATACTCGATCTCTGGAACGAGGATGAACTCTGCTCCTCCAGCGAGGCCCACCTCCAAGGCGAGGAAGCCGCGTTTACTACCCATCACCTCAACGACAAATATCCTCTCATGGGAAGTAGCCGTATCACGAATCCTATCAATTGCAAACAAGGCCGCGTTAACGGCTGTGTCGAAGCCGATGGTAGTATCAGTGCCCGCAACATCGTTATCGATTGTTGCTGGCACGCCTATCACGGGCAATCCGTTTGCCCGATGCAGTTCACTGGCGCCCCTAAAGGAACCGTCTCCTCCAATTACTACAAGTCCCTCAATTCCGTGGGTTTTCAAGACGTCTACAGCCTTCTGAATGCCTCTACTACTTTTCATTTCCTCACATCGAGCAGTTTTGAGTATGGTTCCTCCAAGATTGATGATTCCACTAACGGAGCGAGGACTTAATGGGCGAGTCTGGCCTTCAATGAGCCCCATATACCCCCTTTCGATTCCCATCACTTCCAGCCCCTGAAATATGGCGGTGCGAACTATTGAACGAATTGCAGCGTTCATTCCTGGGGCATCTCCGCCAGCGGTTACAACACCAATTCTCTGCATACCAAAATCTCCTTCACTAAAAAGGGTTAAAGGAGGACTATATTTTCAAGATTTCTTCTTTTATCACCCTGTGAGTTTCGGTGACCGGTAACGTGATGTTTACACGGTAAGTTTCAAGGTGGCTGAAGAACTCTCTGAAAAATCGTCTTTGCAGATTGTTCTTTCGCTCATCTTTCACTAATAAATGAGGATTGCAAAATTTCACGGTTTCCATATACTGAACCGCTTCGTCAGACGTTAATTTTTTAACAACCGTATCGTCTTCCGGATTGCGCATTAGTAAAATGGCTGTTCTCAGTGTGGTCATGGGTAGTATCTTGCCCTTTCCAACAATCCACCTAACGTTCACTACGGCCCTACCCTCCGCGTCGAATTGAGCTTTCTCGACAAGTTCCTTATATTCCCCCCAAGTTTCCTCTATGTCTGCTCGAATGTAGAAATTTTTTTCAGAACCGAAAGCAACATTTTCCTCGGCTAAGAAGCGAACGAAAAACCAATCGTCGGACACGACGCGGACGCCCTTCAATCTAAGAAGCCCGTACGTATGCGTCGT
>JAOUKN010000088.1 GCA_029882515.1 Candidatus Bathyarchaeota archaeon
TTTAGAAGAACTAGCATTGACGGTGAAAGCGGTAGAGGCGGATGTTGGTGTAGCTTACGATGGAGATGCTGATCGAGCAATTTTCGTCGATGAGACTGGAGAAATTCATTGGGGAGACCGAACCTTCGCCCTTATCGAAAAACACTTTCTGCAAAACAACCGGAACGAAACTATTGTCACACCTGTAAGTTCTTCAAGGCTTATCAAGGATATTGCAGACAAATATGGCGGAAAAGTCGTTTGGACTAAGGTGGGTAGTGTCATAGTCTCTCATACCATGCAGAAAGAGAAAGCAAATCTTGGCGGAGAGGAGAACGGAGGCGTATTTTATGGACCCCATCAACCAGTTCGAGATGGAACAATGACCACTGCTTTGATTCTGGATATTATGGCAAAGACGGAGAGGAAACTCTCAAAGTTGCTAACAGAACTGCCCTCATATTACATACAAAAAGACAAGACAGAATGCCCAAACAAACTTAAAGAACAAGTTCTCAAAAAACTCATCACTCACGTCCAAGGCTTGACTATAGAAACAATTGATGGCGTAAAGATATGGTTCCCAAACTCTAGTTCAATCCTCATAAGACCCAGTGGAACAGAACCCATTTACCGATTATATGCGGAAGGAAAGACTAGAAACGAGGCAGTTCGACTCGTCACTGAATACAAGGCAAAACTACGAAAAATTGTTGAAAGAGCTAGTGGCGATTAATCTATTCACTCAGGCATTTTGTTTTCCGTTCATTTGGACACTTGTAAATAGCTATGACACTTGAAAGAATATACTGGAAACGTTAGAGCGCGGTAAAGCTTTCAACGATTGCGTTGTTAAGCCTTTTCACAAGTTCAAGTGTCAACTTTATTGCGTTTTCCGTGTCTACCAGACTGAGTAAGCCGACATGTGAGTGAATGTGACGAGTTGGTACACCAATGACGATGCTCGGGCACCCAGCCCGGCTAATGTGAACTCGCCCCGCATCTGTCGATCCCCTCGCTACCTGTGAGAGCTGATATGGAACCCTTATCTCTTCAGCCGTTTTGATCACAAACTCTTTCAGTGGCTGATTTGGAATCATAGATGCGTCAAAAGTTAGAATGGATGGACCCTTACCCATTTTAGTTGGAGCTTCATGCGCCTTAATCCCAGGCACATCTCCAGCAATGTCCACCTCAAGTATGATAGCTACGTCTGGATCGACAACATGCGCAACAGTTGTGGCACCTCTAAGCCCAACTTCTTCTTGAACAGTAGCAGAACCAAATACCGTATTAGGATGCCTAACCTTCATTTCTTTCAGTCTACGAACAACTTCCATGGCGATAAAGGCACCAATACGATCATCAAAAGCTTTTCCCATTGCAATCTTTCCATTTCCAATCACAGAAAAAGGTGAGAAGGGCACTATCGGATCTCCGATTCGAACACCCAGTTCTTCAGCTTCTGTCTTATTCGTAGCCCCAATGTCTATGAACATTTTACTTTTTTCAAGCACTTTTTTCTGTTCTTCTTCGGGCAACAAATGGGGTGGTTTCGCCGCTATGATCCCGGGTATGTCTCCTTTCTTTGTTCGCACTGTTACTCGCTGTGTTAGGAGTACTTGATCCCACCATCCTCCAAGAGGGTTAAAAGTTAGGAAACCTGTCTTTTCATGTATCCCAGAAACTACAAATCCAACCTCATCAATATGCCCTGCTATCAACAGTCGCGGGCGATCGGTCTCACCACGATGCTTGAATATTACCGAGCCCAACTTATCGGTCAGTATCTTGTCTGTATAAGGTTCAACATACTTCTTCACGATTTTGGCCGTCTCTTGTTCAAATCCGGCAGGTCCAAATGATTCGCAGAGATCCTTTAACAACTGGATCCCTTTTTTATCAACCATATAATCACTTTAACAATGTATGTCTTAGACTGTAAATCGACCTTTTCCTATATGAGTTTGTCGTAAGTATAGATTCTTGAGAACCACACCTTCAAAAGCATTTTAATTCGAGTAGATTACTAACGCCTTGCTAATAAGAGAGACATAGATACTTCGTTTTTCCTTCTAGGTTGTTCTTAAGTTTCACAATTTGATCACAATGTTTGCTAGTCTTTCAGCTCCATTTGGCAACGTTGGCACTTTTCTATTTCTCGCTTCCTCTATTCCGTTTAATAGGCTTTGCAACGCTATTTCTTGAACCAAAACTGCATTCACCTTTTTGGCGAGGTATTCAGCATCCTTTACTCCAGCAGTTCTTGTCCATTCAGGGTTCGGAATTAGCAAAATGGGTTTCTTGTAAACTACGGCTTCCAATATAGTTTCACCAAAATGCGTTACTACCAGATCAGCGCCAGCGAGAAGTTCGTGAAATTTTTCAGTAACCGTAACCACTTTCCACTCAGGATGTTTTTTAAGATAGGGAGTTGGGTCGATTCTACCCGTCTGTAACACTACGTTCCGCAAGTTACTCTCTGCCAACGTATTGAACAAAGTTCTATGCCCGTAGGTACCTCCAGTGACCAGTATATATCCTCCATCCCAAGGCGCTACTTCAGCTTTGGACAGCAATGGACCGACAACCACACCTTTCTTCAAGAATCTTTTTTGTTCCTTCCATTGTAATGCAGTCATCGTGGAAATAGGTTCTAATATTCGAGCAGTCTTTGATGGTTTAACAAACCGAACGGAACTTTCTATATTAACTAATGGAACCCTCCACATCAACGCCATAATCGACGAAGGAATACAGAAATTGCTTCCAGTACTCACTACAACATCAAATTCATTGACGGCTTTCTCTATTGAAGACATAAAAGCTTTGGACAAACGGACCAAAAACGTGTGTGCAGGAGTTTGAGGGCCACGAGCTTTTATTAGAGAGGTAACTTTGCCAAATTTGCTAAGTCTTCGTTCACTTAAACTGTCGCCTTTCGGCACGAAAAAAGATAGATCTGCTCTCCCTTGCAGGGCCTGAGCCAATGCATATCCATAACCAGTGTGCCCACCACCGCCAGCAAGGATTAACACACGTTTCTGCAATTCTCTTTTCCCGCAAACATCTTTTGTGGAGGATGTCTATATCAATATCGACTGAAGACTAAAAAAGATCTGCGTTTCTAAGTCACCGTTTCTTTAAGTAAGTGAAGGGACAAAACATTCTCCAGCTTTGTTTGGCGAAATGTTATACAAAGACACGTGTATATACAAACAAGGCGAGGCAGGGCGGAAACAAAGTGTCAATGTTGATGGATATCAAAGAAGTGGATGTAGATATTCCTCAGAAACGTCAAAGATTCACAATTGGAGTGGTAGGAGGGGGATCAACACTTCTACAGCATATTTGCGTTTTTGCAGAAGCAGGATTTGAAGTGGTTGCCATAGACGTAGATCATCACCTCATAAACCTTGTGAAGAAAAACACAGTGCCCTCTGCTGATTCCATGCTTAACAAGCCTGTGAAGAAATATCTTGAGGATGGGCGGCTCACTATAATACGTGACATTAGAGAAGCCGCTTCACAAAGCGATGTAATAGTCATTTTGGTTCAACCTTTGACTAGCCAGAAGAAAAAACCAGACTACTCGAAAATTGAAAGAATATGTAAGAAACTGGGCATAGGACTGCGTTCAGGATGCCTAGTTATTGTCGCAAGCAGTCTGGGCTCAGACGTAATTGAAAGCTTAATCAAAGAAACTTTAGAAAACGCTTCAGGATTAAAAGCCGGAGTTAACTTTGGTATGGCTTACAGTCCGCTTTATACAAGGTCAAAGATCCTCACAGATGACTCTACAACATGTAAAATGGTAGTTGGTGCGATAAACAAACAAAGCCAAGATATAGCATGTCTCATTTTAGGCACAATCACCAAAGAACTACTTATTGTAAGCGATATGAAAACTGCCGAAGCAGTTCGACTATTCAGAGACACCTACGAAAATCTTAATATCGCACTCGCTAACGAGCTGGCTCGATACTGCGAAAAAGCTGGAATCGACTTCATTGAAGTTCAAAGCACAGTTAACAAGCAACGACATTGCTATCTACCTACCCCCAAGATTACCCCGCAAGAAAAAATGAACTCATTGTATCTTCTTTTGGAAGAAGCCGAAGCTGTAGACGCAAAACTCCCTTTGTTAATACTTGCAAGAAAATCGAACGACGGAATATTACACCACACCCTTCGTTTAGTAGGAAATGCTCTACAAGCATGCGATAAACCTATGCGAAGATCGAGAATATCCATTTTGGGTGTTTCCTGTCGGCCAAACGAGAAAGAGTTTCGAGGATCTCTAATAAAAAAACTTGTTCGAATGATGAACAAAAAAGGAATGCATGTTCGAGTCTACGATCCACTTTTCTCCTGTGAAGAATTAACAGGAATGGGGTATCCTGCTGAAAAGACTATTGAGAAAACTGTTGAAGGAGCAGACTGCTTAGTCGTCACAATCGGACATGATCAGTTTAAGAAACTGAAACTGAGAAAAATCAAGTTCATAGCTAAAGGAAAGGTGGCAATTGTGGATATGGCGCATATAATTAGCCCGGTCGAAGCTGAAAGAGAAGGGTTTGTGTATCGTGGAATCGGAAGAGGCATTTGGACGAAATAAACACTGAAATGGAAATGATTTATGCCCTTCGATGATTCTCAAAATGCACACTAAATCAATCTACACGTAGAGACCCAGACCGATCCTTGATCCAAGAGAAGTATTACCACACCCAGAATCACAATTCATAAAGGTAAAATATCAGGAATGCTAGTTCAAAACTGCTGGGAAAGACACAGAAACCCCACAAGCATCACAGAAAAGATAAGGCTGATGAAAAATGGAAATCCTGATTGTTTCAGTGCTAGCATCATTTGTCATAACTTTCTTTGTCACTCCGTATTTCATACGATTTTTGCAGGCCGTTGGAATTGTTGGGTTAGACCTTCAGAAGAGAGACAAACCGGAGTTGGCTACTTCAGGTGGAATTTGTGTTGCCTTCGGAGTCTTAACTGGACTATTGACTTACATAGGTATTCAAACATTCATTTGGGGCGCTCAAGAATGGTTAATTCCCCTTTTGGCGGTTACATCTTCGGTTCTTATAGTGATGTTCGTCGGTTTATTAGACGACCTG
Organism: Candidatus Bathyarchaeota archaeon; assembly: GCA_029882515.1. Classification (GTDB taxonomy): domain Archaea; phylum Thermoproteota; class Bathyarchaeia; order Bathyarchaeales; family Bathyarchaeaceae; genus JAOUKN01. Next base: position 5,115 of record JAOUKN010000088.1, read on the forward strand.
AACGTCAAACTAAAACGAGTAAAAACAAAAGAAGGCCACAATATTAGAGTTGGATTTCCTCAATGGATAAAACCACTGCTGACTCTACCAGCGGCAATACCTTTAATGGCGATTAGTGCGGGCGTAAGCTCGATGGCGATTCCATTTGTTGGACCCGTACATTTTGGTATACTTTACCCTCTGCTGTTAATTCCGCTAGGAATTGTGGGAGCGTCCAACATGGTCAATCTGCTTGCGGGATTCAATGGATTGGAGACTGGAATGGGGCTTGTTTACCTTCTAGGTCTCGGAATTTCCGCTTTACAAAATTATCGCATTTCGGGGGCAGTGACTTTTCTGGTGACCTGTGGTGCTTTAATCGGATTCCTCAAGTACAATTGGTATCCTGCAAAGATTCTTCCTGGAGACTCACTTACATACCTGTTGGGCTCAATAGTTGCGTCTGGAGTAGTAGTTGGAAACATGGAAAGAAATGGAATTATCGTTATGTTACCTTTCATCATAGAATTTTTCTTGAAACTCAGAGTCAGATTCAATGCAAGTTGTCTGGGAAAATTGCGAGAAGATGGCAAACTTGACCCTCCTTATGGAAGGAAGATATATAGCTTGACCCATGCCGTAATGAACCTACGACCACTTACGGAGAAACAAGTCACACTTACACTAATTCTTGTCCAGGCTTTGTTTGTTGTTCTTGTATTCTTACCGATTTTTTAACATTCTAGATAATCCTAACCTGTCTTCCCTTTTTCCTTCAAATTGAACGGTTTACCTTCTAAGAGTATCTTTTGAGGAATCTTCTCTTTCCATTTTCGCAGAAAGATTAGTTCGTCTTTCTCAGTTCGCAGTTCATCTGGCAGCATTTCTGGAATTTCATCTCGAATAGGATACCAGCGTAAGCATTTGGGACACGTAATTATGCCTGCTATGATTTCCTCTTTTTCTTCGAAAACACGCAGTTCTAGAGGGTAATATTTGTCAATAGGACAAGCCAGAATGTCCATCAGTTTCTTCTTCATGTTCTGTTCCACTCTCTGCTGGATATTCTGGGAAACATAACGTTATAAAATGTTTGCCAGAAAGTGACGTTTAGGCATTTCCATCAAAGACTACCTTTCCACTTTCACGTCAACCACTACTTGATGCCAACGGGGTCCAGTCGTACGGACAATACGACCGACAGGCATTTCAAAATCAACACCTAGTCTCTGCAATTTTTCTGACAACTTTGTCTTGACCTTTTCCACCGGATTTTCATTCTTAGTTGCATGTTCGAAGTCATAATAATGGATGTATCCTCCCGTTGATCGTAACGCAGAAACCGCGCTGTCAAGATATTCACATGCTTTCATTGGGAGTGGCATGACAACCCGATCTGCTGTGTTTCGCAACTTCTCTTCGATTATCAGTTTCGCGTCTCCTTCCACCGGGACGACTCTAGCTTCAACCTTGTTTAATCTCGCATTTTCTTCTATGTATTTGAGGGCAACTGGGTTGATGTCGATGGAAAACACTTTTTCTGCGTTGGAATGTTTGGCAATGATTACCGAATAGCATCCCACTCCGGCAAACATGTTTGTTACAACTTCTCCATTTTGAACCAGTTGGGCGATGCGCATCCGTTCGAAGGAAAGCCTGGGAGAAAAATAGCACTTTGCCAGGTCAATCCTGAAGAGACATCCATATTCTTTATGGAGCGTTTCTGTTTTTTCATCCCCGACCAGCCACTCAAGTTTGCGCAGACGAAACTCGCCGGAAACTGGAGTGGTTTGGCACAATACAGTTTTGACGCACTTGTTTGTTTGCATTACAGCCTTCGCAATGAGCTTGGTGTACTGCTTCAAGGCTTCTGGAATTCGTATGATTGCGATGTCACCGACAATGTCGTAGGATGCGTAAAGAACATTGAGTTCGTCAGGAGTAAGCGTGTCTGCAAGAAGCGTCTTAAGATTGCCTTTCATCGAGAGTTACTCCCAACGTTGCTCTATGGACACAAGGATATCTGTCCATTGAACTGGGATACATGTGGCGATTCTTGCAACTCGTACGCCAGAATATGGAGACATTGACGAAGTTTTCAGCTCCTGTGACATCTAGTCGTAAGTAGCTTAATAAACTTCAAACTACTATCTGTGGAAACCGTAAGAGAAATAAAAGGGTTCCTTGAATTGTTTGACGAAAGGAAGGACTGGAGCAATGGGATTTAGAAAGAGGTTTCGCAAGAAGAACATTATCGAGGCTATAAAGAAGATCAGTATTCTTCGCTTTAGAGTATCCCATTCCTCGCTTATACATGCTAGTATACTTTTTCTCGTTCTTTTCCTTGCCTTTGCAATCCGGCTACTTCCCATGCGTTGGGGTTTTTACCTCTCTGAATTTGACCCTCATTGGCAGTATCGCCTAGGAAAACACATGATTGATAATGGTTTTTTTGCATGGACCTCTTGGGTTGATCACATCAGTTGGTATCCTTGGGGCCGCAATGTTGGAGCGGATGCCTTTCCAGGATTATCGGGTACAGCTGCCTTTTTCTACTCCATTTTAGCGAGTCTGGGCATCCAATTTCCATCGTCAGTATCTCCTGTCCATCCTCTCGCTTCTGATCCCTTCTTCAATTTTTGTGTCATATTTCCCACCATTATGGCCACATTGACATGTTTGGTTATTTACTTCTTGGGAAAGGATATTGGCGGTAAAGAGGTGGGGCTTCTATCAGCCTTGTTTCTTGCTTTGAATGGATCTTACATTAGCCGCACTTCATTAGGCTTTTTTGACGATGAAGCAGTTGGAATCTTTGGTATTCTGCTGTTCATTTTCTTCTTCTTAAGATCAATTGATTCAGAGAGAACTCTGCGAAGTGGTTTTGCTTATGCGGTTGCTGCGGGGCTGTCTCTTGGGTACATTCTTATTTCTTGGGGGGCGGCAAGATATCCTATAGGGATG
>JAOUKN010000208.1 GCA_029882515.1 Candidatus Bathyarchaeota archaeon
AAGCCAAAGAGAATGATTTCATAATTTGCTTGCTGTCTGGTGGAGGATCAAGTCTGATGCCTCAACCATGCAGTGGTGTATCTTTACCCGATAAGAGAAGGGTAACAGACGCATTACTAAAGTCTGGCGCTAGAATCAATGAAGTCAATACCGTACGCAAGCACATCTCAGGGTTTAAGGGTGGATGGTTAGCGAAGAAGGCATATCCTGCAAAACTTGTAAATTTGATTCTCTCTGATGTTGTGGGCGACCCATTAGATGCTATAGCATCTGGTCCAACTGTTCCCGACGCAAGCACTTTCGACGACGCCATCGAAGTCCTTAAGAGATACAAGCTCTGGAGCAAGGTTCCAAGATCGGTGACGAAAGTCTTGCTAAACGGTCAGAAGGGGTCGATTCAAGAGACTCCGAAGATTGGTGACAAAGTATTCACGAAGGTTCACAATATAGTTGTGGGAAACAATTTGACGGCGAGCCGTGCAGCCTACAACAATTTTCAGAACTCCGGATTTAATGCTTTGCTTCTGTCGTCATGTCTTGAGGGCCAAGCCAGAGATGTGGGCATAATGTTTGCCTCCATAGTGAGAGAGATAGTTGCATCTGGAAACCCTGTTCTCAAGCCAGCGGGCATCGTTGCTGGGGGAGAAACCACAGTTACTGTTGTAGGCAAGGGAAAGGGAGGGAGAAACCAAGAAATTGCTCTAGGGGCTGCACTGAAAATTGGCAATACAGATGGAGTAGTTATTGCTTCTATAAACACAGACGGCGTAGACGGACCAACGGATGCCTCTGGAGCTATAGCCGATGGAAAAACTCTGCTTCGGTGTCATGAATTAGGATTAGACCCGAGAAAGTTTCTTGCTGAAAATGATTCTTACTCTTTCTTCTCAAGATTGGGCGATCTTATTTTTACTGGACCAACTGGCACAAATGTTTGTGATGTGTCAATAATTGTGGTATTGTAGCTCTTCCTTCGGCGTCCAAGTTATATATTCATGAGTCTCCTGAAATAAATACGAATTGAACTTGATATTCAAGGGATAAACACCATGATTCACGTGAAAGTTAGATTTTTAGGGGTTTTCCGAGAGTTTTGTGGAAGAAGTCGAGTCACTGTTGAGTTAGAAGACACAGTCACCGTGAGGAATTTCATTCAGAAATTGGCTGAAACTTTCTCATCAAAATTCAAGGAAACCCTGATTGATCCTGAACTTAGTGATCCACGACCAAATGCACTTATTCTCGTAAACGGTAAGGAGATCGGCGTTTTGCAAGGATTACAAACCCTATTGTGCAATTGTGATGAAATGGTTCTTCTTCCTGTGGCACATGGTGGTTGAAGAAAAAAAGTTTGCTAAGGTTTTCGGTTATAGTGATTTTCTAATTTCCTTTTATCCATGTAGTCGTAGCAGACAAGAGTCAAAAGAACGTTCACAAAGACTTCTTCACTTAACATTAGCTCACCTTAGGGCACCAACAACAAACGCCAACAATCCAGTAATGAGCCATAAGAGAACAACTTTCTTAACTTTCCTAGCACTTTCTCTTGAATAATCCTTAAGGAGTATGAATGAAGATGCCACAAGTCCAAAATCAGTCACAGCTACTAGGGGAATGAACCACAAAGAGACAAGGTTTAGAAGCAAAGGTATCGGACTTATCAAGACCGCAAACAAATAGAAGATTGCTGCCGTGATTGCTCCATTCTTCTCTCCGTAGCACACAGCCAATGTTTTCACGTTGTGTATCCTATCACCCTTAACATCTACGATTCCCTTGGTTATCTCTCTGCCCGTATTTGAGAGAAAGGCCATGGAAGCGAAAACCAAAACGTTCAACTCAATTGTAGTGGCGACCATATAGCTACCATAAATGAAGGGTATTGCAACGCAGGTGCTGACAAGGAAGTTGCCGGGCAGCCCACTCTGTTTTCCAACAGTAGTATAAGTCACAAAGACTGTCCAAGCGATTATGGCTATCACAAAACAGGAAATGTTTG
>JAOUKN010000209.1 GCA_029882515.1 Candidatus Bathyarchaeota archaeon
ATATCTCTCATCCGCTTGGATATCATTATGAAGACAAGAAAAGACGTTATCAAAGCACCAGCCAACAAATTAAGAAAACCAACGACTCCGACAAAACGTGAGAAGATGCTAGAAAATCCAATAGAAAGCTCTCCACCTGTGACGAAAGCAACTTCAAAGCCAAGGTTTTCCGCAAAAACTGTAAGAAAAACTGTTGTGGCAGTGCATATCGTTAAACCGATGATGGTTAGGCTTGTTTGGAATTTTCTTCGCACCAAATCCTTCACTGGAAATGGGATTTCACTCATCTATGTCAACGATCCTTCCATCTTTCAGGTGCAGTGTCAAGTCGGCAAGCTTCATTATCCTTCTATCATGCGTGGCGGCAATTACTGTCTTTTCTCTCTCCTTTAGTTTCTCCAGTATCTTAACGATCTCCAGACCTGTTCCTATATCCAAATTTCCCGTTGGCTCATCGACAAGCATAAGTGGAGGATCGTTGGCTAAGGCCCTTGCGAATGCTACGCGCTGTTGCTCGCCTCCACTCAGTTGGGCTGGAAAGTGGTTTGAACGATCGCAGAGACCGACAAGCTTCAGCAACTCTTCAGCACGATTTTCGACACTTTTCCCTGACCAACCGGCCAGCTCCAATGGAAACGCGACGTTTTCAAAACTCGTAAGGGTCGAGACCAGATTATAGGATTGGAAAACAAAACCTATGTAGGCAGAGCGGAAGGTCGCCAAAAAACTCTCACCATAAGTTCTAAGGTCATGTCCAAAAGCAACTATCTCTCCACTGGTCGGCTCATCTAAGCCTCCAATAATGTTAAGAAGAGTGGTTTTCCCAGCACCTGAAGCCCCATAAATCGAAACAAACTTACCAGTCTCTATCTCAAGATCTAAGTCTATCAGAGCCTCAATTATAAAATCGCCAATCTGATACTCCTTACACAAAGAGGAGGCGCGAACCGCCTTCTCGGTTTCTTCCATTCGTATAGCCAGCATCTTATACTACTTGAGAAGACGAGAAATAAACTTAATCTTGTCAAGAGCTGTCAGAATCGCTTCTATTACGCAATCCATGTATTTGCACATTGGAAAGATTCCAAAGAAGGTAGAAGCAATGTTGAGATGAAATAGAAGACTAACCCTCAACCTCATGTCGAAGTCTACTAGCCTGTTTGTCCAGATGTCTTTCACTGTAACCCAGATAACTGTTGATGGTCTTCATTTGTGTCCAGCCGAACCAAGCCTGCATCTCTGGGATTGTTGTAGTTGGGTCATCCAGAAAATGAACTGCCCGATTCAATCTGAAGAAATGAGGGTAGTGTTTTGGTAAAATGCGTTTAACAATACGCCATGCTGTTGGAGCACTAAAATTCCAAACTCTCCGGTTCGAATTCGCTTTTGTTTTTCGTGTCCTTTGAACTTGTTTAAGAATTAAGTCAATATATGGCAAATCCAGAGGTGCCTTTAACAGCTTTCTACGGCCTCGTTTCTTTGCAGGGCATTTAACAATGAGGAAATCGTCTGTTATTCTAAAATCACTTTTAGTTCTTTCTAACGCCTCAGACTTTCGCACTCCAAACCAGTAAACGAAAGCCAAAAAGGATCGATGAGCGTTTCCTTTCACAAACTTCCCTTTTCTCATTATCTTTTGGAAAGTCGGAAAGTCTATTGTTGTTGTCTGTTTACCGTATCTGTAATGATGTTTATACGGATTGCCGACTTTCCCAACCATGTTTCAGACCACGAGCTATAACACATTTCTCGAAATTAAAGCTACCCTTTTATTTCATATAATGTTATTTATATTCTTTCCTACGGAGTAGAGCAACCAAAAATGGAACTTCAATGAGCCTGTAAGACTAGTTGGTCGAAGGAAATCTACCACTACAATCCCACTGATAAGGATGACTTGGTTCACGTGGAAATCTCGCCAATCGTTGCCAATTACATTTTGAAGAATCAGAAGTCCTGTACGCCTGCACGTAGCTAGACTAAGAAGGAGGCTCAGG
>JAOUKN010000210.1 GCA_029882515.1 Candidatus Bathyarchaeota archaeon
AAAGGTAGAATAATCTCACAGATTACTCGTTCTGGGAGACTGAGATCAACCTCCAGCAAGATATCTTCCGACAACTGCAATGGGATTGCAGATATCAATCTTGATTTTGGATTCATAAAAAATTTGCTCGCAGGAGTAAAATATGGAATGTTTAGAGGAAGAAGAACTGAAAGTTGGACGACTTCCAAAGCTCATTGCCTTCAAAGTCGGCTAGGAAAAACTATAAAAATGGAATTAGAAAATTCGAGGAATATTCTGGAAAGTGAACCTTTGTGATTCCAAAGCTTCAACAAGTGGACGGTAGTCTTTCTTTTTTCCACTGCTTGAAGAGTTAACATAGAGAAGCCTAATTTGGGCTTATTTGGGCTTTTTTCAGGAAAAATGGTCGTTTAATAGGACGGATGGTCACTTGGATTAATCGAAGATTCTATCACAAAGAATAAGAGAAGCTTAACCATAGTGTTTAGTTGGATATTACTCATGAGTAGAAAAGCAATATCTCTTATCCTAATAGCTTTTGGTTTTTCAATTCTTTATAGCTATATTCCCTGTGCTAGTATGGCAACAGCACAAGTTGAGGGATACATAACAGAGGACACAATCTGGTCTCTTGAAAACAGCCCTTACATCATAGTTAACGACATAATAGTGGAGCCAGGGGTTAAGTTGACGATCACCCCTGGAGTGGTGGTTAAGTTTGCAAACGGAACCAACATGATAATTGATGGAACGTTGATTGGAAGCGGGAATGAAACGTATAGAGTTAAATTTACGAGTAATAACACAATTCCAAAGCCTGGAGATTGGGGACATATTTGGTTTAGGAGTACAAGCGTATCTAGCATTCTCAACTGGACTACTGTGGAATACGGAGTTAAGGCAATCTATGTATATAGATATGGAAGCAACGTTAGCATACTGAATTCAGAAATACGATACAATCAGTATGCTGCTCTTGTTGAGCCCTACAGCATTTTAAAAGTTCGAAACTGCAATTTCATGAATAATACATATGGAATTTATTCCGAACCCGAGAGCACTTTAGAAGTTCAAACCTGCCATTTCATGAATAATACACGTGGAATCACAGCTGAAGAGGATAATACCAAAATCTATACATCGACATTCTTCGATAATGGAGAGGCTATATATGCAGGTTTAATCCGTCTAGAGGTTTACTCCTCGAATTTTTCCAGAAATATGTGGGCAATTCGTGGTAGGCGCGCGACATTGTATATTACTGGATCTAGTATCATAGATAATAATCATGGACTCTGTTGTCCAAACATTGAAGTGTCATGTAGCATAATTTCAGGCAACCAGGGCACAGGCATCGCTTGTAACTACTCTTTGCAAATTACAAACTGCACGATAACCGACAATCAGCAGAATGGTATAACTTGCGAAGGATATAATCCTGCTCAGAAAGAAATTCATTTCTGCAACATTTACAATAACACTCCCTATGACGTTTTCAACAAAGAGTATTTTGGATTCGACGTTAATGCCACATTGAACTGGTGGGGGACCGAAAATGAAACTTACATTGAAGAGAAAATTTATGATTACTATGATGACTACAGTTACAGCAAAGTAATTTTCAAGCCATACTTGAACGAACCGGCAATCATTTCCGAGGGATTCTCATCTCTCTTGGTAATGATGTTGTTCATGATAGCAACACTACTGGTGGTCATAGTCTACAGAAGAAAACGTCCTAAGAGTGACTTTGCTAAGTCAGAAGTTGAAAAATGTTCAAGTTCTCGAATGCGCATATATTCATGAGAGTTACGATATCCTTTATCAGACTGATGTTTACTCCCGCAAACCCCATTTTTCGGGTTACTTCTCTGATTATAGCTAACCAGCATTTCTATGTAAAACTAGTGTTCTATAATTCTTGGCAAGTATTTGGCGAGTTGTACTGTAAAGGCTGCTTCACTTGGTGTTGAGGCGCTTCCGTCAAATCCTGTTCGATCGACAAATTCGATG
>JAOUKN010000211.1 GCA_029882515.1 Candidatus Bathyarchaeota archaeon
TTTCACGACAACGTTTCTTTTGGCCACCCTTCTCGACACGTCTTATCCTCCGCCCGACCTGCTTTTCTCTGGTGAAATGAACAAACCAGGTTTAGCGGGACCTGTGGAGTGGAAGGAGAAAGAAGGAGAAAAACCTGAAGATAAAAAGAAAACAGTCAAGCCAAAGCCGAAGGCCAGACGCTGATAGCTAGTCCCCTATTAGGTTCTTAACATAGATTCTACAGGATTTCGGAGCCAGCGGAACACGCCATTTCCAAAAGACAGAAGTCTTTCGGGATCCAAATAGACATGACTACCAGATTTCTTGATGAGTTTGGTTGTCTGTTGATTTTTGAATTTATGGTTGGACGGTTTTGTATATTTCAAGGGTTTGCTCAGCTGCTTTTGTCCACGTGAAGTATCGCAAAACCCGTTTGCGTCCATTTGCCCCCCACTTCTTCGCCCGCTTAGGATCCTTCAACACTTGCTTCACACCCCAAGCGATATCCTCCGGATTCCCCCCGTTCACATGGATTCCGTTCTGTTCTGGTCCAGAGGATAAGACCTGCTCGCGGAAGCCAACCACTCCTTGGGCTCCAACCACGATCGGTTTTCCCATAGACATGGCTTCTAGGCTCACGATGCCGAAGGGTTCATATATCGACGGAAAAATGCAGACGTCAGAAGCGGCGTAATGCAGGATTCTTTCGTCTTCTGGAACAAATTCGAAATGACAAACAACATTATCCTCTATCTCAAGCCTCCTCGCCGTTTCCAAAATATCCGTCTGCTCTTCTCCCTTACCTAAGATCATCAACTTTGTCTTAGGGCATTCTTCTAATATCAAGGGCATGGCCTGAACCAAGTTCCTCACACCCTTCACCCAAGTTAGTCGCCCCAAGAAAAAGAGCATACACTCATCGTCTTGAATACCATATTTCTGGCGAATTTTCTTAACGGCTCCTCTACTACATTTCCTAGGATTATATCGCTCAGGATCCACTCCATTCCAAACCACGCTGATCTTTGATTTGGGCCAACCGTGGCGAGCAAGGTCTTCCTGCATAGCATTACTAACGGTAATTATGCGATCCGCGGCCTCAGCAGTCGCCGACTCGAGGTAAGACACCACCTTTGAGCCACGACCACCGCTCCGACCCCACTCCGTGCTATGGACATGAAAAACTACAGGCACTTTTGTCTCGTTTTTGGTTATGATTCCAGAAATGCTGCTCAACCAGTCGTGAACGCAAACTACATCGAAATTATCACCTTCTTTCCTGATCAATCCATTGATAAGCTTCGTTGCGCTGAGGACGTTGGAGATGAAAATGTCGTTGAAGAAGCGAATGTTTGTTCCCCATTTTTTCAAGTCATCAGTAACGAACATTGGAAACACGTTGCTAGCATCGGCGATTCTGGGACGATGGACCTCCACACCTCTTAAGATTTCCCTAGTCTTCAAATCTCCGGAATTAAGGGTGAAAACCGTTACATCATGACCCAGCGCGACGAACTCACGAGTTATATACTCGGCGTACGTGCCTAAGCCTCCGACAAGCTTGGGTGGATATTCCCAAACGAAGAAAGCTATTCTCAAATAGAGCACCGTCTAAAACTTTACATATAGAAAGAAAAAATATCTTGTGTGTAGTGGAAGCTTATACACAGACGAAACTAGTAATTTTTCTTCAGTTTAGTTACGCAGCCTACAAAGTTGGAGAGTGCTTCGCTTGGCCGCTCAATTCCAAGATTTGAACATAATTTCTCCAGAACCATCCCCGCTACCACCGTGGCTCCAGAACTTAAAAACTCCTCAAGGCCCTCAATGAAAGCTTCTAACTTCTTCGGAATCTCTTCCTGTTTTAACGAGTGTTTTCTCTCTAAATGTTTGTAAATAATCTCGGCGGCAGTTTCTCCGAAAGTGTCTTTTAAACTGTCATCTACGGACTTGATAAGCAACTTTTCGAACTTCATCTTTCTTCTCCCCCATCATTAATCTT
>JAOUKN010000212.1 GCA_029882515.1 Candidatus Bathyarchaeota archaeon
ATTTAAGATTTTCCTTAGGACAATGTGTAAACTTAAATATCTCCATCACTTTCAGAAATATAGAATCAAGTTAGGAATGGTCTGATTGACACCTATATTCAGAAAGAAGGACAAAAAAACAACGATTCTCTTCGCCACCGACATGCATGGATCCGAAGGAGTTTGGAGAAAATTTCTAAACGCCTCATCAATGCTGAAAGCAAACGTAGCCATCTGCGGAGGAGACCTAACCGGAAAGATGATCGTTCCCATCATTGAAAAGAAAGATGGAAAATACGCTTACTACCTGATGGGCAAAAATCATCTAATCGACTCAAGCGGATTGGAAAAAGCAGTCAAGGATGTTCGAGGGATAGGATACTACGCGTATTTGACCAACGAAAAAGAATTTGAGGAAATGCGTGAAAACCGCGCAAAAGTAGATGAAGTTTTCTCCGAAGTTATGAACTCGACGCTGAAAAGCTGGCTTGACCTAATCCGCGAGAAGGTTCCAAGCGAAACTCAGGTTATTGTGTGTCCTGGAAATGACGACAGATTTCCGGTGGACGACTTGATCAGTGATCACCCAGACGTAATCAATGCAGAGGGAAAGGTGATAGATATCGACGAATCCCATAAGATGGTGAGCACAGGTTGGGTTAACCCCAGTCCTTGGAACACTACCAGGGAGGAGGACGATGAAACACTTGAGGCGAGACTGGAAAAATACATCTCTCAACTAAAAGACACTGAATCAGCCATATTCAACTTTCACGCTCCACCCTACCAAACCAAGTTGGATGAAGCACCATTGCTCGACGATGATCTGAACCCCGTGATCCAAGGAGGAAGAGTCATAATGGTTCCAGTAGGCTCCAAAGCCGTCAGAAAGACGATTGAAAAGTACAATCCATTCCTAGGATTACATGGACACATACACGAAGCGTCTGGTTCAATCAAGATCGGCAAAACATACTGCGTCAACCCTGGAAGCGAATATGCAGAAGGAATTCTGAGGGCGTTTCTAATAGAATTCAAAGGCAACAAGATCATTAGACTCCAAAGAATAGAAGGCTAAAGGAGAACACGCACAAATGTCCTGGATGCTCGATAAAGAAGTCAGAAGAGAACTGCCTGAAGACTGGAAAGGCATGGTTCCAACAAAAGTGTTTCTCCAAGAAGCTGAAACCATAGTTGAAGAAGCTGAAAAGAAAGGCATAACCCTCAGAATTATGGGCGGTTTAGGAGTAGCGATACACTGTCAAGAGTTTCGGGACTTCGCAATGAAACTCGGCAGAACGGGAACCGGAGTTGTGAAAGGTCAAGAATACAGCGACATAGATTTCATGTCTTACCGCAAACACAGGAACAGAATCAAGGATTTCTTCAGTGACATGGGATACGCCAAGAGAAGAGCAACTCTTTCTTCAGCCGCTTCTGAGAGACAAATATACTATCATCCGAAAGGCTGGTTTTACGTGGACGTATTCTACGACAAGTTAATAGTGGCTAATCATCCAGTGGACTTCAAAGGAAGACTCGAACTGGACAAGCCGACCATCACTGTCACCGACATGCTACTTGAGAAAATACAAATGTGGGAAGCGTTCAGCGCAAAGGATTTAAAAGACTGTCTAACTCTACTGAAGACCCACAAAATTGAGGAAAAAGGAGAAAAGGAAAGTATAGGCGCCTCATACATAGCTAAACTACTATCAGGAGACTGGGGATTTTGGTACACCGCCACCACCAACCTCAAAAAAATTGACAGGTTTATTTCAGAGATAGACAAGTTGGGCGCAGAAGCCGAAATTGATTCCAGCCTTTTTGAAAAAGAAGACAGAGAGGAAATAATTGGAAAAACAGAAAGCCTGCTGGAGAGGATAGACAGAGAATCAAAATCCTTCAAATGGAAAATGCGATCTAAAGTCGGGACGACAAAAAGATGGTATAATCCTGTTGAGAGGGAAGAAACAGTGGGTGGATTCGGA
>JAOUKN010000213.1 GCA_029882515.1 Candidatus Bathyarchaeota archaeon
AAGACTTTGCCAAAGATAGGGTTACCTGGACTGCGAGACCAAACTAGATGCCAGAGGCTTTATCCGCACCTTCATGACTGTAACGGATTCTTCGTTGCAAAACTTTTGAGGGAAACCAGCTAAATACCGAGACGGTTTGAGTTGCATAAACTAGCTTTTCTGTGCCCTTTCCATGTAGCACAACACTTCAAAAATAGTTTTTGCCGCCTGTATAGCAGTTATGCCCTTGTCATAGTGAGGTGAAACCTCGACTAGATCGAAGGCGACTATCCGATGGTCGCAAACCTTGCCTAGAAGATCCAGAAACATGGGCATATCCAGTCCGTCTGGTTCAGGATTTTGAACCGCTGGCGCAAAGGCGGGGTCAAGGACGTCCATGTCGATGGTTAGATAGATTTTTTCACAGTCGGCGAGAAGCGCATCAATTTTTTTGGTTGTTTCTTCAATGCCGTCCCTTCTGATTTGCTGAACCGCCAAAAACTGAGTGCCTGATTTCTTTGCGTATTCGAGCTCTTCCTTGCATACGGCTCGGGTGCCGATCTCCAAAATCTTGTGAGGCTTGATCTGCTCGTTGATTCTCCGCATGAAGGTGGTGTGGGATGTGGTCAGGCCCATGTATTCGTTGCGCAGGTCTAGATGGGCGTCGAAGCTTACCAAGGCGACGTTTTCACCAAAGCTGCGCATAATGCCTAACGTTATGGTGTGTTCTCCTCCAAGTGCCACCGGCATTTTCTTGGCGTCCAACAGGTCTTTTGTGACTAACTCTAAACGTTTTAGGGTTTCATCTACTTCCCCGGAGATATGGAGGTCTCCTAGGTCGTGGATTTTTAGGTCTTCAACGTCCATGTTAGTTCTGAAGCTGTGGGTTTCGATGTTGAGGGACGCTTCTCTGATGGCGAGGGGCGCAAATCTCGCTCCGGAGCGGTAGGTGCTGGTTACGTCTAGGGGAGCCCCCAGGATCACGTATTTGGCTTCTTCGTAGGTTTTCTGGATGCCGCTGAAAACTGGAGACGGGGAAACGAAGAGTTCACGGTAACTCATGCCTGATCAGCCTCTAGGGTTTTGTTTATGAGAACTACTGAATCTAAATGTTTTCTCTCATTCTTTGGAGAAAAAGTGGGAGTAGGAAAGGGATGGGGTCTCATGGAACAGGCAGAGCGTGTATGGATTTTCGCCTTTCACGGTTTCTTTGATGTCTAATTTCTTCTTTGAGCCTTTCGATCTCCTTTCTTAGACTCATTACTTCAAAGAGAAGAAACAAATTGCCATGCCTAGCGAATTGGTCAACTTTCTCACAGATTGTTTGTTCGCTGATTCTGTCTCCGACCTTGCCGGATATTTCCTTCGAAAGAATTTCTTTCGGATCCATCTTAATCAGGATCAGATTGATCTTAGAGAGGATAACCGTTATGAAAACAGAATTATTATTCAAAATCTCTGTCAAACAGGCAGTAACATTGGGACACCCAGACATAGTTGATCAGACTTGTTTTCAGATAGAGAAAAATACTCGAAACAACCGCTTAATATTCTGAGAAGAATTGAAAAAGAAAGCTAAGAAGAAGGTTCCTCCAAGTTCTTACAATACGATGCCACATTATTTTCCAACAGAACAGGTAGATATTGTTAGAAAGATGAAATCTAAGAGACGAGTTAGACGAAGAAAAAAGAAATAGCTTTCTACATTTCTTACACTTAGTGACTTCTAAGGGTTCACACATAGAAGGGAAGACTCTAATCAACTCTACATGCGTTTGACTGGTTCTTTGATTGTTCCTGCCCTGTCAGAATGCTTTCACAGTTTTCTCCAAGGAAGCAAACGAGAAGTTTTTTGTCACTTCTTCTTCTTTTCGTAAACTGAGGATAAACGAGTTGATGTTCTTAACGTTCTCTGCCCAATAGGTTCTTAGTTCTGTCAAGAATTTTTGGTAGTCTGTATAGTTTTTGTGCACCGAAACAATCA
>JAOUKN010000089.1 GCA_029882515.1 Candidatus Bathyarchaeota archaeon
TGTCGCCCCCGGTAAGGTTCCCGGCGTTGACTCCAATTAAACCGCAAGCTTCACCCCTTGTGGTGCTCCCCCGCCAATTCCTTTAAGTTTCAGCCTTGCGGCCGTACTCCCCAGGCGGCGGGCTTAACGCTTTCACTGCGGCACTGAAGTGGCCCGTAGCCACCCCAACACCTAGCCCGCATCGTTTACAGCTTGGACTACCCGGGTATCTAATCCGGTTCGCTCCCCAAGCTTTCGTCCCTCACCGTCGAGCACGTGCCAGCCGACAGCCTTCGCCACTGGTGGTCTTCCTGGGATTACAGGATTTCACCCCTACCCCAAGAGTACCGTCGGCCTCTCCCGTCTCCTAGCCTGACAGTATCTCCCGCAGTCCAACGATTGGATCGTTGGATTTAACGAGAGACTTGTTAGGCCGGCTACGGACGCTTTAAGCCCAATAATCATCCCTACCACTCGGAGAGCTGGTATTACCGCGGCGGCTGACACCAGTCTTGCCCTCTCCTTATTCCTCCAGCTCCTTACACTGGAGAAAAGCCATCCTCAGCGGACGGCACTCGGGGTAGCCCGCTCACACTTTCGTGCATTGGCGAGTTTTCGCAACTGCTGCGCCCCGTAGGGCCTGGGACCTTGTCTCAGTTCCCATCTCCGGGCTCCCGCTCTCACGGCCCGTACCGGTTATAGGCTTGGTAGGCCTTTGTCCTACCAACTACCTGATCGGCCGCGGCTCCATCCTTGAGCGACATCTAAAGCATGGTTCGGATATCTTTTGGGTGAGGAGTCATTCCAGGCTTCCTCGCCTATCTGGAATTGTCCCCAGTTTCCCGGGGTTGTTCCTGTCTCAAGGTTAGGTTAGCCACGTGTTACTGAGCCGTTTGCCACGTCTCCTCCATGGCTTAGAGACGTTTGACTCGCATGTTTTAGTCCTACCCCGATAGCAGTAGGGTCCGGCAGGATCAACCGGATTTACAAATTTGGGAGTTTTGGCCTGTTGTTGGTTGGATTTGGGGGGTTTATGCGCCTTTTGAGCCTATTTCGGACCTAAACATGATGTTAGGTCTTCATTTTTGTTGCCGTAACTGGAGGTCAACATCTTCATTCAGTAGGGCGGTTTATCGCCTTTTTTGTCTGGGTTGAAGCCGCCGATGGTTACGGCTGTCGATGCGATTCATGTTTCGCCAAAGATTAGTTGGCTAGTCTTCGCTAATATAAGTGTTACTTTCCGCGTTAATAAGGATTTTTGAGCCTGTTTTCTCTGGAGAACAAAGATGAAATCGAAGCATAGCACCTATGGTATGATGGAACTGTATTGCATAATAAGAGACCGAATAAGAAGACCGGAATCAGAGTTCTAGTAAGTTTTTGGGTTTAAAACGATTTTCTCCTTCAATTTCCCTGCAACATAGTTGGAAAACTCTTCAAATTGCCTCTCAGTCAACACCAGTTTCGCCTTAGCCAAGAGTTCTATACATAAGTCTTTGAAAACCATGTCCGTGCATCCCAACTTGGCGTCATCGATTAGCGCTTTACAAGTCGCAAGAATCACACCATCCAACATCTTCACCCCTTTATGGACTTAGAATTCCAACGACTACTTCATTAATGCTTTATGACCGCAGAATCCAGATTAACCATAAGGATTCAACGTCCATTTTATGAGAGGAGCCTTTAGACTAGAGAAGCGATGAAATGTTGCATAGTCTCGTAAAGACAGGCGTTTGTCTATTCCAACAAATACAGTAGTTTCTTTTCTGTGATTTCTTCAGAAATTTTGTGATTTCCAACGATTATTGTTGGCGTTTCCTTCACGCCTTTCAAGACTGCCTTTACTTTTCCCATTCTTGATGATAGATTGTAAACTTTCAGTTTCATTCCTTTTTCTTCCGCCACTCTTTCTGCGATTTTGATCACTTGTTCGTGGATTTCGGGAAGGACCGATTCGAAGATTGGGACTGTTATTGGTTTTCTTGTGCACTCATGTTCTGGAGTTGTGAACTCGTATGTTTGAAAATTTCTAACAGGCACTTTCTCATTGTTTACGAAAACTTGAATTGTTCCTGCCATCTCTGTTCCAGATACAATATTATGCCTGAAATTCATAAGTTTGTCGTCAAGTATTGCGCGCAACTTGACAGATCTATCTATTTTGGTTTCAAGAAATACCTCAGTGATCACCATAATATTGCGTTTTTGTGCAATTTTGATTTATCTGTCTCAATCATGTTTACTGATTTTGCTGAGCTCGCATAAAGAAGAAGCCAAAGCATCCACGAGAGTTCTTCGAGATCACGAAGATGGCCAAGAAGTTCGACCAGTCTTCGAACACCTGCACCATCATTTACAAAACTGTCATAGACAGCACTTCATGAACCTTGGCAGTCGCAGAGGTCTTCGGCATAGACGTAGATCAAGAACGCCAACATGGAACTAAACATTACACCTAACATCTGCATCATCGGCGAATCCCGGCAGTTGGAAAAAACACACTAAAACGCATGCATGCATAAACTACTAGCAGGTTAGATGTAAAGCGGCTATGACCTTTTTCCCAGATTTGACAAGATTATTATAGGTTTCACAAGCCTCTCTAGTGGGCCGAATGATTAACTCGAACCCCTCCCTTCTCATGGACTCCTTAGTTTCAGTAAGAACATCCATTAATCCTGAATATCCAGTGCCAACAATGAGCACCTCTCCCCCCTCTTTCACAACCTCTTCCAAATCGTTGATGTGTAGTCGATGGCCTTCTTTTCTCCACCAGCGACTCATAACTCGATGTGGAAACACAAGCACATCGCTACCGTATTGCTTTCCATCTATAACGATTCTTCCAAAATCATACGACTCAATCATTTGGGGACCTCTTCTAACTTGATATACACATGCTGTGTAGGGTAAGTTTCTTATAATTATTTGATTCCAAAATTGATTTATTCCTCGGAAGAGTTTATGTTTTAGGCGTATAGATTGGCTAGACGGGTTAGGCGGCTTCGCCCCTTCGAAAAGGCTGAGTGCAAAACCTGTCACCTGAAGAGAACCACCTATTGCTGGAGACAATGTCCGTACAATATTTGGCGCCAGCGACAAGTTGAATGACAGTCAGAGTAACTTTCCCTGTTCTATTTCATGATGTCTGTTGAAAGAAAACCTTAAAGACACCGTAGGATATGAAATTGAGATTGTACGCCGCGGTAGCTCAGACTGGGAGAGCACCCGACTCAATGAAAGTTGAGGGTGAAGCTGAAGACCGGGTTGTCGCCGGTTCAAGTCCGGCCCGCGGCACCACTGAACTTTCTCTTGGAAAAGAACCTGCACGAAGAATGTACGCACGTGCATTTCTGCGAGGACTTGAAGGGTTTTTACTTGAGGAACTCAGTGGGTCACGATTTAAACACTAACCACTTATTCATTAAAAAATTCCATACGAACGCGACCAAAATTCCTATGCCCCATGCCCATGTGATTTCTTTGAAAATCCACCAATCTAACGGAACTCCACGAAATGTATCTATCTGACTGATGGCTGCGTAGACGATTCCATTTATGACAACTCCTAATGTTCCTATGAGTGCAAACCCAATTCCCTGTTTAATTGTTTTCTTCTTTTCCCACAATCCTTTTTCCTCCGTGACTGGATTTTACTTTCATTCAAGTATTTTTGGCATGTTTGCCCGGGTCGTCAGGTCCCATTTCTCTGCGACACTTAGGACCCTTCTTAACTTCCTTTTCACTCATGGTTTATCATCTTTTCCTTGAACTTTTTCAGTTTTTCTTCAACTTATAAATCTAAGTTGTGGCTACTTCTGGATACATTTCTATACTGCGCGCGCGGCACCACAAATCGACCCGCGTATTGTTCACTAAATGCACCTGCATCTTGCAAACACGTAAGATAGTTGAGCGCGAACCATTTATTTCATCTTTGCTGTTCTTGACTAGGTAAGATTACTTGGAGCCATATGCGTTGAAAGCTAAACCTTTTGAAGATGTGAAGAACCAAATTGGTTTTCACAGAATTGAGTACAGCAGTTGTGTAGTAGGTAGTGGAACCCTAGGGAACTGACGAAAGAGTACAGGGCGATCATCGAAACCTATAGTCTGGTGGAAAGATAGGCGAAAGCGTTATTTTGACAGGTAAGATATGCAAACTAGGGTTTGGCATGTCGAAAATCGCAAGAGATGCAGCTCACGGTGGTGCCGGTTGGTCCCCACGGGTGGTGTCCTTGCGTCAGGAGATTGGAAGATTTTGGGCAGCGTGTGGCGTGGCGAATGAGTGGGCCCCTCTTAAAACCGTTCTGATGCATCGCCCAGGACGTGAGATAGAAACGATTACAGACGCAAACGACGCCCTAATGCTTGCTGTTCCACAGGCTGCTTTGGCTAGACACCAACATGATCGTCTAGTTGCAGCTTATCGGGATGCTGGCGTCACCGTCCTCTACATCGAACCCCACAATATGCCTCCTCCTAACTTGATGTTCGTAGCTGATCTCCTTTTCATGACACCTGAAGGAGTGATTTTGGCGCGTCCAGCATCCGATGTCCGCGCTGGAGAGGAGCGATTCGTCGCGCGAAAACTAGCTGAATTGGGTATCCCGATCCTGCGCTGTATACGAGGAAAAGGAGTCTTTGAGGGAGCGGACGCGTCTTGGATTGCTTCGGATACAGTAATCCTTGGGACAGGACTGCGCACCAACGATGAAGGGGCAACTCAGGTAACAAGCCTTCTTCACGAGATGGGTGTTGAGGTTGTCAGAGTCGGCCTACCGTATGGAGCAATGCACCTAATGGGAACTTTCCGTGTTGTTGACCAAGACCTTGCCATTTGCTGGCGGAATCGAATTCCTTATGCAACTGTTAAGGCTCTTCGGGAACGCAGATACACTGTTGTCTTCATCCCTGACGAGGAAGAAGCGATCCGCGGGATGGCGCTGAACTTCGTGACATTGGGTCCGCAGCAGATCCTCATGCCTTCGGGCAATCCTAAAACCCAATCTTTCTATGAACATATGGGCATCAAATGTGTGACCGTCGAGGTAAACGAACTTCATAAAGCAGCCGGAGGAATTGGGTGTCTCACAGGCATCCTCAAACGGAAGTCTAGTAACTGATCTAGCGACGAGTATCATATGCGCGAAACATTTTTCACTTCATTTTGTTAGTTAGCTTCTGGTTGTTAGCATGAAGGTTATTGCTATTCAGTCAAGTCCTAATTTGGATGGGTTGACTTCTAGTCTCGCGCACGCTACCCTGAAGGGTGTTGAAGCTGAAGGTGAAGAGACTGAGATTATTCACCTAAATAGGCTTGATATAAAGCCATGCATCGCGTGCGAAGATGGATGGGGAAAGTGCAGGAAAGAGGGAGTCTGTATCCTTGAAGACGATTTCCAGAATTTGAGGGATAAGATTGTTAAATCGGATGCCTTAATCTTCGCTACCCCTGTCTACTGGCATGACCTCAGTGAGACTGCTAAGGTCTTTCTAGACCGTCTCCGCCGATGCGAGACTGGAAGGAGCTTTAAGACTTTTATGGGCAAGAAGGCTATCGGAATAGCCTCCGCTGGAGGAAGCGGCAGGGGTGCCGTCCGTGCCCTCTACAACCTTGAAGATTATCTGAGGAGACTTGGATTCGATATCTTTGACTTGGTTCCAGTAACTCGGTTCTCGAAAGATCATAAGCTCGAGATGTTGGAAAAGGCAGGCAGACGTCTGATCAAGAAATGGGAAAGCGATCCTTAAGGGAGTTTATGAGTTTTAGATTAGAAAATAGACAAGAATTGCTGTTGCAAAGGAAATCGCCAACGAAGGAATCAAATACTTGTAGACTCTGCCCAGCGAACACTTGAAATAATCTGCTGTAAATGCGAAACAGAGGTGTGTTGGCGCAATTAAATATCCTAGATAAGCGCTCATGTAAATCAATGCTGCTGTCTTAGGTGAAAAAGTGAGAATTCCAGCTAAAATTGAGATACCTATTGTCACTCCCCCTGAGGGTGAACTCGTGATGAATCCCAAAACAGCCGGGACAACTGTTAACAATAAAATGATGTCCAGGCTTCCGTTTGTTGCAAATGCTTTAAAAATTTCAGGGATTCCAGTTGCCTCCATTATGTTCCTCAGTAAGAATGCGCCATAGGCGGCAAGTGTAATCCCATAAATTCCCCAGCTTTTGAAGGGCTTTGTAAAAACTTGTAGGTTTAGCCTAGAAATTGCAATCAAAACCATTAAGCCTATGAATGTTGCTATTAACACATCAAAACCTCGTTTAGCCAAACCAAAACCAGCTAAATCCAAACCAACAGCCACAACTATTGTCGCTAGAATTGGAGAGAAAGCGATGAAGAAACCCTTCAAATCCGAGTTCAAGCTGTTCTTCGTGTTTGAGTCATCCTTGTTATCTGCATTAGAAACTTTCCAAAAACTGATGATGTATCCAACAATTATCATGATGACAACGACCGGAATATGACGCATAATTATCGAGGGTACAGTTGTTTCAGTGAGCGCTGCTGTGATTATGAGAAGTTGGCTTATCGGATAAACTGGAAAAATGGTGTGCCTAAACCACAAGTTTACGTAAGCTTTCTTTTCGGGTTTTAATCCAAGTTTATCCGCTTCGGAATCCACAAGCGGGGCTGACATTAATGCTCCACCAGCAACTGGGAGAAATCCAATAACTGCTGGAAGAACACTTGACACAATCTTCGGATTGTTAATTATTCTGCTTAGACTCTCGCTTAAATTGTTGATGACCCTTGTTTCTTTATAGAGCTGACTTAGTAACATTATCCCAAACGTTGCAAACACAACTGAAATCGTAAGTAGGTCAAAAGTTGTTCGAAAAATTACTGCTTCAATCTCTTGCCAATCAAGTGAAAGTAAAGCCAAGAGTAAGGCCGTCGCGTTTAAGGTTATTCCAAGATTTACCCGCTTGTATAACATTATTCCAAGAAAAGCAAAAGAAACAATTAGAGCAGTAAATGGGTCAATAAGTCCCAACTATAGCAAGCTTCCCAAAGTCATTACTCAGAGAATCGAAATGAAGCGTCAACTCTTTTAATCTTTTTCTCTAGTTGCCATGAACGTCGCAGTACTTAAGATTGAGAAGCAGACGCCCGCTTTTCTTTTGGTATCCCTGTTTGATGCGATCTCCGTTTTCGATAGTGACTAGCTAAGAGATAGCCTCCGACTACAAAACAGCTTCCCAATATGGTAACAACCAAGCTTTCCTGAGAAAAGAAATTTAGAATACTGTAAGTTAGCACAATAAACCCTATGACCATAGTAAGCCACCCTACATCTTCAATCCACATGAATCTCGGTATCTTCCAACTTAGTTCTCGTGTGCTAAACATAAACTCTACAAATTCCTTCTCTTCCACGTCTCTAATCCGTTTCAGAATGTAAGCGTAGAATAGTACAACGACTAGAACCGAGATCCAAAACCATGGGTTCACCGGCACCATTTCAGATCACCCGAGACTTGTTTTCACTCCCTTTAATGATACGTTTGGCTTTTAAATATGTATGAGGCTCCTCGATGCCTATTATGCATTCTCACCTGTCTCAGTGTATAACTCCCAGTTCTGTCCAGAGTACGAGACACTGATCAGAGAAATCCTCTCGAATTCTTTTCTACTATGTTTGTAGGGAAACCCAATGGTACTTCGTAAAGGTCTATACAATAGAAACTTCCAATTCAGAAAAGCCTAAATCTGTCCTCTTTTGCAAAATTAACTTTAGATACAAAAGCGGTCGTAGTCTAGTTTGGTTAGGACATCAGCCTGCCACGCTTCTGCTGGATGAGTTTAGGGATTTTCTGTTAGTGGATAGGCAACTGAGAGAGAGGACTGTGTATAATCATGTG
>JAOUKN010000015.1 GCA_029882515.1 Candidatus Bathyarchaeota archaeon
GCCAGTTACATTGCATCTGTATTGACTGGAGAACGTAAGACCCAAAGAGAAATAGCAGAGATTGCTCAAGTAACCGAAGTTACCATTCGGAATCGTTACAAAGAGCTAGTTGAACGCCTCTTATTTGTCATTTCCCTCTAGCTTCCCCTTTTTATCTCTACCCAAAACCTAGGTTTGCTGCGCGCACATATTCCCTAACTTTAGATTATGTCCTTACTGAGGAGAATTGTACTATGCACAAGTATTTTTCAACAAAAAAATTGCCCGAGATTAGGAGCAGACAACTTCCCTTAATATGTAGCTCTCTTTCTCCGGTTTACGCACACGCAATATCTACCCGAATGATTCTGTCTCTATTCTAGGTACTTCTTATAGTATTCCTGAGCCTTCTGGACGGCTCTCTCTGTATTCTCCAAAATGGGGTATTCAATGTTTGGTGATAACTTTGTGCACTTGCTGAAATATTCTTTAACCTTTTTTACGTCTCCTTCATATATTGCAAGGCCTCCGGCAACTTCATACCACATTCTTGCCCTCAAAGTGTCTCTTTGTTTTTCTAATTCCTTCGCCTTTTCTACTGCCTCTTTCATGGATGCTTCAACCTCTCTAGGGTCCAAAATCATGCTTCTTTGTAGTGCCTTGTAGGTTTCTTTGTCGTTAGCTAAGAATTTTTCAAGTTCTGTGGTTACATCCTCAACTTTTTCAGGAGTTTTTTCTTCGGTTTTCTTCCTTCTTGTCAATTTATTAAGTATCCCCATGATTCTCACCTAAGATGTCATTGTATGATATTGTAATTTAGTTTTATAGCAAGAATAAGAGATAGATAGTTTTAAAGGTTTAGTTGTCGAATGAAGAGACATGCCCTATGGATTCAGTTTTGACTTGTCTCGCGTGTCTAAGTCGTTTTTCAGAGAACTTGCTAAGGTTGCCCATGAGAAAGATGTGCATCGAAGAATCGGGAGGAAAGCGCGGAATCTAGCTGAAAAATTTAGGGTTCGTGAAATTACTGGATTAGAAGTTTCTGATGCTCTCACCCTTGTTGAGGACTTGGTGGACATATATGTTAGGAATATTTCAGGAAAAGAAAAGTTTCTAAAAACAAGGAAACGGGCTCTTTTGTTGCCCCATTGCTCAAGGAAATATATGGACAATAGATGCAAAGCAATTTTTGACCCAGAAGTTCCGTCCTATTCTTGTGCCTATTGCTCTCCTGATTGTCTAATTAACTGTGCCACTGTACTTGGAAAGAAGAAGGGGTATGATGTCTACGTTTTGCCTGGAGGGTCCTGTGTGCCAAAAATATTGAAGAACAATTTCTATGATGGAATTGTGGGCGTGGCGTGCAGTCAAGAGTTGACACTTGGAGGAGACTACCTTGCAGCTTTAGGTCGAGTGGGGCAAGCGGTTCCTCTTGTCAAAAACGGGTGTGCCAACACGCGATTTAGTATTGAAACCCTTGAAAGAATGTTGTATAGTTTTGCAACTCTTAGTTGAAAAAGAGACTTAGAATAGAGCGGTGCTGACTCAACATAGCGAGTATTTAATGAATAGCAAAAGAAGTACAAATGTTACTATGATCTGTCTTTCACCTCATTTTTAAACATCTTTCTCAGACGTGACAGGTCCTATCTGCCCACGCATGTATGCCATGGGTTTTCCAAATGGTTGTTGGCTTATGTACGTTGCACGCCTCCGTTGTTACTGTTTTTTTGTGACGTAGTTTTGAGATTTATGTCTCTTTATGCTTCATTAGCTTCAACAAGTTTGACCATGGCTTAACGTTGTTTGGAGAGAAGTAGTTGTGTGTTTTCCGTTTCAGCTTCTTATTCCACTATTACACATGAAAATGATTATTTCATTAATAAACGCGCGCAATATACCACAAAACAAATAAATAATCTCGGAGTTAACTTCAATTATGCCAGATCATCCAAAAGAAGCCTGTGGAGTTTTCGGGGCAGACGACTTTAGAGGGAATCTCATTTTCCCCTATATCTACTGGGGGCTGCGTTCACAAAATCACAGAGGTCACCAGTCCCATGGGTTCATCACATTTAACGGAAAATTCAACACTCACAGAAGTTTAGACCTAGTTCCAGAGATCACACAAGGAAATATTCGAGACTGGCTTAGGAAATTGCCGGGACAAGTCGGCATTGGGAACGTGCGATACACAACGTCTGGAGGAACAGATGAAGAATCGTTAATCACAGGCATGCAACCGTCCTTGTCCGAAGCAGAAAAAACCAGCATCGCCATATCCTTCAATGGAAATGTCGTCAACAGTCTTAAATTGAGAAGAGAGATTGAGAAAAAATTGGGCAAGTTCCCTTATGCCTGTGATGTGGAGTTAATTTGCAAAAATCTGCTCATGAAACTCATTGAATCAAACGATCTATCTTTGGCTGTGAAAGATTGTATGAACGAGGTGGATGGCGCCTTTTCTGTAACAGGAATGACTCAAGATGGGAAGTTATTTGCTTTTAGAGATCCTTTCGGAATAAGACCTCTTTGCTGTGGATACGACAAAGATCGAAATGTGTATGCGTTTTCATCAGAAAGCGTTGGTTTAGATATAAACAACCTTGAGTATGATTCTGAAATTAGACCTGGAGAACTTGTGTTCGCTACAAAAGATGGATTTTTACGAGAGCAAGTGGTTCCCTGTAAGAGACGAGCTCTGTGTGCGTTTGAATTCGCTTATTTTGCCAGACCTGACTCAAAACTTGGAAACAAGTATGTGTACGAAGTTAGAGAAGAATTCGGAAGAAATCTTGGAAGGGAATATTCTGAAATTACAAAAAATGCTGACATGATCTTGTCTATACCTGAGACAGGTAATGACGCTGCCTATGGGCTTCATGAAGAGACAGGTCTGCGATGGGAGCGGGCGACTCGACGACATAGATATGTAACAAGACGAGCATTCATTCTACTACCTAGAGAACGGTATAGAACAATTGACAGGAAAATTAACATTCTTGATGATCAACTCAGTGGAAAAACGGTCATAGTCACTGAAGACAGCGTCGTCAGGGGTGACACAACTAAAACGATTATACAGAAACTGCGGGCAAAGGGAGCGAAGAAAGTTCACGTCTTCGTCACATTTCCTAGAATAATCGGTCCTTGTTTCTACGGGGTGGACATGGCCACCTACGGCGAGTTAATTGGTTCTAAACACAATCCAGACGAAATCGCCAAATTGATAAACGCAGATACTGTAAATTTCCAATCACTTGAGGGACTCGTTAGAGCTACTGAGTTGAAGAAAGAAGAATTGTGCCTAGGGTGTGTCATTGGAAAATATCCCACTCCATTAGCTCAGAGAATAGCGGATGAAATGAGAGAAAAATTCGAAAATGGCTTCAAGGAAACTGGAAGACTCTATGAAATTTCGAGCAACCAAATCGTATCTACACATTGAAGACTCCATTTCTTGTTTCATTAGAACTTAGTATTTCCTGAGTGTACAGGGTGTTGGATTTATGGACAAAGTAGGCGTCTTAGTTGTTTGCTACGGTTCTAGAGGAGTTGCAATGGTTGATGCTTTTTGCCGTAGTGAAGATTACACTGCTGAAATCTACGTTGTGGATAAGCAGAGGAACCCTTTCAATCTGGAAAGAGCAAAGAAACACGTGGTCATCTCGGATTTTGATGTGAAAGAAATTTGCAGGTTCGCCAAGAAACACGAGAAAGCGATTGATTTCGGTATTGTTGGACCTGAAAAACCGATAATCAACGGTCTCAGGGATTTAATTGAAGCAGAAACTCGTATACGCATGATTTGCCCAACAAAAAAGTATGCCATCGAGGGTAGCAAAGTCGCTCAAAGAAATCTATTTCAGAAAGTCGCCCCAGAAATCAACCCCAAGTTCAGAGTTTTCGACCCGAAAGATTATGACACCCTGGAGCAAGTAAAGAAAGACATTATCTTATGGTTAAATGAACTTGAAAACCAAGTTGCTGTAAAACCTGACAGCCCTGTGGCTGGAAAAGGGGTTGGAGTTTGGGGCGATCACTTCAATACGCGTGAACAATTGTTTGACCACTTTTTGTCAAATTATGAGCATGGTCCAGTAATCATCGAGAAAAAAATCGAAGGCGAAGAATCCAGCTTCCAAGCTTTTTGTGACGGAAAACATCTGGTTCCTCTACCAGAAACTCGAGATTATAAACGAGCCTTCGACAATGATGAAGGCCCCAACACAGGTGGGATGGGGTCATACAAAAATGTTGGTGATTGGCTTCCTTTCATGGACTCAAGTGACGAAGGAAAAGAGATTGAAATTATTGACAAAATCTTCAATAAACTGAAAGGGAGGGGAAGCAACCCAAACTTGCGTGGTATACCCTTCTACTGTGCTTTCATACATACCAGCACAGGACCCAAAATCCTGGAAAATAACAGTAGACCAGGCGATCCAGAAATACAAAATCTGTTGCCAATAATGAAGGATGATTTTGTTGAAGTGTGTTTCCGAATACTTGATGGAAATCTGCGGCGCGTCGAATTTGAGAAACAAGCCACGGTAGTAATCTACAAAGCACCACCTGACTATGCAGGGTTCAAGGATGTTTTCCCTCATCGAGTTGACCAGGATGACATCAAAAAACCCATAGATACTAGCAAGATAGGAGAGTTGACTAAGAAATATGGAAACAACATTCGCATCTATCCTGCTTCAATGGAGTTAAGAGAGAAGGAAACTTATCCACTGTCTTCGAGAACGGTATGCGTAGTTGGTAGTGGAGAAAATATAGAAGATGCAAGAAATGTTTCTTTAGAGGGCATTAGGTCGATTAAGGGGGGTTCTCTCTGGTATAGAACCGACATCGCTTCCAAAGAACACATAGCCAAAAGCATAGAGCACATGAGAAAGCTGAGGAGTCAGTGATGAATGCAGCGGCAACACAACTAGAACAGAGAACACTACAAGCTGAGAGAACACAAAAAGTCTTCATTACAGATTGTGAAGGTCCCATCTCTAAAAACGACAATGCATATGAGCTCACTGAACACTTCATCCCCAACGGAAGCGCTTTGTTCGCTTTACTCAGCAAGTATGACGATGTTCAAGCAGATATTATTGAGAAACTGGGATACAAAGCTGGTGATACTCTAAAGCTAATATTGCCCTTTCTTCGAGCATTTGGGGTAACCAACGAAAAAATGGAGAATTTCTCTACAAAGAATATTCTGTTGGTTCCAGGCGCAAAAGATATGTTACAGTTTGTAAGAAGCATCATGCCATCTTTTATGGTTAGTACCAGTTACCAACAGTACATGCAAGCTCTATGTAACGCGGTAGACTTTCCTTTGAAGAACGTTTACTGTACTGAACTAAACCTAGACAAATACCAAATTAGCCGAAAAGAAACAGAGAAACTGAGATGCCTTAAGGAAGAAATAGTCAGTATGCCCATGATAAAAATTCCAGAAAATGCCCTTTCCATCAACGATTTTTCTGAAAGAGACCGCCAAACCATTCAAAGGTTGGATGAGGTATTTTGGAAAAAAATTTCTGATATGGAGTCAAGCAAAATGCTGAGGGAAGTCAACCCGGTCGGTGGATTTGAGAAAGCAAAGGCAGTTCAGGAAATTGTCACTAACGTAGGCGTCAAATCCTATGATGTGATGTATGTTGGAGACAGCATTACAGATATTCAGTCATTTCAGTTGGTGGGAGATAACAAGGGGTTAACAGTTAGTTTTAACGGCAACAGTTACGCTGTTAGAGAAGCTGAAATCGCTGTTCTTTCAGATAATGCAGCGGTGACTTCTGTTCTTGCCGAGGTTTTCAGCCATTATGGGAGGAAAGGTGTTTTGGAATTGGTTAGAGAATGGAGTTATTCCGGATTAGGGCAATATTGTTCTCCAATTCTGCAGAGTCAAATGTCACAGCTGTATCCTAAAACTCTTCCCAAAATCGAAATAGTAACCTCGGCTAATAAGAAAAGGCTGATGAAAGAAAGTACCGCTTTTAGGAAAACTATTAGGGGAGAGGCAGTTGGGGGATTAGGATGAAAGCAGAAATAGAGGACACTTTTGCTGAAGCTTTTGAGGGTGTATATTCGAGAATTATAGTAACTGCTGATGATGTCATGACAGTAAGAAAAGCCGCAGAAGACGCCACTGCTACTCCTTCCGTGGTCATTGGCAGAACTGAAGGCGGTATCGAAAAGTGGCTGAACAAAACAGAAACACCAGACAAACGTAAAGGTGCAATTGTACAGTTTTGGGCAGGACTTGAGGAGAAAAAATCGTTTGATGCCATAATAAAGAAATTCGCGAAAGAACTCTCTTACCGCATACGCCAAGACATACTTGTAAAACCTTTCACATCTGTTTTTGACGCATTACCTAATCCTGAAGGAAAAATCGACACCATGGAAAGAATAGGTCACTGCGGAGACGGTTATGAATGGGCAGAAAAACGATATGGACGCCAAATGATTACTGTCCCGATACTGGTTTCAGACTTCCAAATAGAGCGTTACATAGGATATGCACGAGGAGTGACTGGAGGCAACTTTTGGTATATGTGTAAAACCAAAAAAGCGGTGATGGAAGCAGGAAAAAAAGCATTAAAAGCAATAAGAGAAGTGGAAGGTGTAGTGACGCCATTCGATATTTGCTCAGCGGGGTCAAAGCCTGAAACAAATTTTCCGTGGATAGGTCCAACCACTAATCATCCCTATTGTCCAACACTAAAGGAAAAATTAGGAAAAGAATCGAAAGTTCCAGAAGGCGTTAACTACATTCCAGAAATCGTGATTAACGGCGTTTCCCTGGATGCCGTAAAAGAAGCGATGAAGGTTGGCATCTTCACGGCCAGAGATGTGGACGAAGTGGTGAAGATATCGGCGGGTAACTATGGAGGGGAACTTGGCAAGTATAAGATTTACCTTCGAGAGCTGTTTCCATGAGATTTGATGTCGTCTGCTTTGGTGCACTGAATATAGACAGGCTCTATAGAGTAAACAGAATAGCAAGAGAAGACGAAGAAAGTTACATTACCGACTTTAAAGAGACGCCAGGAGGCTCCGCAGCAAACACAGCCGTAGGTTTATCAAGACTGGGACTAAAAACAGGGTTTATAGGGAAAGTTTCTGATGACCGCGAAGGTAATCTGCTCATAGGGGATTTTAAGAAAGAAGGTGTTGACACAAACGGTATAGCAGTTTTGAGAGGAGGTCGAAGCGGAGTTGCTGTGGGGTTCGTAGACAGAAAAGGTGAAAGAGCCTTATATGTGGACCCTGGTGTTAATGACTCCCTGCAGTTTGTAGAGATCGACGTGAACTATGCACAGAACACCAAGTTTCTACATTTAACATCCTTTGTTGGAGAAAAACCTTTCAGAGCCCAGAAAAACCTGATTAAGGGCCTTCCTGATGTTAGAATAAGTTTTGACCCTGGAGAACTGTACACAAGAAAAGGACTACCATCTCTATGGCCCATCATAAAAAGAAGCGCTGCCCTTTTCCTTAACAGAAATGAAATGAGCATACTCATAGGAAAGGGATACAAGGAAGGCGCAAAAATTCTATTAAAAAAAGGTGCCAGCATTGTGGCGGTTAAGCTCGGCAAGAAAGGATGCTACGTTACGGATAGTAAAGAGAGCCACATGGTTGAACCATACAAAGTAAAAGTTGTAGACACAACGGGGGCAGGCGACGCCTTCTGCGCAGGTTTTTTGTACGGTCTGATGAAAAACAAGGATTTGCATGAATGTGGGAGACTTGGAAATCTTGTTGCATCCAGGTGTATAACAAAGGCGGGCGCAAGAGAAGGGCTACCCAAAGTTTCAGATTTATGCGAACTGAAATGAAGGGCAGTATGTAACAGGTTCTGGTTAACTCTTCGAAGCTTTTATAGTCTGCGCTGAAAGTGTTAACAGCGGAGCTTTTTTCCATTCACTTGGTCTCAGTGATGTACTATAGGCATTTGGAGTTAGATGTTAATCTTTCAACTATGGCATTGCGGATCCATTAGCACGATTTCCAAACTATCCTTGTCTACAAACACGTCAATGCCATCCAATATACCTTGTTCAAACCACCACCACCGAACTCTCCAGCAATAATGGTTTTTCCCATCCTTAGGCGGTGTCAGCACCTTTCCTATCCATCCACTTTTTATCCAGTCCTTATATACCAAGTAGATGTTTCCATCAGCCTTAACGAAGGTCTTCAAAACCCTCCATTGTGCAGTAGGATGTTGATTGAGATATTCCTGAACTTCTGGACTTTGCTTACTAGCACTAATAGGTGGGAGAATAACACTAGTGGATAAACTAAACATTAGTTCACCGTTAAAGCCATGTAATTCATCCAATTGCTCATTTAATTGATTGACAACTTTGAACAAATAGATATTCACTATCAGAGAAGTGACGACTGCACTTAACATAGTAAATGACAGGAAGAATTCTAACTTTCCCACGGACACTTACCCAATCAATAACTAAGGAACTTAGACTATTTAATTCTGCAGACTAGAACCATATAACGAATTCTTTATGAGAAAAGGTTTCACGTGAAATTCTTTTTTAAATACTCAACCATGGATTGGAAGATTAGTTTTCCATCACTATATTTCGGTATTTTTTCCTTCCTTGTCCAGTTTGGCAGTTGCCAGCCATAGTATGCTCTTTCCGGATGTGGCATCAATCCAAAGATTCTGCCAGTGTCATCGCATATGCCTGCTATATCATGGAAGGCACCATTGGGATTTATTGGGTATTTGCCATTAGCATATTCACCGTTTTCGTCACAATATCTGAAAACTAGCTGGTCGTTTTCATACAACTTCTCTAGATAATCCGTTTCCGTTTCCTTTGAAAAGATAAACCTTCCTTCAGCATGAGCCACAGGTATCTCTAACGTTTTTCCTTTAGGGATTTTTTGGGTAAAGATGCACCTTCCCGAATTTTCATGCTTGATATGGGCCCAGTTGCAGTGGTATCCGATGGGAATATTTGTGGCTAAAGATGCCTCAGGATGCTCGCTTACCCTGCTGAACCTAGGCAACAAACCAGCCTCAACAAGAACTTGGAATCCATTACAGATTCCTAAAATTAGTCTTTCTTCTTCAATGAACTCCTTCATATCTGAGCCTAGTTTCGCTAAAGTTCTTTTCGCCAAAATAGCTCCAGCTCTCACGTAATCCCCGTAGGAGAACCCGCCTGGAAACACCAAGGCACTGTAATCAAAGAGACTCTTTTCTTTAACTAGTCTACTGAGATGGAGGATTTCAGCTTTCACTCCCAAATCTTCAAAGGACCTCTTAGTTTCAGCGTCACAATTAGTTCCGGCAACCCTTAATATGCAAACCTTGATTCCCGCCTCCATTTTTATCCCTCCAAGGTGCTTCTCCAAGCCTCCCTTAGTTCATCTATACTGGCGTCAACCACTACTTTACCATCTAACCCGTACACAAGAAAACGAGTGTTTCTGCGAGTTTTGCCAATAACGGCATGATCAACGTTTTTCATCAGCGCTTCAAAATCTTCTTGTCGTTTTTCCATAACTTCCACCAAAAATCTACTGTTTGATTCTGAGAAGAGAATGTAGTCGTTTCTCATTGAATCTGTAGATCGGAGAACCTTTTCCAAAAAGAGTTCTATTCCATAACCTCCTGCAAGGGCCATCTCCGCAACTGCCGCTGCCAGTCCACCTTCAGAAAGGTCGTGGCAAGACTTAACGAGTCTGGCATCTATCGCCTTTGTAACGGAATTCATAATATTTCTTGCTTGATTCATCTTGACATTCGGAACTGTCCTTCCTACAAAACCTTTCATTCGATAATATTCAGAGCCACCTAGTTCAGGATAGGTTTTGCCAACCAAATAGAGGAGATTGTTAGGTCCTTTTAAGTCAACTGAAACCGCTTTTCTAACATCTGGGATTATTCCGATGGCAGTGATTAGAAGAGTCGGCGTCACCGACCCCAAAGGGGATTCGTTGTAAAGACTGTCTTTGCCTGAAATAAAGGGCGTTCCATAGGCTTTAGCAAAATCGTAACAGGCCTTACAAGCCCTTACAAGTCCACCGAGTCGGTCTGGCCTTTCTGGACTTCCCCAAGTAAAATTGTCGAGTAAGGCGATTCTTCTGCCGCCCACGGCGATGTTGTTTCTGATGGCCTCATCTATGGCGGAGGCTGCCATCCAATAGGGGTCAATTCTGCCGTAGGTAGGATTCATCCCACATGAAATGACGATTCCTTTCCAAGACTTGTTTAGAGGCTTGATGATTGCGCTATCGTTTGGTCCCGCAAATCGTCCTTGCAAAGGTTTCAAAACCGTGTTTCCTTTAACTTCATGATCATAGACCCTTATGACTGATTCTCTGCTTGAAACATTTGGTGAAGACAGCAACTGTAGAAGTTCCCTTGTCAGATCTTGAGGTTCAGCAAAACTGGGGTCTTTATGCATTGGCTTTTTCCACTCGGCAACTCTCCTGACTCTTGGAGGGCTGTACAGAAAATCTAAATCCAAATGGGCAACCGCATGCTCGTGGTAGTATACCTCAAGAATGTTGCCTTTGGTGAACCTACCTACTGGCGATGCCTCAACTTCTTCACCCTCAAAGATGTCTAAGACGCTTTGGAGGTTTTTCTTAGGGACAGAGAGTAGCATTCTTTCCTGTGATTCAGAAATATAAATCTCCCATGGAGACATCCCCGGATATTTTAGAGGAACTTTTTCCAATTCGATGTGGATTCCGCATTGAGACCTGTGCGCCATTTCTCCTGTGGCACAGGATAAGCCTCCGCCGCCAAGATCGGTTATCGCTGAGGCGAGTCTCTGGTCTCTTATTTCGATAATAGCACGCTTGAGTTTTTCTTCTTCTATTGGATTTGCAATCTGGACCGCGGGCCTCGAAACTTCTTCGGATTCTTTTGTCAGTTCCGCGGAGGCAAAGGTTACTCCGTGGATTCCGTCTCTGCCTGTTCTTCCGCCAGCAAGAACTGCTATATCTCCTGGCTTAGTGTTCTGAACAAACGTTTTCATAGGCAGAATGCCGACGCAGCCACAATACACTACAATATTGCCGACGTAGCCATCGTCGAAACGTATGGTGCCATTGACTGTTGGTATGCCCATGTTATTGCCGTAATGACCAATTCCTGCCACGACACCTCTAAACAAGTATTTGGGATGTTTCGTTCCTTGAGGAAGGTTCTCATAGTCATAGTCCAAGGGGCCGAAACAGAGAACGTCAGTGCAAGCAATAGGATCAGCCCAAACTCCAAGTACATCTCTAATAACGCCTCCTACGCCGGTAGCAGCTCCCCCAAAAGGTTCTATCGCAGAGGGATGATTATGAGTCTCAACTTTAGCAGCTATTGCATAATCATTCTCAAAGTCGACTATACCTGCGTTATCCTCAAAAACAGAGCGACACCATGGCAGGCTAAGTTCTTCCGTGCTTTTTGCTATGTATTCCCTAAACATGTTCGCAACGATTGATTCTCCCTTGGGTGTGACTATGTCCCCTTTGAAGGTTTTATGAAAGCAATGCTCTGACCATGTTTGACCAATGGTTTGAAGTTCAATGTCAGTAGGATTTCTTCCTAGCTTTGAAAAATATTCCCTAACCCGTTTCATTTCTTCAAGATTTAGAACAATTCCTGTTTCTTTGCTGATTTGGAGCATTTGCTCATCGTTGACTTCTAGGAGGTTTGCCTCAATGAGTTCGAAGGGTACGCTTCTCTTTTTATAGAGATACGCGGTCACTTTTTTCCTCAACCACAGAATCATAATTGTCTTTCACTGGATTTGCTAGCAGTCTTTGACAAATCTCATCAACTTGTTTTTTTGCTTTTTCCAGAGAATCTGCAGAAAGCGTAAATGTGTAAACCTTGCCCACCTTGACAGTTTCAACTGGATACCTGAGATCTTGCAAAGATTTTGCTGTTGTTTCTCCTTCCGGATCTGAATGACCCGGTTTGAGAGAAACCTCAACTTTAACTTGATACTCCATGAGGTATAATTAAACAATTAAAAATTTAAGTTTTGTCTAAGCGAAATTTAAATGAAAATTTAAACGTTTATTGTAGTTCTAGTTTTCTTCCTTTATGAACAGCAACTATTTTCTTCGAATCAGTTGCCCTTCCAATCTGCTGGGCTTCAACCCCAATTTTCTCCAAATTATCTATTATACTGTCTCTTTCATTTTCTTCTGTGACTATCGCAAAGCCCCATCCCATATTGAAGGTCCTCAGCATTTCCTCGTCCGTTATAGGACCTCTAGCCTCTTGAGCCGTCTCTTGGATCAACCTGAAAATAGGCTGCGGTTTGAAGTTATTGAACTCGAATCCTATCCCTCTAGAAAACATCATTAATCTGTTGAACTTAAGATAGGCATCGCCTGTGATATGGACTAGTCCTTTTATCTGGTGCTCTCTGGAGATCTGTAACACTGGTTTTACATAGATTTTCATTGGTTCTAGAACCTCATAGACAACTTCCCGGTTAAGTCCTTCTGGAACATCGAAAGGATCATACTTTCCGCCCCATGCTTTGAAGAGGATTTTTCTTGCCAGTGATATTCCGTTGCTGTGGATGCCGGAACTGCTTAGACCAATTACTACGTCTCCAGCCTTTATGTCGTTTCCCAGAATGATTTCGTCTCTAGATAACTCGCCTATGCAGGCAATGACCATGTCGAAGCTTTTTCCATTCGTTACACCCTTGATAATTTCTGCTACGTCCCCTATCTCGCCGCCTGGTACTATACACTCAGCCTCGCTTGCTCCTTCTACTATGCCTTTCATCCACTTATCAATCAGCTGTGGGTCTGAAACTTGCGCATGTATGTTGTCAACTATGGCTAATGGTCGTGCGCCAGATCGGATCACATCGTTTACAGCCAGTGCGACTCCGTCAATGCCGATTGTGTCGTATTTGTTCGCTAGCTGTGCGACAAGAACTTTGGTTCCAACTCCTTCGATGGCCAGGTCAAGGTATCCTTTAGCGAAAGGGAAAATTCTACCATAAGGAAGATTGATTATTCTTCCATATCTGCTAAATCTATAGGTTTTTTCAAGAATCTTTAGAGCTTCTTTGGATTCTCTTCTTAATTCTCGGTCTACACCGGCCTCGGCATAGGTAAACTCCTTTGACATAAGGTCCGTCCTTGTTGGGCACTTGGAGAGTTTATTGGATTACGTGACTATTTCTGACAGCTGCTCGCTTTTCCATGCTCTTCGTATTTCCAAGGCTATTCTGTCACCCATGCTCATTGTTTTCTGATATTTGGCGTTTGCATATTGCGAACCAATTCCCATATGAACGTTGGTTCCACCACCGTGTCGCAAGGCAACATCCTGCGTGACTGGAATATGCATGTAGGGTTCTTCCCCTTCTGGCACGTCATACAAACCATACTCAACTGCAGTTTTCGGCTCAACGCCACTCGTGAAGTCAATCTTGATTTGGGGATTTAGTTCGTATTTGGAAACTCTATCCCAAGTCATTAAGGTCTGTAGACACCATGCCCCTATTATTCCTGGGGGCTCATATTCTCTCGTTGCTAAAAAGAAGGCATCAGCGTAGCGATGCATGTCTTTTAACAAGGATTCTCTTAAGCTCATGAGAACATGGGCAGTAACCTCGAAAGAAGGAATCTTTCTCAGTTTTTCTTGGACATCTATTGGTAGTCTCCTTAATCCGTCGAAAATCGTCTCCCTTCTTTCGTCAATGGATAGAAACTGGTTTGCAAGAAAAGCTCTTGCATTCTTTGTGCTGACGTTATATAGTTTGGAATACCACTTCTCAGCGTCACCCCAGTCTCCCTTTGCATCCAAGGGTGAGAAGAAAAAGTTGAAGTTCGCATGAGGCCCGAGGACAAGTTGTTCAAGACGGGCTTTCTCAAGGTTTTCCTCATTAAGATTCCCTGCCTGCATTTCCTTCCTCACTTTTTCTTCCATGTCCTTTGAGTTGGCAGCGAAAATGAATTCTCTCTCGAATTTTCGATGTGGGTGCTCTGCTTTCAGGATCATTGGTTCGTCAATTGTCTCCTTGAAGGCTATTCCCGATTTGGAAACGTTGAAGTCGTAGGATTGTGGGCAAGGGATACCAGCTTTCTCGGCAAACCAGTAATAATCTCTTTCAATTTCGCCTCGGTTTTCGATTTTCAGTAATTTCCTTGAACCTACAATGGGAACTGGGAATTTGTTTTCGATTACACTGCAGTTTTCGTCTCCACCTACGTAGACGGAGAAGGCTCTGTTGGGAATTTGGATGCATTCTAGATCTATCAAGTCGTCGACGTATCTTACAATTTCAGAGTATTTTTCCAAGATACAAATAATGCTTTGCCATTTGTCGTTCTTTCGTATGTCTTTCGGGTCATTTACAATTTTCATATCTCTACTAACTAAATTTGGTAAATCTTCGATTGTTTCGCTTGGTTTGCCGACCATTGGGTTTTGAATGTATATTCTAGCTCGTTGTGGCGTTGTGTAGATTATACTTCTTAATCCATAATTTCTTTGACCTTGCCAAGCATCCAAAGCGGAGTGGGAACCTAAATTTAGACATATTGGCTCCTTATAGGACTCCACCATTTTTTGTGCTTCTTCTCTTTCTATGGTCATTAACCTCACTTTCCTTTCTAGAATTTTCTTCCAGTCAATCTCTCATAGACCTCTATATATTTTTTCGAAGTTTCTCTGATAATATAGTTAGGTAAGTTTGGGGCTGGAGGCTGCTTGTTCCAGCCAGTGGACTCTAAATAGTCTCTAACATCTTGTTTATCAAAGCTGATTTGACTTTTCCCAACTTCATATTTGTCTAAGGGCCAAAATCTTGATGAATCTGGAGTGATTACTTCATCAATAAGAAGAAGACCTCCGTTAAGGAAACCAAATTCCAATTTGGTATCTGCCAATATAATTTCGTTCCTTTCTGCTTTGCTCGAAGCTCGTTCATATAGTTTTATGCAAACTTCTTCAACTTCCTTGGCTGCATTCTTTCCTATTCTATTGGCAACATCTTCCTTCGTTATCGCTATATCGTGACCGATTTCGGCTTTGGTGGTAGGTGTAAAGATTGGTTCTGGCAATCTTTCTGCTTTTTTCAAGCTAGGAGGTAGTCTGATTCCGCAAATCGATTTTCCTTCGCTGTAACTTCTCCACGCAGAACCATACAAGTACCCTCTGACCACAAATTCAATCTTTATTGGATCAGTTTTTCTTGCCAAGACTGTTCTAGGATCAACGACATCCAGAATGTGATTGGAAATTATGTCTTTCGTTTTGTCAAACCAGTGAACAGAAAGCCGGTTTAGAGCTTCACCTTTATGTGGAATAGCGTTGGGTAAAACGACATCAAAGGCTGAGATTCTGTCAGTTGAAACAATTAACAGCCTATCGTCCAAATCATAAACATCTCTAACTTTCCCTCTCTTGAAGAGGGGAAGTGGCAGATTTGTTTCTCGTACCTCATAATTCATTGCTCTGCCTCTACTTTACATCTCTCTCCGCAATCTTCTTTCCTTTTATTTCTTTGTCAGCCTTTATGACTTCTTCTTTTCTTTTCTGTTGATACATGGCAATCTTTTCGTACAATGAATGGTTAGAAAATGCCAAGATTTTTACGGCTGCCAGGGCGGCATTTTCTGGTTCTGAAATGAAGAGAACAGGGACTCCTTGAGGCGTGATCATGGAGGAGAATACTTTGGTCCATCTGTACTTCTTTGAGTCTGGAGGGCATGCGATGACTGGATATTTGGAGTAGCCCGCGACTGTGCCTGAGAGTGCGTCGGATAACCCTGCAACTGTGATGTAGACTATATCGTCTCCCGATTTTTCGTAGTTCTCTAGTTTTTTTATTAATGTTTTAGGGGTTTTGTGTGCAGAACTTACATTGTATTCGTATTCTACCAGGAATTCTTCTTTCTCTAGAAAGACACCAATTCGACGAGCGAAAAGAATGTCCTTTCTAGAACCCATCAGGACTATCAATTTCTGCATGGGCATAATTAGTATTAGAACAAAAGAAAAGGGTTCTGTTAACTTTCTGGGATCTATAGTGTTTCAGTCAATATGCGTGCACAGGATACGCTGTAACAATCGAATTGGCTAGAATTGAAGAGTATGTTAGATCGTTGTTCTAGTTCCTTCGCGCGCGCTCCAAATGCAAGTCAAAAGGAGATCATACACCCTATTCTTGCAATGATATTCCTTTGCGTTTCTGTAAGTTTTAAATGTAGCATATTATCTAGATATATGTATGAGGAGGAGACAGAGGATAAAATGCATTTTAAACTAAGATTCCTTAGCTTTTTTCTTGTATTTCTATTAATATTGGTTTTTGCCTATCCGAATGTTCAAGCTTTTACTCGATATCATGCTGAGAAGAGACTGAATCATGAAGAGATTGATATCTCTTTAAACTGGGATATCTCTCTTCTAAAAGGAGAATGGCGTGAATTTTGTTTGTGGGATAAATGGCCAGTTACTCAATGTTATATTGCTTTTAAGTATGGTTTGGATGTTTCCTTTCAAGTACCTGCAAAACTTGATGTGACTTATCCGAATATTGTTGAGCCAGGAGATAACTTTGAAGTTACAACATCACTCAACCTCTTAGGTACTCGACTTTTGACAATTAATCCCGAATTCTTATTAAAGATACATTTAATGTTACCTTCTCCAATATATATTCCAACTGTTGGCTTTAGCCGTGATTTCCACAACACTTTTGGTAGTAAATGGACACTATCTTTTGATATCAATTCTCAAGTTTTAAGAAAATTCATAGACAAGATCTTTGTTGGAGACGCTAATACTTTAAAGAGTTATATTAACGATAATTTATTTGATTTTGTTAGTATTCAAGATATATCATATAACTCAAATACACTTGGTGAACTTATTTCAGGAACTATCAAAATTGACTTATTAAACGCTATTCTTAATACAGCTGAAAAACTGAGCATTACAAATCCTGCAATAAAAGCTGCTTTGGCAGTACTAAAATGGTTAGTTCAAGACGTCTTCAATACTTCAAGTGGTTTATTAATTACACCTAGACTCTCTACTCGCATTGAAGCACCCATCAATATAGATAATCGTGTCCAAAATCTTGGGTCGTCCTCTCTCTCGTATAGCTCAGATCTATCCAATAAGGTAATACCTGCATTACTGTCTCCAAATAGTGAGGAGGATTCATATGGCAATCATTTTTCAATTGATTTGAGTCCTTTAGTATATCGCTTATTTTTTGATGTGGATTGGGATTACTATATTGATGTGAATCTCCAAGCTCTTGGGACTAGTTTGTATAAAAACAATT
Organism: Candidatus Bathyarchaeota archaeon; assembly: GCA_029882515.1. GTDB lineage: Archaea > Thermoproteota > Bathyarchaeia > Bathyarchaeales > Bathyarchaeaceae > JAOUKN01. The sequence continues at coordinate 17,307 of JAOUKN010000015.1, forward strand.
GGAATTTTGATCTTTTTAAATATCCCAAACTCAGTTGGGATGCTGTAACCGTAAAGCAAAAAATCCCTTTTAATATGAAACTAGATGAACCATTAACCGTTGACGAACCACAATCAGAAGCTGGAACAGTAAGAATTAATTTATATGATAAATCTGGAATAGAAAAAGCTGTGTTGAAGTATTCAAAAGACCAAAATACTTGGCAAAAAATTCAAATGTCTTCTGGAAGTAATGCATACTCTGCTACACCATCTGTTCCCAGAGATACTCCGATCTATTATTCGATTATTGCTACGGATGGAGATGGAGATGACTATGAAATAAATAATCAGGGTTCATACTTCAACTATATTCACTATTCACCAGAACCATCCAACACACCAATAAATGACATATCAGGAATAAAGGATTTCATTAGCAAAATCCCAACTCCAATTCTGGTTGGAATCCCAATCACTATAGCTGCCATTATCTTTAGTGGAATAATAATTAAGAAACGATCATGTGTGCGCTCGCGCGCTTCACAACAGAAATCCAACAGACCGCAGACCTGATTTACGCCCTGATAAAGCACAGAAGTTCTGCTCACCCAAGGAGTCCATTTATCCAGAAGAAACCCAAAAACCACCGATTTAGAAAAATCACAACTGACGTTAGTTTCCAATCTTCCAAGTATTGGATTAAAGTTGCCTGAATGTGTGTGAAAGCAATTTGGGACCGTTCGCAAAATCTTTTGTGCCTCTGTTGCAGCGTTTTCTTTGGTTAAGGGTGTTGGAAGAAAAACGTCTGAAAAAATAGCCAAGATTTTGGACGCCCCTTATGCTCCAATGGAGAAACCGCCTAAACAACTTGAACTCCGCCAAGGTTAAAGGAACTATCGAGTAAACTTTAAGAACCCTACGATACGACTAAAGTTATTGAAGGAATTATGGTAATATGCCTAGACATCACGCCATGACTAAAAAGACTAAGAAGAAGAAACAGAAAAGGACTCAAAAAAAGAGAAAGAGACGGAGAGAGAAGGCTAAATAAGCTAGTGCTTGTGGCTAACCCTACACCTGTTTTCTCAAACGAAGAATGGTTAAGAAACGCACGCGCGCGGTCAAAATTATAACCGAAAAAATTGACCCAAAAAAAGGCGACGGAAAAGAAAAGAATGGGGTATAAAAGGTGTAAATAAGTTATGATTCTTGAGGAAGCCACATGGAACTAAGATTAGATAAAACTACTGGAATATTTCTCCACATCAATGGACAGTGGCATGCAGTTGAAGAAATCAACGTCGACTATGATTCGAGAAGAGAACGAGGCAAAATGGAAATTAGATACCAGACAAGAAAAGGTGACGAGAAAGATAGGTCTGAAGTGGATTCTCCATATAACTTGGTTGATGACCTTAAGGCATTTGGGCTTTCAGATGTTAAAGGAAGCGTCTTTCTCATTAAATTAGAATCAAACGAACAAGTCTCGTGGAGGATGGCAACTAAGAAAGAGATTGAAAGAGACCCTGACTTTGCCCAAATTTGTAGTCAGTAAGTTGCCGCAAAAGCTTTTTATGTTTCTCTGCTTCCATACTCCGAGAACATTCTATGGGGCTGACCGTAAAAGGAGAAATTAACCTACATGTGTCCACGTTTCAAGCAGACAAATGATATTCTTAAACTCATGAGCAAAAAGGAAGATATTCGTGACATTGGTATAATTGCTCATATTGATCATGGTAAAACCACTATGACTGATTCCTTGTTGGTTGAAGCTGGACTCTTATCGCCTAAGATAGCTGGTGAAGCCAGAGCATTAGATTATCTTGAGGAAGAGCAAAAGCGTGGTATTACTATTAAAACAGCTAATATTTCTCTGCTTCATGAGATCGAGAATAAACCATACCTTGTCAACCTCATTGATACGCCTGGACACGTAGACTTTACAGGTAAGGTAACCCGTGCACTGAGGGCTATTGATGGTGTTGTCGTGGTAGTGGACGCAGTTGAAGAAGTGATGGTTCAAACTGAAACCGTAACTAGACAAGCATTGGCTGAAAGAGTCAAACCTGTCTTGTTCATTAATAAAGTGGACCGTTTAATCAGAGAATTAAAGCTCAGCTCAGACGAAGTTCAAAATAAACTTCTCAGAATAGTCCGGGACTTCAATAATCTAATTGAATTATATGGCGAACAAGATTATCGGGAAAAGTGGAGGGTTGACCCCACTAACGGAACAGTTGCTTTTGGCTCCGCTCTCCACAGATGGGGATTTACCGTTAATATTGCTCAGAAAAAGGGAATAAAATTCAGCGATGTTGTGGATGCTTATCACAAAGAACAATGGCAAGAACTTCAGAAAACCATTCCTCTTCACACAGCAATACTGGACATGGTTGTTAAGAAACTTCCAAACCCAATAGAAGCTCAGAGGTATAGAGTACCAAAAGTCTGGAAAGGGGAAATGGACTCCGAAATCGGAGAAGCCATGATAAAATGCGACGACAACGGACCCACCGTTATGTGCTTCACATCAGCCCAGTTAGACCCACATGCAGGACTTGTAGCCACCGGGAGAACATTTTCGGGGTCAATTCAAGAGGGCGATCAAGTATACTTGGTTGGAGCGAAAAAAGGCTACAGAGTCCAGCAAGTATCCATGTATATGGGAGCTTTTAGAGAAGTTGTAGACTGCATTGTCGCTGGGAATATAGCTGCGTTACTTGGCTTAGACCTCGCGAGAGCCGGCGAGACCTTAATTGACGTTCCACACAAGGACGTGATGATACCTTTTGAACTCATCAAATATGTCTCTGAGCCCGTAGTAACAATCGCCATTGAACCCAAACATCCAAAGAATTTGCCCCGTCTTGTAGACGTAATGCACCGTTTGGCAATTGAAGATCCAAACCTTGTGACTACGATAAATAAAGAGACAGGGGAATATTTGCTCAGTGGAATGGGTGAACTCCACTTGGAGATTGCCTGCAAGTTCCTCAGAGACTACAGTGGTGGTCTGGAAATCCTTACATCTAAGCCAATCGTTGTGTACAGAGAAAGCATTTCTGGAGTAGGCGTCTCTGCCATGGCGAAAAGTCCCAACAAACACAATCGATTTTGGATACAAGTTGAACCCCTTGAAGAACCTGTCATAAAGATGATAGAGAAAGGAGAGATTGCAGAGGCAATGGGACGAAAACGTATACGCGCCATATTACGTAAGGAGGCCAACTGGTCTGCAGACGATGCGAGAAACGTTTGGGCCCTTGAGGAGCACAGAAACATTCTTTTAGATCTTACGAAGGGAATACAGTACCTCCGAGAAGCGAGAACTATGGTTATTTCTGGGTTTAGATGGGCATCTGAAAATGGTCCCCTTTGCGAAGAACCTATGCGGGGTGTAAAAGTAAAACTCATGGATGTTAAATTGCACGAAGACCCTGTCCATCGTGGACCCGCACAGATTATGCCCGCGATTCGAAGAGCTCTCCTAGGTTCATTCCTAACAGCAGAACCCGTCCTTCTAGAACCTATATATAAGATTGGGATTTCAGTGCCTGCTCAGTGGGTTGGGGAAGTAAGCAGCATGATCATCCGTAAACGCGGAAGAATACTGTCCTCAGAACAAAAGGGACCAGTGACAATGATTACTGGTTACATTCCGGTTGCTGAAACCTTTGGTCTAGCTGCCGACATGAGGTCTGCAACGTCGGGACATGCCTTTTGGCAAAGCACCTTTGATCATTGGGAGAAAGTGCCACAGAATGTTGCATCTGACATGATAAAAGAGATAAGAGAAAGACGGGGTCTTGCACCAGAAATTCCTTCACCAAAAAGATTCATTGATGAAGCCTAAAACGTGCGTGCTAGTGCAAAGTTTGTAGGTAACAACGTGAGATTTCCGAGAGTCAAACTTTGTAAGTAACATCACTGTTTTTCTAGTCTAACGTGTGATTCAAGTGTGTACTTAGGAGAGTGTACCTCTTTACGTCTCCTGTTCATGGAGTCTCATCCCTTCTGTGAACGCTTTAATGTTTTCTTTTTTCGTCTCTAGAGAAACACTTTCGATGATGGCTCTTTTCATCGCTTCTTCACTTACTACCTCAACTTTTTTTGTTAGAGCACCTAACATAACGACATTAGCAAAAATTTTCGACTTGAATTCGCTTTCTGAAATTCTAGTTGCTGGCACCCTAAGAACTCTGGCTTTAACTGACGGCACTTCTTTCACTGTATCTTCATCCGCCAAAAGAATCCCATTTTTTTTTAAATCTCTCATATAATTATTTAGGGCGCTTTGACTCATTGCAACCAAGATATCGTACTTTCTAACTTTTGGAAAACCAATTTTCTCGTCTGAAATGATGACTTCACTTTTTGCGGCGCTTCCTCTAGCTTCTGCCCCATAGCTCTGGGTTTGAACGACATATTTCCCATCGTGAGCGGCAGCTCTTCCCAAGATCTGTCCAGCTAGAACAACGCCTTGACCTCCAAGTCCGCTGATTCTCACTTCAACTCGTTTTGACACCTTTTGTTACTCCCCCTATTACTTCACGAATGTTCTCTGTTAATGTTGGTAACCTTCGACGTGCAAATTCTCCAACAACAATCTTGCCAACAAGCTCACTTTCCGTCATTTTCTTGGCTTCGTCACGTGGGACAGAATTTTCCTTAAGCCACGTAAGCATATCTTTCATAGTCTTAAGTCCTACTCGCCTTCCAAAGGCTGTTGGACACTGACTAACCGCTTCAATAAACGCGAATCCCTTCATTTTGAGGCCATCTTTTATCGCTTCTTTCATTTGCTTCCTATGGAACGTGGTCCATCGGGCTACGTAAGAGGCTCCTGCCGCGACCGCGAGACGGGTTGCATCAAGAGGATGCTCAAAACTTCCATAAGGAGTCGTAGTAGTTGTGGCTTTGAATGGTGTCGTGGGGGCTACTTGTCCCCCAGTCATTCCGTAAATCATGTTGTTGACCATGATGACGGTGATGTCAAGGTTTCTTCGGGCTGCGTGAATTAAATGGCCTAGTCCAATGCCAACAAGATCTCCATCTCCGCCAAAAACCACGACATTGAGTTCGGGACGAACGAGTTTCAGTCCAGTTGCGACTGGAACACTTCTGCCATGCGTTGTATGGATGGTATCTGCTTCAAAATGTGGAGATGGAATCCATGATGCGCATCCGATACCACTGCAAAACACAAAATTACGCAAATCTTCATAGCCCAATTCATGAACAGCTCTAAGGAAACAATTTATGATTGTGAAGTTGCCGCAACCTGGACAGAACGGAAGAGATATATCTCTGAGATATTTTCGGGTAGAAAATTCTTCAGTGGACACGTTTCATTCCTCTTTTGATTTCAGTCTTGATCTCTTCTGGGGTTATCATCTCTCCACCACCAATCCTATTTATTGGAACAACTGTGGCTGCTCCTTCGACTGCCCTTTTCACTTCATAGAAAATTTGTCGAAGATTCAGTTCGGGCACAAAGATTGTTTCTGCGGTCTGAGCCATTTTTTGAATGATTGTCTCTGGGAAAGGCCACAAGGTCTTCAAGCGGATAAACCCAATTTTGGTTCTTTCTTTTTCTCCTAAATCTATAAGTTCGTACAAGGCGCGTGATGTACATCCATAAGATACAACGCCAACTTCGCAACTGTCTATGCTGTGGCACTCAAAATCTGCAATTTTGTCTCTGTTGTTCGTCACTTTGCCTACTAATCTCTTAACCAGCGTCTGATGTACTTTTGGGTCAGCGGTAAAGCGATAGCCATACTCATTATGGGTTGATCCAGTTACTGATACATTGAATCCTTCGCCGACTACTGGCATCGGTGGGATTTCTTTAACGCCAAAAAATGCATCATCTTCCGGTTTTGGTTTTTTTCGGTTGACGATTGCTATTTCATCTGAGTGCGGTGTCGTGATGTTTTCTCTCATGTGTGCTACAATTTCGTCAGCCAGAAGCACAACTGGAGTTCGATATTCTTCAGCCAAGTTGAATGCTCTAATTGTCAATTCAAACATTTCCTGTACTGAATTAGGCGACAATACTATGGAAGCATAGTCCCCATGGGTTCCCCATCGTGCTTGCATTACATCCCCTTGACCACATTTTGTGGCCTGACCGGTGCTTGGTCCTGCCCTCTGAATGTTTACGATTACGCATGGAGTTTCTGTCATGAAAGCGTAACCGATGCTTTCTTGCATTAGACTGAAGCCTGGACCAGATGTGGCAGTCATTGCTTTGGCTCCAGCCCAGCTTGCTCCTATGACTGCGCCTAGAGAGGCTATTTCATCTTCCATCTGGATTACTGTTCCACCATGTTTTGGGAGTTCTAGAGCCAAGTGTTCTGCTACTTCGCTTGCTGGTGTGATAGGGTAACCCGCGAAGAATTTGCATCCGGCTATGATCGCTCCTTCCGCACAGGCTTCGTTTCCTTGCCAAAAATGTGTTGATGAAGATTTTTGTTTTGTCATGAAGAGGTTCCTCTTCTTTGTTGTGTGTTATGTTTGCGATTTGGTTTATTAGAGATGTGTTTTTCTATAGATGTAGTTCTCTCTTGCGCGTATAACGGAAAAAATGTCTAGTGTTCGGAGGTTTTCCAAGTTTTTCTTCTTCACTCTCGATTTCTTCTTCATCTTTACAAATTCTTGAAAGTTCTAGGTGAAAAAGCCTTTTTGTGTGCATTATGTGTTCTTCGAGAAACAAAACACGTGTCAGCTTGTCTTCAATTGTTTGTCGATCCAGTATCTTATCCCTTTTTCCTTGATTTCTTGCAGATTCTCAATGCAGTGGAATTGTATCACACCGGGATTGCTTTTCAGTACATTGCATGGGAAATCCGAGCACTCGCAGCAGAGGTCAAATCCTTTGCGGTAGCAACATTGACGAATCTGGCACCTGTCCTCCTCAGGATTCTTCGCAATGTCAGCCTTGCATCCCGAATCTATCGGTGTGTTCGCAAGAATCCTTAAGCCTTCTTTCAAGTTTTCTACGTCAACCTTATCTTCTAGCCGCTTCCTAAAGTTCCCATATTCCTTCATCATACCAAGCGTTGACTGAAAAGTACTCTGAATCTTTCCAGTAAACCAATCACAAGTGCGACAATATGAGCCACAGAATGAAACATATCTCTTCTTCTCTTCTTCATAGTTCAGTTCCTTTTCCTTCCTTGGGCAATTTCTTAACTATCTTAAGTTTTAGATGTCCTTTAGAGTTTTGTTCAGCAGTACCTAACTGGAACGCATTTGCTTATCCTCATATGCGCATCAAGTTCTTTATTACTACTAACGGCGTTCCAGCATCCGCTGAACCACTAACTAAATCTGCTAAGCTTGCAGCTATATCTTCTAGTTTTCTGGGAGTAGTGCCTTCCATGGAGTCATCGTCTATCTTGTATGATCGCGTCTTCTCTTTTTCAATGTGTTTTTCTATTTCTCTTCTACTTTTTCCTTGAGACCACAGCATACCCACAAGGTACTTGTATTTGATACCTTTTCTCCTCGTAACTAGACCATCTGTGTGGCCAAATGAGCATACGGGATCCGCTAGTTCGTAGATACCTGTACTAGGATCTTTGTAAGCTCCGTCACCATATATCAAGACTTCTGTTTTCTTTCCGATCTTATCCCGTATCTTGGCTTGGATGTTTCTTGCGACTTTAGAAGATTCCCGGGGCGCCAGCTTTATTAGCTCAGGGGAATGCAAGTTAGAACCTAAAAGTCCCCATTCAGACCAGGCATTGTTATTAGGCTCATTATGCAAATCATCTAATGTTATAGTATTGTTAAACATCTTTTTTATTTTTTGAAATATTCTTCTCCTTTCATGGATACATGAAACAATTATGCCATCAGGACGATACTTGGTTATTCTTCTCGGATCGTTAGAAAGGAAAATGTTGGGTTTGGCACCTTCCTTTTCTATGGTTTCACTGTACAATGTGATATAATTGATACCAGTGGCAGGGTGATGAAAACGTGTTTTTTTAAGTTCATCAAAACTTATTTCATCTGTTAATAGATCTCGGTCTAACTGCTTGTCTAAATCTTCTGGTACTAGTTGGTTGCCAACACAGTCTGTTGGAAACGAAAATTGAAGGGTAATCTCTCCATTGGAAACTGCTTTGGCTAGACTTTCTAAAATTGGAACGAATCTGTTTCTGCTGGCTATGGGATAGAGTATCCCGAGATTGTCTTTTTCGCTTAGGCCTAGTCTTTTCCTCACTTCTTCAGCAATCTCTCTTCTGGAAACATAGTTGTTTTGGGCTTTTGCTACCACAGATTCTGTGACACATAATATGTCACCATCATCGATTAGACCGTCCTCATCGCATCTTTTGACAGCTTCATAAACGTTAGCTACAATATCGTCTCCGGGTAAGATAACCCCCATCTTAACTCCAAAAGCAAGGGGTCCTATATAATTCGGTATCTTAATCATGGAGTGGCTATGAATATTCCAAAGTTTTAAAAGCTTTTCTATAAGCGCACGCTGTCTATTCAGGCAGTTCTTCAGATACCTGTTTCCTGCTTCGGCGATATTCTTGAAATGCGGTTCTTCCCTTGCTGGTGAGCGCGCGCGGGTTCGAATTCTCATACCTCTTTAAGCCAACAATATTCAGCCATTTTATGAGTATAACCGGTCGATTCGTATAATCGGTTGACAGCAGGAGTGTTGGCGGCGCCAACGTAGAAGAGGGAAGGATTATACTTCAAGGCGCGTCTAAGGCCTTCAAATATCAACGCTTTTGCTAAACCTAATTTTCTATGGTCAGGATGCGTTCCCACCGGTTCGAGGTTAGTTATTTTGCTGGCAGGATCTATTCTGAATGTGCAAAATGAAGCAAACGTACCATCTGGGGCAACAGCAACTAGATCAAGGTCTTGCTTATAGAAAGAACAGCGTGTTATCTCTTCATAGACTTCTGCACTGAACCATTCACCGTGACCGAAGACTAGTCTTGTTACAGTTGCTAGTTGGTCATAATCGGATTTTCCCTTTATCGATCTAATCTCATAACTTTCACAGTGCCCCAGGGGTGGAATAGGGGAATCTATTGGACGTAGTCTAAGATACCCAGATATTTCTCCCTTATTATAGTCAAGCTCCGAGAGCAGTGATTCCCGTGTAGAATTTCCCTCAATTGTGTGAATTCTCAACTTCTCTTTCTTGTGAGCGTCTTTTTTCTTTTCTTTACAGTGCTTTTCAATCCATTCAAGTATCTCTCGTTCAAGAAAACTGTAAGCTGGGTCAATTTGGATGAAGTAATCTGTTGGTGATTCTGGATTGGCTAAGGCGATAATCTCTTTTTCTGAGGGTGTGGGTGAACCATTTGTTTCTTCCCAGATTCTTATGTCGTCCACCCAGCGTACATCTCCACTTCCCTCATGACTGTTTTCGAAGCGATTTGGAAACCAATTTTGATAGGATTTAGTTTTTTTGAAGGTTTCGCGCAAAAATGTCATAACAGGTGCAAAATCTTCATCGCTATTGTAGACACGTGAAACTATCTTCATTTAAATCAACCGTCCGGCTTTTGAACGACTAAGAATATGGCTTGGTCCCAGCAAATCCTTTTGGAGACACTATAATATTCTTATGTGTGCATAAACCTAAAGCGGGGTGTGGTGAAGACGTCATCAGGGAAGCATTGGTTTAACCAAATGCGCGCGATTCCTTTAAGCCTCTGCTTCTTTGCAGGTTTGTTTCGCTTCAATGGGGATGTCGGTTGCGTACGCGCGTGATGTTGGTTCAATGTCTGAGTATTCGCGTCTGAAAGTAAGAATTTCCGAGATTGTTTCTTCGATTCTCGCGTTGTAGTCCATCCATCGTCTGATTTGGGACACTAAGACCTTTATCATTAAAACCAGCACCATGGTCATCACACCTAACGACAGGACCACTGCCCCGTCTCCAGTGAATGTGGGGATGAACAGCATCGAAAATCCACTTGCCAACATGAGAACTGAGATAGCCAGCCCAGCCTTGAAGGCTTCGTTCTCATCTACCATAGCCTTACCCCCATTCTTTCAGATGTCCCAGTATGAGATATATAACCTGTATGAACCGTGGATAAGTATTAGAAGTAAAATTAACCGTTTTTCCCCGAGTTTCACTCATAGGAGTGACTGAGAACAATAACGAGAAATGTGTGCATGCATGCAAACGATAAACATGTAGACCAGCCTGCTTATGGCGAACGTTTGGAAGGAAGGAGGAAGGAATAAAATTCTTATCTTTTTCTCATGCACACATTAAACAAAAAATTGAATAAGATTCGTAGATTCTGGGGTCAATCATGTCAATCGAAGGGTCTGAGAAACAGGAGAGACTGATATTTGCTTCAAGCATCTTCCCAAGCAAGTCGTCAGAAACAAACGCATTGCTTCTGGCAGAAAGCATCCGCACCTTTGCTGGCTCCCTTTCTCAAGCCCTCATATGGTTGTTCGTCCTAGAAAATGAAACGCACCTCTCTTCAACCGTCAGAGACAAGCTGCTTGCCCTGAACGTAACCTTGATCCCATTCAAGATCAATTCTGAAGTCGTACACTTCCCTTTCACGAGCATGGCGGTTGCTGCTGCCTTGGCCGAGTCAAAGGCATGTGGCCAGGCCGACCTCCTCGCATGGCTGAGCGCTAACACCGTCGTCCTACAAGAACCGAGGGATTTCCTCCTACGGCATGACAAGAGCCTGGGCTACAGACCCGTCCACCACACCCTCATAGGCTCCCGCTACGGCGAGCCCCTCGACGCCTTCTGGACTCTGGTCTACCGCTACTGCAACGTTCCCGAAGACCGCGTCTTCCCCATGACGACCCACGTGGACGGCGTAAAGCTCCGCCCATACTTCAACGCCGGCTGCCACATAACCCGACCGGAGGATCTCGTGCTCCGGAACTGGCGAGACACCTTCCTCAAGGTCTACCTTGAGCCACCCCTCCAGGAACTCTATGAGCAAGACAGGTGTTACAAGGTCTTCATCCACCAAGCAATATTTTCAGGTGTCGTTCTCTCGACTCTGGCGACCGACGAAATCCAGGAACTGCCCCCAAAATACAACTACCCCCTCCACCTGCATGCAGAGGACCTCACAGACCACCGTCCCTCCAGCTTGGAAGAAGTTGTAACCTTCCGCCACGAAGGGTTCTACCAAGATCCCGAGTGGAGCAAGAAGATGCCCGCAAGAGAGCCCCTGAAGCGATGGATAGCCGAACGACTACTCCCATAGCGCGCCGGCTTCTGATACTATTTGATGTACTTTTGTGGATTTGCTTCGAAGGCTTTTTGGCATCCTGGTGCACAGAAGTAGTATGTTTTTCCTTTGTGTGTCGTCTTGTACTTTGCTGTCTTCTCATCTACATCCATGCCACAGACAAGATCTTTTGCCATCACTTCACCTCCCGTGGGTAATCTGGTTGTATGTTAGTTCTTCTTAGAAGGTTTGCGTTGGTGACCACGGTTATTGAACTGGTGGCCATGGCAATCTCGGCTATTACGGGGTGGGCAAGGCCTAACATTGCAAATGGGATCATCACGACATTATAGAAGAACGCCCAGAACAGGTTCTGCTTTATCTTTCGAAAAGTCGCTCGAGACAATTTGACAGCTTTAACCACGTCTGATAAGTTACCTCTCACGAGCACAATGTCTCCTGCTTCGATAGCTATGTCTGTTCCAGTGCCTATGGCGATGCCTACGTTGGCTTGAGTAAGAGCTGGTGCATCGTTTATCCCATCTCCTACCATAGCGACGAGTCCAACTTCCTCCTGGAGCCTCTGAATCTCCGCCACCTTCTTGTCTGGCAGCACCTCAGCCAATACTTTCGATATGCCGACTTTCCTTGCGATGGCTTCTCCAGTTCGTCGGTTATCTCCAGTAAGCATCGTTGTCTGAAGACCCAGCTTTTCCAGTTCAGCAATAGCTTCCACAGAATCGTCCTTGAGGGTGTCAGCTTCTGCGATGACTCCGACGCACTTGTTGTTTTTAGCAACAAGCATAGCCGTCTTCGCTTCCTCCTCCAGCCTCTTCAGCTCGGATTCTAAGCTGCTGTAGTCAACTCCCTCTTTATTCATAAGTTTCCTATTACCGACTAGAATAGTACTTTGCCCTTCGATCTCTCCCTTGATTCCTCTACCAGTTATTGCCTCGAACTTCTCCAGCTTCATCAATTCAAGCCCTTCTTCCTCGGCTTTTCTGATAATGGCTTCGGCTAAAGGATGCTCGGACCCTTTCTCGACACTGGCGGCTAATCTCAAAACCTCATGTTCTTGAAATCCTTTCACTGGAATTGTGTCCGTCACGTCAGGTTGTCCCTTAGTTATTGTGCCAGTTTTGTCGAAAACGATTACTTTTATGTCTTTCAGGGTTTGGATTGCTTCTCCACGCCTGATTAAGACACCGTTCTCAGCGCCCATGCCACTTCCAACCATAAGAACCGTTGGTGTTGCTAGCCCGAGGGCGCATGGACATGCAATAACCAGTGTCGCCACAGTAGCAAACACTGCCAATGAAAATACACTCAACGTCGGATCAACCCAAGGAAGGAACTGGCTCGCCCAAGCACCCACGCTGCCTATAACTCCTGGAAAGGCTAACCATAGGACGACGGTTAAGGAGGCTAGGATCAAGACTGTGGGGACGAAATAGCCGGTCACACGATCAGCGAATTCTTGGATAGGCACCTTTGAACCTTGAGCTTCTTCCACCATTTTTATGACCTGAGAAAGGAAGGTGTCTTTTCCGATCTTGGTTGCCCTGGCCTTCAGAAGACCTCTTTGGTTGATTGTGGCGCCAATAACCTCGTCGCCCGACTTTTTCAGAACCGGCATCGACTCTCCAGTGGCCATCGATTCGTCTACGCCACTTTCACCTTCGATGACTACGCCATCTGTAGGTATCTTCTCGCCTGGCCGTACAATCATGACATCGCCTACTTCAACTTCGTCGATGGGGACCTCAACTTCCTTATTCTCTCGAAGGATCCTTGCGGTCTTCGCCTCAAGCTCGAGGAGTCGTCTGATGGCTTGAGATGCCCTTCCCTTGGCCTTTGCTTCAATAT
>JAOUKN010000214.1 GCA_029882515.1 Candidatus Bathyarchaeota archaeon
TGGCAAACACTCTAGGAACTTTCGCCGGGTTTATGCACGGGAACGACGGACTCTACTCTTGGAAAAGCCTTGAGGTTCCCGAAGAAAACCTCGACTCCGAAATAAAGTTTCAAAAGGTCGAAGTCTACAATCCCGCTGCTATGTCTGCGAAGGTAAAAGGCGCAGGTAGATTTTATGGAGCAGACTTTGTTGGAATAGCTGGATTGAACGAGTTTTGGGTCTATTCCAACTCCTACAACCGATTAAGCGGGCAACATGATCCGATAAGGCTCCCCAAACAATACAGATTTGCCGTTGTGATGGCGATAGAGATGGATTATGACAAGTTTGTCACGTCAGATATTGAAGCGTCTGCTGCAACCGGATTGGGATACTCCAAGATGGCTTTCGTCTCCAGCCTCTTGGCCCAGTTTATTCGAAATTTGGGTTACCAAGCCCTTCCCTGCGGCAACGATACTGCGCTAAGCGTTCCACTTGCCGTTGATGCAGGATTGGGTGAACTGGGGAGAAACGGGTTGTTGGTCACCCCTCAATTTGGACCGAGGGTGAGAATCTGCAAGGTGCTTACAGATCTTCCACTTGAGCCAGACAAGCCGATTGACTTTGGAGTGCAAGAGTATTGCGAGAAATGTAAGAAGTGCTTGGAGAACTGTCCTGCTGGCGCCATCAGTGAGGACAAGACAGCTAATGCATTAACTATGTCCAATAACTCAGGAGTATTGAAATGGCCAGTGAATGGAGGAAGATGTTTTGGATTTTGGTGTGAGACAGGAATTGATTGTAGCATCTGCATCAAAGTTTGCCCCTTCAACGAAAAACGATAGCAAAGTTAGCGATAGCCTCCTCGAAAGATTTAACGGGATGTAACCATTAGCTTTTGGCGGCTTCCATGCGCTCCTGAAAGATTTCTCCGAAGGCTTTGCAGAAATATTCGCAGGCTGTTTGAATTCCTTTTCTTCCTTCCTCTGTTATGTGGTAGTTGGTTACTCTTCCTTCCTTCTTTGATTTTATTAGACTCCGTTTCTTCAATTCCTTGAGCGCCGGATAAATGGTTCCAGGATTGGGTTTGGTTCCCCTTCTCTTACCGATCTCCTTCGCGAGTTCTTGTCCATACATAGGCCTCTTTGACAGCAACCACAGTATCAGGAAGGACAGCATTCCTCTCATGTCGCAACACTTAGGGGGACACGCGTCGTAGTTTTCCTTTGACATTTATGGTCGTTAACTATTGGGTATCCGATACATTTAAATATTCGCAGCCGGCATTATTGGACACCCAATAATAAAACGTGATAGCATATGACAAAGAAAAGCGACAAAATAAAACAACACGTGAAAAAACACTACGCGGAGCTGGCAAAGGGAACCTCGTGTTGTGACGCAACCACCTGTTGCGGTCCAAGTTCAAGAACTTCATATGCCAAGATGATTGGTTATTCAGACGGAGAACTGAAGGACTTGCCAAATTCTGTGACAGGAACAGTAGCGGGCTGTGGCAATCCGACCGCTCTGGCGGATCTGAGGGAAGGCGATGTGGTGCTTGACCTCGGCTCTGGAGGTGGCATAGACGCTTTTTTGGCAGCTAAGAAAGTCGGTCTTAAGGGGAGGGTAATAGGTGTGGACATGACTGAAGAAATGGTTCAACTTGCCAAAGAAAATGCTGAAAGGATGAAGGTAGAGAATGTGGAGTTTCGGTTAGGTGAAATCGAAAACCTTCCTGTCGAAGATGGAGCTGTCGATGTTTTAATCAGCAATTGTGTCATCAACCTCTCACCAGATAAAGACAAGGTGTTCAGCGAAGCCTTTAGGGTGCTAAGACCTGGAGGACGCATGTTGATTTCCGACATTGTTTCGCAAGGCGAACTTCCTGACGAAATTCGTGAAAATTTGGAGATGTGGGCTGCTTGCGTAGCCGGAGCACTGGATGAGAAAGATT
>JAOUKN010000090.1 GCA_029882515.1 Candidatus Bathyarchaeota archaeon
CTCGTGGGAACATTAAATATAGCTTTTAGAATTCAAAGAGTGAAGGCAACGGGCACTATCTACATTAGAGCTGACGGAAGCATCGAAGGGACAACTAAAATCTCTACAGTTGACAATGTGACCTACACTTTTACAGGCAGCATCAATAATTCTATTGTAGTCGAGAGAAGCAACATAACAATCGATGGAAATGGATACACACTCCAACCCTTCCCATCTCCCTACCCCTCAGATGAAGGATTTCAAGTGTCTTTTGTAAGCAATGTGACAATCAAAAACACGAATGTAAAAAACTTTGGAGAAGCTGTTTACTTTAATAATACTTCAAGCAGTAGAGTGTCAGGAAATAACATAAACGCCTCATGTGGTATCACCCTTAATTGGTCGTCCAATAACACCATCTCCGAAAACAACATTACATGCAATGTTGGTATCACGCTTGAAGTGGCGTTCAATAACACCGTCTCTGATAATAACATTACATGTGCGAGCGATTTGTGGGGGTGTTGCATAAGTCTTTATGAGTCGCAAAACAACAAAATAAGCAGAAATAGCGTGACAGCAACTAATGAAACTGGAAATAGAATAACACTCAATAGAAGTGGCATTTTGCTTGCATATCTTTCGAATAACAACAGTCTAATTATGAATAACATAACTCACTGTGAAGAAGGCGTCCAGCTCTACGATTCTTCAGATAACGTGCTTAGAAACAACACAATGGCTGAAAACGTATACAATTTCATAGTTGAAGGTGGGCTTGTGAACTATGTTGATACCTCAAACACAATTGACGGAAAACCGATCTATTACTTGATTAACAAACAGGACTTGATTATTCCGTCCGACGCTGAGTTTGTAGCTCTCATAAACTGCACAAGAATGACAGTGCAAGGACTAACCTTTTCCAGCCACAACAAGCCAGGAATGCTATTAGCTTGGACAAAAAACTCCACAATAACTAAAAACAACATGACACGACCTGGTAACGAAATCAAACTTTACGAGTGTTCAAACAACAGCATTTTCGAAAACAACATAACCACTGGCATATATCTCGAAAACTCCCTCTACAACGAAATTTTTGAAAACAATATGACCTTTGGAGATATAGATCTTAAGTATTCTTCAGAGAACACAGTTTTTGGAAATACAATAACAAGAAGCGAGTGTGGCTTAGACCTTTATAGTTCCTCAAAAAACGTTTTATCGGGGAATAACTTATCAAAGTGTAAAGTAGGCATCGACCTTTTCATGCATTGTAGCAATAACATCCTTTATGGAAACTTTATAAAGACAAGCAGTAGGGATGGAATATGCCTTATTGAATCTTCACACAATCTCATATATGAAAATAATATAGAGGAAAACAACCAGAGTGGTATCTTGTTCGATGCATGGTCAAGCAACAACACAATCTTTGAAAATAACATAACAAACAATAACATCGGGATTAGATTCGCCGTGTCTCCCAATAACACGTTTTGCCATAATAACCTCATAAATAACACGCAGCAAGTAGATATCTACGTCTCTTATGGCATCAATTTCTGGGACAACGGTGTTGAAGGTAACCACTGGAGTGACTATGAAGAAAGATATCCCAATGCTACGGAGATAAATGGTTCAGGCATATGGGACACACCATATGTTATTGACAAAGACAACCAAGACAACTACCCACTTGTAAAGCCGATTCCAGAGTTTCCACCAGTTCTCATTCTACTACTATTCATGTTAGTGACACTGCTGGCAGCCACAGTCTACAGAAGAAAACATTCCACCCAAAACGCTTCGCGTTAAGACTTTCCATGATGCATAACACCCGCATTCCCTTTCGATTATATACTCCATGCACGCCTCTGAGCGCAGCAGACGCGCACTACTCGGCCTTTTCCTTAGAGAGCAATAAATAGCCAAACCCGCATGATGTCATATGGAGTGATATGGCATCATGGGCAGCAAGGTGTCGACACGCCTTTATACCAACAAACAAATTCTTGAAACCGCGAAGAAGACAGGACTGAACGTCACAAGGGTCTCCAAGAACGCCCTTAGAAAGGCGATTGCCCGCTTAGGTAGTCCCAAAACAAAAACTGGCTTCAAAAGCCGTCCGCGCATTGATCTGAAGGGCCGGGGCCGGGATTTGAACCCGGGCGCTAGGCTCCACAGGCCTATAGGCTACCAGGCTACCTCACCCCGGCCACTTTCTATTGATTTCGGCAACTTTTTTACATATTTTCGTATTTATTTGCGTTTTCTGAAGAACAGACCATAGAAACCCATTATACTATTAACCAACAATAACTGAAGTCATAATAAATACCTTCGGTATTTACCGATACTATCACTATTCACCGATAGTAAACTGCCCAAAAACTCTTCACGAAATCAAAACAGCCGCTACACAATCAAATGAAATTTCACGCTTAGAAACATAACCTTCATCAAAGAAGTAAAACCCGTGCCCCTACTGAGCTGCCCTCCATATGTTTCGCGTTTTTGTGAAAGAACAAAGCAAATCAAAATAAGCTTTTTCTGAGTAACTAGCAGCTTAAAGAGAAATTCCATTAAGAGGAAACTGAAATAAATGTACTTGTACCAAAAAAAAATTGGTACAAGTACAAATAAGCAACCTAGCCATGATTCGTCACCCTCCTCTGAGCAACATGGGTACGCCGCTGCCCCATCAAAAACTCTAGCAAAGCTGTTCAACTTCGCTAATTCAAAAGCACATGCACGCGTATACCAACTTAAAGTATGGTTTTCGGGAGCACTCGGTCTTTAGATGACTGATATCTGTGTTCTTGATTCTGAGTTCACAAGGCTAATTTCTTCTAGGAGTGATAGGAACGTACACAATGGAAACTTTCCTAGAATCCCTAGTATCTCCACAGACAAGAAGGTCCTACAAGAGAGGAATCAAGAAGTTCCTAAAGTTCTATGGTAAGGATCTAAAGAGCTTCCTGAAAGAAAGAGATCCAGCCAAGATCATTGAGAGATATTATGCATGGCTAAGGGAAAAGTACAAACAAAACACTTGTAGAGCCCTTGTCAATCCGATAATCCAGTATGCGAAGTACAACAACATTCCCTTAAACATAAGAAAATCCTTAGGAATCTACAGAACCACATTAACAACAAGAGATCATATTCTAACGCCTGATGAAGCTAGAGTAATGTATGAGATAGCTTCTTTAGAAGAGAAAGTCTTGATCAAGACATGGCTGTTAGGTCTAAGAGTAGGAGATGGCTGTGTCCTTGAATGGAAGCAGTTTGACTTTGAACCCACTGCAGACTTGAAGGAAGTTCTCATATACACGAAAAAAGAAGGAATAACTGCACAGTCTTACATAGATCCTGAATTCCAGATACAACTTGCTAAGTACATCCCTAACCTTGACAAGAACAATCCCTACCTATTCCAGAGTGAACGAGGAGAACATCTATCAGAAAAACAAATGCTGAGAAAGATACAAAGTCTGCAGAAGAGAGCACAGATCAAAGCTCATGGATCTTTCAATTGGCACATTGCGAGGAAGTTATTCTTGAGAGTTTGTGCTGAGAATGGGGTCACTAGTTGGAATGCAAAGCTCATGTGTGGAAAGCAAGTGGATAAGTCTATTAAAACATACATTAATCATGTCAGTCTAAAGAAGGATGCAGAGAAGGTATTCAATGCACTTAGAATGGAAGAACCTAAGTCTAATGGAAGAGTAGACAACTTGCAAGAAGCAATTAACATTGTAATGAAAACATTGAGGAAGATGATCGAAAAGGAACTTACGGAATCATATGGAACGGGAAAGGGACTAGGATTAGTGGTAGACTTCTCTAAGATGTCAGATGAAGAACTGATAAAATGGTACTTGGGCGAAAGGTAGACTTCGATCTTGAGAGTTACTTTTCTTCTTTCTTCTTTTTGTCGGTGGTGCGACGTTCAGCTCCCGACTGCTCATAAGACTCTTCGATCCTGATTGGTCCTTTCTCTACGCCAGATATTTCACGTTTTATGATTTCTTGAGATTCTTTTTCCTTTTTCTCTTTCTTTTCTGCAGACATTAGATCAACCTCCCTTTAGTAGACTGAAACCGTAATTTATTAATCCAGTGACTATCGCTGTTATCGCAACCGTGAGAATGCTGATAAGTTGAGTGTTAGTTCTAATTCCATAGATCAACCTCACAACATAATTATACTCTGAAGATAGTGAACTTGTCCATTCAAGCACTACATTATCTATAACTGAAGGGTTTTTCTCTTCTTTTGTGAGTTCTCTTCCCAATGGAGAAGATTCGTGAAAGATACTTTGCCAGAATCTCTTTTTCAGTTTTGGAAGAATAACCCGTAACTTTATGCCCATATTTTCAGATATTAGTTCCTCAAAACCAGATCTGCCCATACCAGAAATCAAATCCGAGAAAAGCCAAGCATCCCCAAGTTTGTAAACATAGCTGGGAAGCTGATATAGTAAGGTCATCTTATATTTTTGGAGTGGGCTTAATTTGTCAATTCGAGGAATTGCCTTCATCTTAGTACCGCTTCCTCTCCGTTCTTGTCGAAACTCAAGATCACCTGAAGAGTCAAACGCCTTTAAGTTTGCAAGTGTGTTAACAAATTCCACAACATAAAAAGAAAGTTCTGAAATATCCACATCTTGATGTGTTTGATTATTTAATGTCCAACTCCTCTCAACGTCTAAGTTGCCAGCTTTATCGATTTTGTAAATCTTTTCTATGTCTACCTTTATTGGTTGCTGCAAATCCCTCTGTCCCCTTTCTAGTTAGTCCTTTTGATTCAGCTATAACATTTTCTTCTACAATCGGAGGAAAGTCCGATTTCTCTGGACTAGATCTCTAAAACTCAGATACCACATACTTAACTAATTAGAATGAACTAGAATTCAACTTTCCTCTAATATTAGAAGATTTAAAAAAGAAGGTTATCTTAGAATAATACACTTGAGGGTTCAGAGGACTTGATTGAATGGATAATCATCCTTTTCATAATTTTCATCATCTTTGTAGTAATAGCCTCTGCAGCAGGACGGAGAGAAGATCTATATGTGGATGAAGGTGATCAAAAGGTTCTATTTATAGAGCCTGAGAAAGACAAATGGATGAATGAACTGGCAAGTGGTTTAGATAGACTCAAACCACAAGAGAATGTTCTAGACTATACCTTAGGAAGGTATTATTTTCAAGTCTATGACAGAAGCTTACAAAGCCATGTTACAAAGAGCATCTACGGAGTACTTGTATTGACCAATTTCAGAGTCTTTCTTCTAAGAAGAAAAAGAACCGCTGCATTCAGTAAAGAACATGAATACACCAAAGCAATTACGATTCCAATCCCCTTAATCAAGAATGTAGACGTTGATAATAGAATGTTAAGACTAGGTTCAATCAGAACTATACGAGGTAGAAAGATAACTAACTTTGATTTTGAGGCAGAGACAAGTGAACAAGCTTCGATCCTTAAAAAACAGATAGATGATCTGGTTGTCCAGTTTGAGTCTGTCAAGAGAATGGAAAAGAGGAAGGAGAAAGAAAGGGAATTAGTGATGATACCACTAAAATGTCCTAAATGTGGTGGTGAACTCAAAGCTACCATTAAGAAGGATTTCTACGAATGCAAATTCTGTGGTACGACTGTCTTGATAAAGAGCTGAAGAAGAACTAAGCTGGTGTCACTTTAAGCAGACCAAATCCAATAAGTTCTTTTATTAGATCCATTGCTTTAGCCTTGATCTTATCCTTCTCAAATGGAATATATCCTAAATCATTGAAGTCACTAGCAAGAGTAACTCCTTCTTCCTTTAGGATCACAATCTTGTCTCCATAAAGAACTGAAGCTGCACCCAATTCGTAAACCACATTGTCACTTGGTCTATAGGTTTTATTGCCTTCCTGATCTGTAGATTCTTCATCTGCTGTGAAGATTATTATTGCAGAGGTACAACTTCTCATCAGTTCAGCAACCTTTTGTGAGATAGGACGACCAACATGAGGTTCATCAATAGCTACTTTAAATGGAACTTGAAACTCATTTAGTATTTTCTTTAACTGCTCAAGTGGAACTGTATTCTTACCATGAGCCACAAATATCTGATTAATAACTGGTGGCGTAGGTGTAGGCTTTGGAACTGATGGTATCTCAGCTTCTGTTGGAGGTATTTCACCTTCTACAACCTCTCCTTTAGGAACTTCAGGAGGAGCCTCTAAAGGCTCTTCAGCAAAAACGACATAGAGTGCCCCTTGAGATTCACGTATTATATCAGCAAACTTGCCATTTTCCACAAGGAGCTCAACACATTCATCAATATGTTCTCTAGGAATTCCGAACTCACTCTCTAACATATTCTTGAAGTACTTGTCTTCAGGAGAAGGGAATTTTGAATCTCGATAGTGTTCAAAGATTCTCTTAAAAGGGTCTATTTTTAGGACTGCTTCTTGACGACTCTTTATTTCCAGTTTTGAATCAACAGGCTTTGTTAGAGCAGCTCCTAGAGAGGTAAGAGATATCGTATCTGAACTCCATGATCCGCTTGTAAGTCCATATTTATGAGATGAGCCAGCAATCTCTCTAAAATTGCTGCTACCAAGTTTAATCTTCAATGCCTCAGCAACAAAAAGGGGCTTCCAAGGTTTTCCAGCGTTCTTATCTTGAATAGCTTTTGCGACTTTAAGTGCTTCCTCCAAAGCGTGTCTCGGAAAAGGTCTTTGCTTATATGATCTCTTCTTTCTCTTCGCCCCCGCTTCAGAAGACATTCTAGATCTCCGTCTTTTATGTTCAATACTTTCAGAAAAACTTTGTGGAATTATTGAATGACTACGAGTATGTACGTATTGTTTATCTATACAGTGTTATTTTTAATCAGACTTTATTGGAACCATCTTGCCTTTCTTCCTCTCAAAACAAACTGGAAGAAGAATGGAAGATAACACTTCTAACACTTCAAAGATGAAGAAATACGTTAGGATAACTCATACAACACACTGAGCCATGTGAATTGAAGATCTAACGATGTGAAATGAGAACTGTAGCTGATATGTATTGAAGAACATCCATCGATCTGAATGAGATCCTATTAGGATCCAACAGTCTGTTTTAGTCTTCGGGTACATCAACTTCTACTTCTTTCTCTGGGCGGGGCGGGCGATTTTTTTGGTTTTCTAACCAAGTCTAACTAGAAATGAGACTTTTCAAACAGATTGAGATTAACTATAGAGGCTAGTTCCATAGCTCTTTATTAATTGCGGAGGGCATACCCACTAGTGGAAGAAAACAGACCTTAGATGTCTCAGATCGGGAGATATCTCCAGTTTCGGCGAAAACACCTCCCTCTGGCCAGAACTTATCACCTTTAACGCACGTCCCACCGTGATTCAAAATTTTCCGCAAGCCAGATTTTATATAACGCTCCATCTGGATAATGGTTTTGGAGACTCTAATGTCCAGCGAACCAGCTTCTGACTTAGCCATTATCGAGTCGCAATTGAAAGGAAAAACCCTTCAGGTTTACTGGTATTTGCTCAGATCTTCCAACCACAGCGCAGGCGTGCGGGAAATTCAGCGTTCCCTTCGCTTTTCAAGCCCCAGTATTGCAGTTCATCATCTGCAAAAGCTGCAGAATCTTGGACTTGTGACAAAGAAGGGAACAGGTGAATATGTTCTCGTAGAAGAAGTGAAGGTTGGTCTTCTCCGGTTTTTCACAAGAGTTGGACGCTTTCTGGTGCCCCGCTATCTGTTTTATTCAG
>JAOUKN010000215.1 GCA_029882515.1 Candidatus Bathyarchaeota archaeon
ACCCCCTATAGGGGAGTCTATAAGAGAGAGAATAACGCAAAGAATGTAACAACCAGCCGCAAACGAGCTGAAGCAAAAGATCTAGCACAAATTCCTTACGGAAAACAGACAACATCATATTCATATATTATCCTCTGTTAATCTATAATGATGGGGGTCTGTTACATACAACGGAGAATGGTGTATCCTTTCTCAGCTATAGTTGCATTGGACAAACTAAAATTAGCCATAATCATCAACGCCATCAACCCCAGAATCGGAGGAATCTTAATTCGAGGACCCAAGGGTTCAGGAAAAACAACAGTTGTACGAGGATTGACCAACATCTTACCAAAAATAAAAACAGTCAAGAACTGCCCATTCAACTGCAATCCACACGACCCATCCAACATGTGTTACAAATGCAGCAAACGCTACCGCAAAAAACAGAATTTACCAATCGAAGAAAAAGATATGGCAGTTGTTAATCTTCCACTCGGAGCCACTGAAGACAGAGTTATAGGAAGTCTAGACGTAGAAAAAGCCATCAAGCTGGGAGTAGAAGCCCTAGAACCTGGCATCCTCGCAGAAGCAAATCAAAACATCCTTTACGTAGACGAAATAAATCTGTTACCCGACCACATAGCAGACGACCTATTAGACGCCGCGGCAACAGGCTGGAACGTCGTCGAAAGAGAGGGGATATCCGTAAGCCACCCTTCACGCTTCATATTCATCGGAACAATGAACCCAGAAGAAGGCGAGCTTCGACCTCAGCTCCTCGACCGTTTTCCATTATCAGTAGGTGTGGAAAAAATCTCTTCAGTCAAGGACAGAATGGAAATAGTAAAAAGAAACATCGAATTTGAGGAAAATCCTGAAAAATTTCGTGAAAAATACAAGGCAACCCAAGAAGAGTTAAGAGACAGAATAATTCGAGCAAGGAGCATTCTTCCAAAGATCGAGACGCCAGAAGGCCTTCTTGAAGCCATATGCCAAACCTGCTTAGACCTAAAAGTGGATGGAATGCGGCCCGACATCGTGATCAGCAAGGCCGCACGCACACTTGCAGCATTTGAGAACAGGATGAAGGCCACAAAAGATGACGTTCTCGTCGCGTCCGAACTCGCCTTAAGCCACAGAACAAGGGAAGGGGGGTTCTTAGAGCCAGCTACTCCAGAAGAGATCTCAAAGACTTTCACGGCAAGGGTTAAAGAGGTCAAATATCTGGAGGAAACTGAGTCATCTGAAACTCCGCAGGAAATAAAGCGGAAGAAACCGAAGGGACGGACCATGATCTGGGCCAAAAAAGAGGCAAGTGAAAAAGAGGAAGCTGCCGTGGAAAAAAAGCTCAGCAAGCTCCGCGGAAAGATATTTGCCTTCTTAAGCAGACTCGGTCCAGTTTTTGGATTTGGAAAAAGGCTGAAAAAGAGTCCTAAAGATGCACCTGTTACAGAAGGGGTCACTAAGGGATCAGATAAGCTGAGGGGGGAGACCTTTAAAGAGCCGGAACCTAAAGGTGAGGTGAAAGCGATTCCAACAGTTAGTTCAGCTCTTAAGCCGCTCCATCTGGCCATGGGACTTCCTTTTCTCACTAAGATTAAGGAAAGTCTCCTTGCACCCTTCAAGCTTTTCTTCAAAATAAAAAAACCTCTCAAAATAGTTAGTGCCTCTGCTGGAAAAAGGGCGGAGACGATAACAACTCTTCATCGTGGTCGTCCACGCGGGTGGAAATTTCCACACGGCAGACCGCGAGATATTCATTTGCCAGCAACCATAAGAGTTGCAGCAAGAAGACAGAAGGATAGAGAGAAGCCTCTCGGAACAGCATTGAAGATATGTGTGGAAGATGTTCGCGAAAAATTGAGGCTCTATAAGGCTCCAATGAACATTGTTTTCGTCATGGACCTCAGTGGGTCAATGATTTTCAACATAGAAGAAGTAAAGGAAGC
>JAOUKN010000216.1 GCA_029882515.1 Candidatus Bathyarchaeota archaeon
TATCAGGGACCTCTGGAATACCATCGCTAAGGGCGGAGAGGTTGAGTATGAACTTAACGTCCAGTTGATGGAAATCGCTGACGAACTAAAACAAGATTTTGACCCGCTTGACCCCACAAAGACTTGGCCCGAGGACAAATTTCCACTGATGCGTGTAGGCAAGATGGTGCTGAATCGGAATCCTGATAACTTTTTCGCTGAAGCCGAGCAGGCCGCTTTCTGCCCAGCCAGCATCGTTCCAGGCATAGAGTTTTCAGCCGACAAGTTGCTCCAGGGTCGAACGTTTTCCTATGCGGACACTCAACGCCATCGGCTAGGACCGAACTACTTACAACTTCCTATCAATAGGTCCACAGTGGAAGTCAACAACAACCAGCGTGATGGAGCCATGCAGTTAGGAAAATTCAATGGGCCAGTCAATTATGAGCCCAGTAGCATAGCTGGCGGTTCGCCCCAGGAGGCGCCAGCGGGCACACCGCGTATATATCAAGTTGATGGAAAAGTAACGCGTCAGAAAATCAGCAAAACCAATGACTTCGAACAAGCTGGAGAGAAGTATCGTTCTCTGAGCAAGAGAGACAAAGAGCATCTCGTGGACAACCTCATAGCAGATCTCATACACATCGACAAACCAATCCAACAACGCATTATCAAGAATTTGACCCAAGTCAACCCCAAGTTAGGCGAATCAGTAGCTAAAGGTCTCAAACGCTAAGAAATGGAGATGTCTCCCGCAACTCCCCTATTTTTTCTATCTTCCAAGAGATTCGGGACGTTTCTTTTTGCAGATTATGACTACTATCAGTGTTGCTAGCATGAATGTTGGCGTGGTGGGATTTGAACCCCACACCAAGTGGCGAAATCTACCGCGTATTCCCTTTTTTTCTAACTCATGGAGTCCTAATTGGTGAAAGGTTTTTAAAACTTTCATAGTGTAATACTATGAATGGTAAGTATTGCTTCGTGGAGATTAGTATATGCCTTCATTGAAAAAAAAGAATGTTCAAAAGAAGAAAAAACATTCGGATAAAATTGGGAAATAACGCAGATTTCATATTTTGCGCCCATGCTGGTTTTCGTCGTTCATCTGCTACGCCGTTAACGAGGTTAACCTCTTCAGAAAACGGAAGATAACAACCGCAGGCTTAAAAAAGATGCTGATGACGCCGCCGGTAGGACTTGAACCCTCTCATAAGTGGAGATGTCTCCCACAAATCCCATTTTCTTAGTAGTTCTCTTCGGATCCTTCCAGCACTTCTTTAGCTTTCTCGTGTGAAGGATTGTGATTTTCTAAACGTTGGCAAAGTCATGATATGAATTGTTACGGCAATTGCTATTGCAAAAAGAACTATCTGCACAATGTAGTTATTCACCATGAAAAGCGCTGAATAGCATATTGTTATCCATAGTAGGAATAAGGTAAAGATTTTGCCCATTTGTGAGACTCCCTTTCCCTCTTTGTAGTTTCTTATGTAGCTTCCAAGCAACTTGTTGCTGAGTAGCCACCGATGCATCCGTTCAGAACCTTTGCAGTAACAAGCGGCTGAAAGTAGAAGAAACGGAGTGGTAGGCAGGATAGGCAGGAACACCCCTACAGCCCCCAATCCCAAAGAAATAGTTCCAGCTACTACGAATATCCCTTTCTTAAGATTGCCCGGTCTGCGCATGCCGCCAGATTTCATACCGATAAATTGTGCATCTGGACTTGTTTAATTTTGCTATCACCCGCCTGCGCGAAATCCAACGACCGTGACTGTTTCAGCTCAACTACTGCTATTCTTCATGTGCTATTGCATTGAAATGCCCAAAATGAGCTTATTTTAGCAAAAGAGGTAAGAATTGGGTTTGGTGGGGTCATATAGGTTAGTGCCACGTTTGAACCCTCACACAGAACGAGTCAAATCCGTGAC
>JAOUKN010000217.1 GCA_029882515.1 Candidatus Bathyarchaeota archaeon
TCTGTCCGTGTATGTAATAAAGTAGAGTCTATTTGCCAACTGTTCTGTGACGTATCTCCTGTTTCTGTCCCTCCTTTAAATCTGATCGTGAAGGCAGGGCTAACTAGGTAGTCGGTGACTGAAACGTTGTTCCAGCCACTCGAGAGACTAGGGAAAAGATTTTGCCAAGCTACCCCATTCCACACGTCCACCTCCAGGTTTTCCGAAGCGATTGTTCCTCCGAATATGCAAAGTTCCTCGTGGGGCATGTCATAAGTTGCATTGGTCCATTGAACTTCCAAATCCAAATCGTAGTTAATTATGGTATAATTAACCCGAAGCATCACGCAATCCGCAAAAAGTCTATAATTTTCAGCCTGAGTTGTATCTCCGTTAAGATAGATTTTGGCACTATCAACTTTTGCCCAAGTGTCAAGCCTCGCAGTTACGTCAAATTCTGTCCATCCCACAGAGGTCCTAGCGACCTCATAGGCGTTATCCCACGAACTGTCGTCCCAAAGGTAAATCCATAATTTATCCTGCGCATCTTCTTTCCAAGCGTACACCCTTAGGATTACCGAGTTTATTGGTTCCAATGATTTTGAACTGTTTTGAAAACCGAAATCTCCTATGCTACTTGTCCTGTCCAAAGCCAGCCAGACGTAGTCAGTAGGATAGTTCTGTGTATCCAGATATGGGGGTGTTCCATGTTCTGTCCACCCAGTTCGTGTGTTGTCGAAAATGTCTGTAGGTAGATCTAGAGTCACGTAGCCTCCAGTATTGGTTTCTGCTACGGTGTCATATATTCCATCTGGGCCATATTGTTGACCCGTAAAGCTTGAATGTACACCATTATCGGCGCTAGCGTCTACATCGCTCGTATTGTTGTCAACATAATCATGCTCTTCTATTACTGGGAAAGCGTGCACACATGACAGCAACAGTTGTACGCTGATAAAGATGAACAGAATGACTAATAGCAAAGAGGCTTTGGTTTGTTTATTCATAGTCTAGTCTCTTCCTTTGTATCCTTAGAAGGCTATCATGGGTGATGTAATCACGCAACAACCGCACACGCGCATCAACTGCATGCGTGGGCGCAGCTGTCCCAAACATAATGGGTGGTGTCGAGTGGGAAGTCTGTAGGGGCGATCTGAGAGACATCGAATGAACCAGCTAACCGCTCTTCAATTGCTTAATATCTGAACTGTTGGTCTGAGAACACTAAAGAATTATGAACTTCTAGTATGGATACTGGATAATTGTTCATTTCTTAGTATGGATACTAGATGCAGGCACGAAAATGTTCTCCTTTGAAAACACTTTGAGACCGTTTTCGTCTATTGTATATGGTCGAAGTTGGGAGTCATGACTGACCCCCCGCATCTTTTCAATTTGAATTGCCTTAAGTATCTTCATCCTTTCTTCGAGTGTGCGAAATATGATTACTCCATGTGCCAAAAATTCCTCAACTTGTAATTCTCTCCCGTGGTATGTTGTTTGTAATTCATTCAGCATCAATCCAGTAGCGCCCAGATCCATTACAGTTTGGAACAATTTTATCACAGTGTTCTGCCTTTCGACAACATTTGGGAACTGAACTACCAAGGGGGCAAGTGAGTCAATCACAATACGCCTTGGTTGAATTTCTTGAAGTTTATTCCTTATCGTTTCCATAAGATTCATTTTAACAAAACTCGCTTCAATTTCTCTGGGAAAAGCTCGAATCGGAGATAAGTCAAGAATAAAGAATTTTCCTTCCTTTTCTAACCTCTTGAGATTCCAACCAAAGCTTTCCATGTTTTTTCTAAGATATGGTGGGCTTTCGTCAAAAGACACATACAAACCTGCTTCGTTGTATTCGACGGCACCAGTGTACAAAAACTGAATCCCAAATATTGTTTTTCCT
>JAOUKN010000017.1 GCA_029882515.1 Candidatus Bathyarchaeota archaeon
AAGTATTATGTGCTTACCCACTTATAAGCGTATTAGTTCAAGTGTTTAAGCGCGCCCGAGAATTTGCTTCGATGTCCAATCTTTGCAGAAGTTCTATTACCTTTTTACCTTTTCTTTTGAGTTCTATTTCCGAGACGGTGTTTTTCATCGGACAAAGGTCATCCACCACTATTCCCTCTTGTTCGCTGTAGATTATTGGATAAATTCGACATCCTAAAGGTCTGTGTTTATAAATTTTGCAGCGACATTTTATAACGTCATAGAAAACGCAGAATCCATGGCAATTTCGCAGTCTGGCAAAACCATGTTTGTCATAACGTATAAACTCCTGTCTGTTATATCCCACTTTTTCCAAACGTTCAACGTCTGCATTGGAAAGCATCATTCCAGTTTTTTCACAGCATATTCCGCAATGCGAACAACGCATGAGCAGATTTTGCTCTAACTTTCTTTTAGTTTTTGTCAATTTCCACTGAGACCGGAAATGTCTCCCTCT
The DNA here is from genome assembly GCA_029882515.1 of Candidatus Bathyarchaeota archaeon. GTDB lineage: Archaea > Thermoproteota > Bathyarchaeia > Bathyarchaeales > Bathyarchaeaceae > JAOUKN01. The sequence goes on from JAOUKN010000017.1 coordinate 497, forward strand.
AAACAAACGAAATCTCGTTTTCCCGCACACTCCCTTTTTTGGATTGAATCATTCTACGGATTTCCATTCCATTTTACTATGTATTTCAGATCTCTCTTCGGGGCATGCAACACACTATTATTGTCAATGGGCGCGCACAAGCTACTTTCAGGTTCTTTTTATAGACTTTCATTGCACACGCAAGGGTTATAAGAAAACCGAGGATTGAACCTATTCCACGGTGCCCAAAAGTGGATTATAACCGTGTATGTGAACCTAGCCCTCCGCACCATTCGTAAACCCCAGAACTACTAAGAGGATCTTCGCTGTCCTATGGGAGATGAAGAAACAGGGCTGTTCAGAGAATACAATAGAGCCTATAGGGAAACGATTAAGGAATCTGGCTCAGCGAGTGAATCTGGATCAGCCTGAAACGGTTAGGGAGTTACTGGCTCGAGCTTGAGAGTGGAGCACTGGGTATAAACAGAATCTGGTTAATGCGTACAACCACTATGCTGTAGTTCATGGGATCGCCTGAAAGATTCCACAGTACCAGAGGGCCAGCAGTATCCAGAAAGTACCTTTAGAGAGTGACATAGATCTCATCATCAACCATGTCCTAACTACCCCCTTTTTCTTCCTTCTTTTTATCATAATACCATGCCATGATTCCGACAATGACGATAACTATCGCTCAGATGATAAAGTAGTAACCACTCATTCTTTCATCCCTTTATCTGAAAGTTCTGGCCTAACTATTCCCCTTTTTTCTATGAACCCCTTTTCGTGTTCGGTTGGACGCCCCAGATCTTTTCCCTTCTGTGAGGGCAAAACGAACCTTTTGTAGAAGTCCTTTTTCTGTTCATTATTCCATCTGGATCTTTTCTTATGTCGTAACATAAACATCGCTGCTTCCTTCAAAAGGAGTATTTCCTTTTTCTTTAGTCTAACATAGAGGGAGAATAGCATTTACGATTTGGACCACCTCTCTCGGCTGAGTTATCCGAAAGTCCCTGGTTGTCTTATAGACACCTCCGACCCCTATCATTTGTTTGATTCCCAAGAGATGTGCATCGGTGCCAGAAATCACAAATTGAACTGCAGGCCAGAACTATCTCTTATTTTCTACTTTCTTAGTCCTAAATGTCGTATTAGCACAACCTTCTCCATCCAAAAGCCAGCCAAATAAGCTCGATCAGTATCCTTCAATTTCCTCTTTCCCCCTCCATTCCTCCTCATTTGAGGCTCTATTTTAAGCTTATCTTCCCCCAGTCTGGTAATAAGCTGGGGTCCAGTACGTCACAGAGATGGATGGGCTTAAACTGTTCAGAAAACGAAAGTGAGAGGCCTCCCAGGGATCCTGATGAGGTAGGACCAGATGTGGATCTCTCTCCTCTCAGCCTAGCATTTGCAGTAGAATAAAAAGATTCAATAGCATAGAAAGGATGGCACTAATAGATACTATCCAGAGATGGGCCTTTTGAATCCTGGGCTCATCTCCCTCTCTATATGATCCTACAGGGGCTTTCTGAAATATCATTACTCCCAGAAACAGTAAGGCTAGACCCTGAATCACGATAGAGAGTAGCCAGATATTTTTCGTTAGTTCCCTGTACGGCCTCTGGACCTCCCACTGACCTGTTTTACTAAATGTGCTGATTTACTCCCAGCTCATAAAAAAGCCCAAGGTCATAGAGAGTATCAGGACGATGAAAGGGATGGAGAGTATTAATCTTCTGCGTTTCATTATTTCTCCCCTTTATGCTTCCAACCCTTCTTTCTCAGAGGATCCATGATCCAGAAGGATCCCTACCCATATTCCAGTTCTGATACCTTAAAGGTATGCTTAAATACTGGTATATGCTAGTATGTACTTATATATACTCGCTAAGGCGTTAGAAAGCAGATGGCAAAGAAAAAACTAGTATCAATAAAAGTGGATGAAAAAATCCACAAAGAGGCCAAAGAACTAGGCCTCAACATCAGTAAAACCTGTGAAAATGCCTTAAAAGAAGCAGTAAGAAAACTGAAAGGAGAACCAAAGGAGGCTCCAGAATGAAAGACGATAGCTCCATAGAAGATCGAAAGCGACTGAAAGGAGCTTTCCCATCAGCCCATGCGGTACGTAGGTTCGAATCCCACCCCCGCACTTCACCGCAGATCCCCAGACACTTTGAACGGATTTTACATCTTCTTTGAGAGATGCGCGCGCGAGGGTCGATTTTCACCTTTGCCTCATCTTTTTCTCACTCATAATGGAATCTGTTCATTAGAGCTAACATGTGCATTGTAGCTTTCTAAGAAGTGCTTTGGTCCTTTAGTGACTGATTCGATTAACGCATTCTTCCCAGCTTTGTCCTCAATTATGCTTGCCATATGAGCTCCAGCTACATAGAATGCTCTCTCAGAAATACCAACTTGAATAACCCCTTCCTTTACATCTGTTGGGAGTTCAGTGCTGGCGTCACGAATTAGCTTCTTTACGTTTCCAAGAAGACGAGACACTTCACTAGGATTTTCAAGCATAGCATAATCCTCATCATTATCCTTTGGGAATAGATGCTGAGCCTTGTAGGCTACATAGGTTGCCATCCCCTCATTGTGAAGCTGCCAGAGAATGTGAGCAAATAGAGGTCGAGTCGACATCTCATCCTTGAGAGGGCATTGTATTTGATGTGTCTCATATCCATTATGATAGAGTTCGTGAATTATCTCATTGAGCGCACGGTTTTCGTTAAATCCCCATTGATCGGAGGTCACATTTAGACAGGAACTCCCCCCATAGATGAAAGCACTTGGTACGAACTGCGGCTCGTCTTTTCCCAGGAAAATGAAACATGCCAAATAGATTGTAGAAACCATTTTGGACTCCCTGGGAAGATATGAACAGATATGTGAAAGACCATCCGAACGTATCCGAGTGATAGAATCAGTAAGAGTCTTTGCAAATCGAAAGTAAGGATTCTGTTCACGTTCTTCCAGAGGTTGTTTCGCTAGTTCCTCCACTTTTTCACGAAATCCACCGATATGTACCGGATAACCCGGAGGAGACCACCCCACAGCCATTTCGTACGCCGTTTCTTCCCTCCAGAATGCGTCAACATCTTGAAGAACTGTTTTCGGAGTCCTAAATACTTTCTCAACTGATGAAATATCGAATTCTACTCGTGCATCATCAATGCAATTCATAATCGTGTTTCTTCATTGTTGCTAATTCAAAAACTGCTTTGTCATCTCAACTTCCCCACTGGAGCTATATAAACTGTAAATTCGTCTTCACCATCTACACCAATTAATGCATCAATTTGCTCTTGGTGATATGCACCTACTGCACAGGTACCAGCTCCTATTGCTCCAACAGCTAAATAGAGATTCTGGCACATATGACCCGCATCCTGCGCGATGATCTTGTGGGAAACTTTATCATAGCTCCACTCAGTTCTGTATGGAATAGTTGTCCAGATGAAGGTGACCGCTCCCTGTCCTACAAAATTCTGTTTCATGCAGGCCTTTCCAAGTTTTTTGGCTAAATCATCCTCTTGTCTAATCAAGTACAGCTTGTGCTCTAGCGCAAGGTATCTGTAAATACCTGGTTCTAATCCCTTAATAGCGAAGACTGCAAGGTATGTTTCGAATGAATGCCGTGAACCTCCCGAGGGCACTGTTCGTTGAGTCGCAGCACCATTTCTAACGATTTTGGTTACCCCTTGAGTCGCCCAAAGCAGAAAAGAAAGTTCCTCAAGTGATAAAGGCTTATCAGAGAATTTCCTATGGCTTCTACGATTTCGAATTAACTCGATCAGAGGCACATTGCCTAAAGTAAAATGAATTGGATCTATTAGGTCAATAAGGGCTGCAGACTCTGGGTACTCCTTTTGCAGCGGTGGATTCTGAACTTTCATTCTTTGATCAGTTTTGTATTCAGAGAAGAAAACATCTTTCCACCAGTGGGTCTTTAGAAATTCTCGATACTTCTTCATTGTAACACCACTTTTTTCTAATTTTATTCATTGTTTATAACTCAATCGCGCGCATCGCCATATACTCTTACACATATCTGCTTTTTCCTTAGGGGGGATTCCCTCTTAATTTCTGATTCGGAACTGTAGGAGCTTTTTCTTTTGTATTCTGAATACTGATCCCTGCTTCACAAGTTTATTATTAATTTGTTCTGGGTTTAGAAGTAAGCGTATGGTTCGCCCAAAGGTGTATCCCCTTTGTAACGGGGGACTACACATACCCCTTATGGGGTAAATTTCTTCTATTTATCGCATAACTTCTGAGACCGGGCCCCTAAGAGATTCTGTAGATGGGCCCTATCATTATCTCCTTCTTTTTTGGATTGTCGGCATCGATAATTTGCAGCTTATTTCCCTATAGCCTTAATGAAAGATATGTGGCCTGTAAGCATCCAGTATTACTTCATGCTCTTTCTTGGGCTTTTGTGTGTTGGTTTCTCCTTCAGGGAGATCTATCCCTCTCCCTGATATTTCTAGCCCTTCTTTCTAAGGGGCTCTGTGATCTCTGGAACTGTGAGCGGCATAGGATCACATTCTTCGTCTTAGCACTCCGAGTATTAATTCGATCAAAGAGACGTAGAAGTTTCCTTCTAACGGTCTTATAAACTCGGGATAGTAATGAAAATACGGTCTTAGGACCCACGCTAGTTGAGTCCCAACAAACATGAAGATTATACTGCCTACAGAGAAGGAAACGATCCAGTCTGAGCTTTGAAAGATAGCCTTGAATCCTCTAAGCACATACAATACTGAGAAGAGCCCAGCGAGAGTGAAAATTACTATGTTCAGGAGAACAAGAAATGCATAGCTGGTGAAGGTCTCATTTGCTGTTGTAAGTATGAAGAAGAGGTTCACTGGAACCAGTGCAAGCAACACTACAGACATGATTGTAAGGCCAGAGAGCAAGAGAACAACCATCTGACGAAACGTAGTTTTTCCTCCTAGGAGAGAACTGAGCACATAGAAACTCGGAACCGTTACATACACAGAAATCAAAAGGAGTAAAGGAATTTTTATGGCATCATATGCAATCTGGATTCCACCCGCGTAAAGCCCCATGGTTGCTCCGTAAATAGCAGAAAAAATTGCCACCGCAAAATTGGAACTAACAAAGTAGGTCCTGAGTTGCTTCTCTTCTATCAGGTTTTGGAAGAACCCCTCCCTGTTCTTCAGGAACTCCTCAACAACAAGAAAAGCTCGCAACAAGCCTGATTGTGACACATTTACACCCCTGTAGGTCTTCCCTCTCTTACTATTCTGACTGTTACATTATGACTAGATATAAGCTTGACTACATGAGTACATGCATCAGCAATATAGAGAAAAGCTCTAGAGATCTGTGAGAAAGCTGGGCTGAAAGGTCTGGCTCAGTCCTATATCTTCCCCATTCTTGTAAGTAGATGATCAGCCAAAGGAGCAAAAGTGAGAGGTCTATAGTGAACTTCATCTTCAAAACTTATCTTAAAACTGTCAATTTCAGTTATGTTCAGAAAATCAAACTGTCGTAATCTAGCAATCTGTTGCAAATAGGATTGGTAGTTTTCATGAACTGCAAATACTACCCCATCATATCCCAATCCTATTCCTCGCTCAAGCATAATAGTCGCAAAAGGGCTTTCTCTGGCTAAAGTTTCTTGAGTAGCTGCTGTTGCCTTCTCAATTTCTCTCTGGCCGAGCCTTTTTTTGAGTTTGATAAAAATCAAACAAAACATCTCGTATCCAAGTTTATGGAAGTCAGGTACCAGCGTATATTCTCTGATGTATCCTTCACTTTCCAATCTTCTTCTGGTTCTGGTGACTGTGTGCTGGGAAGTTTGAATGGCCTTTGCCAGTTCCTTATCGCTCTGTTTAGCGTTTTTTATTAATTCGCAAAGGACCCTCAATTCAGTCTCTTTCATTAGCTGGCCTCTCTTCTCTCTCACCATCATAATTGAAATTTTGCATCAGATATATCATTTATGGAGGATTCCTTCAGGTTCTTCCTACAACTGCGGTGGATGGGGCTAGCTGTTCAGAAAAAGAAAGTGAGCGGCGAAACTGCAGTGAAGTATCTGCAGTATGCATATATTCTTCAACCGTTTTTTATCTATCGGAAGTGACTATGCCATGTATGAGTATAAGTTTGTAAGAGTTGATTTAGAGGGGATATTTACCCGAAAACCCACGGCGAATCATCATCGATTGATTGAGGAATATGCGAAAGAAGGATGGAGACTGGTTCAAATATTCTCCCCAGCAGTTTCAGCACGTGGGGGAGGTATTCCAGATTACTTTGAACTCATCTTCGAAAGAAAAGCAGAATAATCATGTAGATTACTCGTTTTAGGGGGACTAAAACTCAAAACCCGTCATGCGCAAATAATGTAAAAATGGACAGGCTGGCCGGAAAGTTCTGGGCTACCCTTTCCCTCTTCGCCTATTCTCCGTTCTTTCCAGGGTTCGCCGTAAGCTTGAGGAATTTTTCAATTACTTTCTTTTTTTGTTCGTTCGAAAGCTTCTTGTCCATGTGGATCAGATTTGGTTGGTTCCAATATCGTCGATAGCTTGGGATTCGCTTGTATTTCTTCACCGGGAAGACTTCTCGGTTCTCTATGGTTTTTGGATAAGTCACTTTGAGTCACTTTGAAAAGAATGCCCATTTCTTATTTCTTTCTCTCATAATTTTGCTGTTTCGCCTTTCATTTTCTTCTTTGCTTTTCTCAACAAGCTGGAAGAAGCTTTCAAGCACCTTCTTTTTCTGATCCGCTGGTAATTGCGCAATCAGTCTTGGATGGTTCCAATATAGCCGGTAGTCACCATCTTCATCCTGCGTCAACGTGGACTCCTCCTTTCTCCTTCAGCATACCGTTATCTCGTAGTAGTTTAAAAGCAAGGTTTCAAGATTAGAAATAGATTGTTCAGAGAGTATTCCTCGTTCGGATATACGTCCTCATGTGGAAGCAAGTGCACAACAGACTCGTCTCAAAGTTCTGACCTAATTCTCCGTCTTTTTCCTGTAGCTTACTCATCTTTCGTTTTGCGGTAATCCATTGGGCTCCGCCCCGTTATAACGTCGGGAAGATGAATTATGGATAGCTAATATTTTCAGTCTTATCATTTAAGATTCTGATAACCTCTGTGGCCACGTTGATGGCCATTCTTCTTAACGCCTCTTTGCTACTGGCAGCTACGTGTTGCGTGAGAATAACATTACTGCACTTGAGTAATGGGCTTTCAAGATTGAGCGGTTCAAACTCAAAAACGTCCAAGGCTGCCCCAGCTACTTTTTCCTGCATCAAAGCAGAACACAACGCTTTTTCGTCTATCACTGCCCCTCTAGACGTGTTTACTATGTATACCCCGCGGTTCATCAACGCGAATTGTTTTGGAGAGAGCATATGGTAGGTTTCGGGAGTTAGCGGAACATGTATTGATATTATATCAGAGGCCCTCAAAAGCTCGTTAAATGAAACATACTCGATGTCGAGTTCCTTCTCAAGTTCACGATTCCTAGTTCGTCTATAATAAATCAAGTGCACATTAAATGCCTCAAGTCGCCTCGCTACAGCACTTCCGATCCGTCCAAGCCCTATTATCCCAACTGTCTTACCCATCAAATCGACCCCCACCAACTCGCGATACTTGCTGCTCCACTCTCCCGTTCGAACAGCCACATCAGCCATCGGGATCTTTCGTAAGAGAGACAGCATTAACCCGATGGTAAACTCAGCCACAGTGTCCGTTAAGGCAGTGGGAGTTCGAACTATCTGTATCCCTCTTTCCGCAGCAAAATCAATATCTATGTGGTCAACACCAACACCATGAACGCCAATGACCTTGAGCTTTTCAGCGGCCGCCAAAACCTCCCTTGGAATTCTCACAAAACCACGCGTAATAAACGCGTCAGCCTCTCGAGAAACTTGCAGAAGATTTTTCCATGTGGAACCCGGAGGAAGTTGAATAACCCTCCCGGCTTTTTTCAAGATGTCTACTCCATCCATATGGATAGGCTCAATGATCACTGTACTCAAGTCTTTTTTCAACGGCTCCGCCTCTTCTTGAACTAAAATATAAAGCGAAGTTGCATATAGTAGCAACCTGACAATGCGCGTGCAGGAGGAGAAAACAATCCTGAAAAACAAGTTGGAAGGAATATTTGTGCCTCATCTTACCCCGTTTAAACGCAATGGTGAGATCGATGAAGAAGCACTTAGGGCATGTGTACAATTTTGGGTGAAGAGTGGACTCCATGGGCTCGTAGTATGTGGAAGCAACGGCGAAGCTCCATACCTTTCCAGGGAGGAAAGGAAGACGGTTATTGGAACTGTGATAGATGAGGTTAACGGAAAGGTTCCTGTGATCGCTGGTACAGGGAGCATGAGCACTTGGGAGACTATCATGCTTACTAACGATGCGAAAGACTTGGGCGTGGATGCCGCGCTCGTCGTAACCCCTTTCTACTTCAAACTCGCAAACAGAGAGATATATGAACATTATAAGACGATTTTGGAAGCCGTTGACCTTCCACTAATTCTCTACAGCGTCCCGAAGTTCACAGGGTTTCACCTAGACTTATCGGTAATTTCTCAACTGGCATCCGAATACGAAAATGTCGTCGGAGTGAAAGACAGCGGAGGAAACATGAGTAGGATAACCCAGGTTATCGGGTCGGTAGGGGATAGAATGTCAGTGCTCGCTGGAACCGGTGGTCTCGCTCTCCCAACCTTGTTGCTTGGAGGGAAAGGTGCCGTAATAGCCGTTGCAAACGTAATTCCAACCGTGTGTGTTAACATGTACGAAGCTTTCGAGCGACGCGACTATGAAAAGGCAAGCAAGCTGCAACGGCACATAACCTGCGTAAATGAGATACTCATGAGATATGGTCAAGTATCAGCGATTAAGGCGGCATTGACCTTGTTGGGGTTGCCGGGAGGTTATCCACGCAAACCGGCACTGCCCTTGGGGAAAAAAGAGGAACACGAGTTTGAACGCTTGTTAAAGCCTATGCTAAAGCCTTCTTGAGTGCTTTAACACTTTGAATCCATGTCTCGTCTCCTTTGCTCCAAGGAACTGAAACAAGCGAAAGCCTAACAGCGTTTACTAGGGCTCCATAGAACTGGGTTCCAGGCACTGTAACTATTCCGTATTCTTTTATCAATTTGTCCGCAAACCTGGTGGCTTTTTCATTTGTTCGCAACAATACATAGAGGGCGCCGAACATTCCATTTTCTGGGAGCATTAGATAATCCGGAATCTCCTCCATTAGAATGGTTAGCCTGCTTGCAAGGACTCTGCAAAGCCACTTGTGGTTGACGGGATTCTCCAAAAATCTCCTCAGAATTTCGGCTCCAACAATGAACGACGGTGTGGGACTGCTAAGATTCTCCCTCGCAATGATAGCGTTCATATTCTCTACCCATTGCTCGCTTGCTGTGGCAAATCCAAATCTTAAACCCGCAATCAAGCAGGTCTTTGAAAGACTCGAAAGAATACACATGTTGTGATAGTGCTTTTCGGTTATTCTCTTGAGTTCTGCGAGCTTCTCTTGCAGAAATGCATTATCGAATCGTGCACGGCTTGAGGCTATTTTCAGTATTGTAAACAAGTAGGGAGCATCCCATATGACCCCGCAGTGGTTAGCCGACATAATCTCCGCGATTGAACTCAAGTCTGCGGGCGAAAAGTATCCTGTGGGATTGTTCGGCATACTCAAGTAAATGACCGAGTTTTTTTCAGCCTTCTTTTCCAAGTCGTTCATGTTTATCGAAAAGTCTTCGTTTGCTTCAACCCTCACTTCCTTCAAATTATGATCTCCAAGTATACCGGGAACGGGAGCGTACTCCCAACGCAACAGAAGAAGATTGATGCCGGGTTTAAGGGACCTAATCGACGCCGTCATAGCTTGTTGTCCACCTGCCGTGACTATTACCTTGTTAACATCGGCATCTGAAAGTGGTACTCCCTGTACTTCCCTGAAGTATCGAACAACTAACTCTTTGATCGGGGCAGTTCCGCCAGTCGGAGAGTAGGCGAGGCCGCGAGGTTGCGGGTAATAAGACCTCAGTAGCCCGTCCCTTAATCCTTCGGCCAGAGGCTTCAACTCAACTGGAAGGCTATCGTTAATTTCAATTTCAACTCTACTGAATAATGCACTGTTTAGAGGCAGATTGCCTACATTCCCGCTGCTAAAGTCAAATACTGGAAGATCTCTCTGTTTTCTCTCCACAGCTTTGGCCATAGCATCCCTTATCGCAGGAGGAGGAGGTGTGGGAGATAAAAACTCTTGTTTCAAATGGGTTTCACCTTTGTTCAGAAACTTTAAACAGTTTAAATTAAAGATTTGCGTTGCCCTGTTGGGACACAATTCTTGAGTAACTAATATACCTGTAACGTTCCATTGAACGTACAAGGCGAAGCTAATCTTTATCTTCTTAAAGTTCAGTTGATACACTCTTCAAGAAGAGATGGCATGCAAGCTGCAAAGCTCTATTCATCCAGTGTGATAATTCTCTCCTTAGCCGCCCTAGTGGAAAACCTAGCATATGCTCTACCCATTTCCTATTTCCCCGATTACGTTAAGCTTCTAGGGGCAGAAGTTGCTTACATTGGCTTATTCACCGCCACCTTCACGGCGGCCAATGCAACTCTCTCCCAAAAATTCGGAAGCCTATCAGACAGAATCGGCAGAAAAAAATTAATCCAAGCCGGCTTACTCGCCGACGTCGTTCTAGGCACTTTAACAGGTATTATCTGGAACTGGGCCCCCCTACTAATAATAAGAATCCTAAATGGTGTGGCCACAGCTGCCGTGGCTGCTCCCTCCGAAGCCTCCTTGGTAGACCAGGTCCCCAAGAAAAGAAGGGGAGAAGCCCTCGGATTCTATCTGACCCTCAGCATGGTCGGATTCAACATGGGGCCAGTCTTCGGAGGCGCCATCCAATTTCTAAGCAACGACATACTCAGAATCGGACTCGAGTGGAGCTACAGAATCCCTTACTTCATTGACTCCCTCCTCGCCTTCATAGCCTTCTTCTTGGTATGGTGGGGAGTCAAAGAGACAAGAGCTGGATCCTCTCCACCTAAAGCAATGCCCCAACAGAACGAAGAATTGAAAATAAGCAAAAAAGTGAGGTTTTCCCTCAGGATTCTCTACATCTCATCACTTTCAATTGGATTCGCCGTCGGGTTCATCATCCCCATAAGTGTACTCTACTTCCAAGACATCTTCAATGCAACATCACTCCAAATCGGCATTATACTAACCGTATCAGGATTTGTTGGGCTAACGTGTAACCTCTACGCTGGGAAAATTTCTGACAAAATTGGCAGAAAACCAATAATAGCATTAGGCAGCCTCCCTTCCAGATTGGCCAGTATAGTTTTTCCCTTTGCTCCGGACTTCATCTCGGCGGCTGGAGTAACGATTTTCCGATCGTTTGGTCACAACATAGCTATGCCCGCATCCCGAGCTCTCCGCGCCGACTTAATACCCGAAAAGGTAAGAGGAAAACTCTTAGGAAGATTGGCAGCTTTTTTCAGCCTCGGCGCAATCTTGGGACCAGTTTTATCCACATGGATCTATGCGCTCTATTGGGATCAGACTTTCGAACTCCATTGGCTCGGCAACATTGCTGTAAGAGGAGCTGGTATCCCATTCTTTATTAGCGGCGCCTTCGGATTGCTCTCTCTATTTCTCGTTCTCGCATTCGTCGAAGAACCAAAACGAAAAGGAAACTGAGGAAAATATGGCTTGCGCGCCCGTTTCTGCTTCCCATACCTAGTGAATAGGGACTTGATCTAGAATTTGGAAACCATCTATCTGGGTTCTCTAGCGACCGTTAGAATTCTTACGTAATCAGCAGTATCATCGCAGCTGTCAGCCACGTGTTCCATTTCCTCAATCAAATCCTTGAGTAACAAGATTGTTGCCGTATCCATTTCATGTGAGTATTTGAGGAGCAACGCTTTTGATTTCACGTATTTTTCGTCAACCCTGTTTTCTATGACGTCAATTTGCTTTGCGAGCTCCATAGCCTTAGGCGGGTCTATTCCGAGTTTTTCGATGGCTTTACGTAGCGTGGTTGCACAGGCGACCAAATCTTCAGCGGTTTCTGCAAGTTGCGTCCACACTTCTTTTACAACTTTTGCATCTAACAGAATTAAGACAGCTCTTGCTGCGTCCTTTACATGATCTGCCATCTCGTCCAGTCTTTTTACCAAATGCATGATGTCTTCGCGATCCTTCGAAGGCAAACTGCCCCTTGTCAACTCCTCAAAAACGGATCTTCTGAGTTCATCAATCTCATGTTCTGTGACGGATAATTTTTCTATGGAGTCTATAGCCTCTTTTTTACTTCCATTTAAAGCCTTGTTGATAGCTTTTTCCAGTTCCACTACCGTGTCTATTGCCAGTGTCATCTGTCGATCTGCGATTTCCAAAACCTTGGATTTCCGCCTTCGGGCAAACCATCTTTCCATAAGAATTCACTTTTAATAATGATCTACGTTAATACTACGAGAATGTGTATTTAAGATTCTTGTGTTACTCAAGGGTCAACTCCTCTCTTAAACCCCTTTTGGGATATGGAAACACAAAGCTTTTTTCAACCGGAAAGCTAACAGTAACTTTCTCTCCAACATCAAGCCATTCTGTCATGAGTGCTGGACGAACGACCACAGCTGAATCTCCATTTTCAAACCGAATTTCGCATCGCGTATTCGTTCCCTCAAATCTAAATTTTTCGACTTGACCGAAGAGCGAATTTACTCCTTCTTTTTTACCCTTTTCTATGGTGAGAACTTCTGGTCTCACAGCTATGACCACCTTATCGTCCTCTTTATGTGTCTTGTCCAGCGTTCGAACCATCAATCCTCCACGAAGTTCGATAACTGTTTCCTTTTTTGTTACTTTGGAGACATAGCCTTCTAGAAAATTCGATTCTCCAATGAAATGGGCTACAAACAAGTGTTGTGGCTTCATGTACAACTCTTGTGGCGTTCCAACCTGCAGGATCTTCCCTTTCCTCATTACTGCAATTCGGTCGGAAATGGCCATAGCCTCTCCTTGGTCATGAGTAACATGAATAGCGGTTAATTCGAGATCTTTCACAAGTTTTCTTAATTCATACCTCAATTCGTTTCTTATTTTCGCGTCCAAGGCGCCTAAAGGCTCATCTAGTAGCAACAATTTGGCGCCAGCGGCTAATGCTCTTGCAAGTGCTATTCTCTGTTGCATTCCACCGCTTAGCTCGCGTGGAAAAGCATCTGTACGCTCATAAAGTCTAACCAATTCTAACATTTCACGCCCAATGCCCTCGCTTTTCTTTTCGTTCCAGCCTTTCACGAGTGGTCCATAAGTCACGTTATCCCAAACATCCATGTGAGGGAAGAGGGCGTATTGTTGAAAAACGTATCCGATGTCTCTGTCTTCTGGCGGGAGCCCGCTCACGCGACCCTCACCGATGTAAATCTCGCCTTCATCAGGCTCAACCAAGCCTGCTACCATTCGCAAAGTTGTGGTTTTTCCACATCCGCTTGGACCAAGTAATGTTAGATATTCTTTATCATGAACAAACAGGTCCACATGATCTACTGCTACGATGCGCCCTTTGTCAAAGGTTTTGGTCACGTTCAGCATTTTTACATCTGGCATTTCACTCACCCCAAGAATGCGGGAACCAACTTGAACCTGCACATTTTTGTGTCATCTCTTCGTCACCATCCTGAAAACCAGAAGAAGAACAAACGACAGTGCAATTAAATATGTAGATGCAAAGAGGGCTGCAGGAATTGCCAGTGCTTCAACCATGTTAACAACCAAGGGGGGAATGGTCACGTCACTTCCCATCACAAGGAACGTAGCTCCCGTTTCTCCGAGTGAACGCGTAAAGGATAGAATAAACCCTGTCAAAATTCCTCTTTTCAATAATGGCAAAGAGATTGTCTCCATCGTGTTATATGGAGTGGCGCCCAAGGTGCGAGCCGCCCCTTCAAACATGGGAATTTCAGAGCCCTCAAAGGTTGCAATTATGGGCTCGACCACCACTGGAACAGAGAACACTATGTGAGTTAAGACAATAAGCCATACTCCCGGATTTACAAGTTTCAATCCACCAGGTCCCCAGAGCAGAAGAATAGACAGGCCTAGAGCAGAGGTGGGAACTATCAGCGGAATTCTGAGCATAGATCTAATAAATCTACCGAGTCTATGGCGTTCTATTAGGAATACAGTTGGGATTGCTATACAGGTTGCCACATAAGTGGCGACGAAGGCGGAGGCAAAGGATACCATAGTGGCTTTTAACAACGAGGCAAAATAATTTGATGGCCCAAACAATTGGTAAAGTACGCTTCCTTCCACTCTGCCTGTATCCGGGTCATGGGACCAAGACAAGGCTACAGAGTTCAAGACGATGATTATTGGCAATATTACAATCAGAAGAATGAAGATTAAACTGATGACATCTTTGATTCGTGATAACCTTCGAGAAACAAACTTTTCGGTCTTAAGAATCTTCTTTTCAATACGGCGAATGGAAAAAAACCGGAATGTTGGGCCTCCCCTTTTTTGCAAGACAAACTCTACCGGCAGAATTACAGCAGAAGCCACAACTATTAAGAGGCATCCAAGAAAAGAAGCCGATCCGAATTTGAACTGGGACACCCAACGAATAACGGCGATAGGTGCTGTTGTGTAGATGCTTGAAACAACCATCGTTGCCCCAGTCTCTCCTAGAGACCTCGCAAATGCTAAAACTCCTCCTGAGAAAATAGCTGGGAGCGTTAGTGGGAACACAATTTTTCTAAAAGTTGTTAGAGGGAAGGCCCCCAAGGTTCTCGAGGCCTGTTCAAATACAGGTTCTAAGTCTTCAAGCTTAGCTTGGAGCGTCCTGACTATGTATGGAAAAGTTAGAGCAATATGTACAATCAGCATCATGAATGGGACATTGATGAGGGGTATCAAGAAGTCTATGTCCACTATGCCTCGTCCAATGAGGTATCCCAGTCCTGATGTTGTTGTCCACGTTAATACAGTTGCAAACCCGAAGCCTGATGTCGGGATCACTAGCGTAAACGTTATCAGATCTTCAAGAAATCCTTTCCCCCAAAATTTTTTCCGAGCCAACAAATACGCTAGAGGAATACCAAAGAGAAGATCGAGCATCACTGCAAAAAAAGCGAGCCGTAGGGATAAGGCGAGATGTTTTTGTATCTCTATCCAATTTGTGTCCCCGATGAAAGGATTTGCGAAAACCTCAGTGTAAACATCGGGCCACTTGGTGAATGTGAATGAAATCAGGAAAAAGCTTGGCAAGAAAACAAAGATGAAAAGGCTTGCTAAGGTTGCAAACACTGCGATTTTAGCGATTAGCTTCTTTCTGTCTATGCCGTGGATGCCTTTATTCAAGTGTTACACCCCAGGGTTTCTTACGGACGGCCACACTGTGAGGAGGGTTTCCATGGCTTCGCCGGATAATGGCTTAAAGATGGGCACTCGGATTTCATATTCAACTCCGTTTTGTTCGTTGAAGATGTCTTCATTGAGAGGAACGCTTGGATTGGCTGGTCTGAATCCATAGATTTGCGCTTTCTCCTGAGTTTGTTCTTGGAGTAAGTAGAAGAGGAATTGGGTTGCAGCGAATCTTTGCCAGTTGTCAACCCAAGGTGCGTCTAGAATCACGTAAGGGTGATCAGAGAGAAGGGTTCCACCTTCAGGATAGACGGAGATTAACGAATCGCCCCATTTATTCTCGGCTTTCTGGGAATTGTCGATGACTACGCTTTCGTAGACCGTGAAGCAGTCGATAGCAAGAGGCCCGTTTTCTGCTGCCCATCTTCCAAAGAATCCGGTGCTCTTTCCGTAGTAAACTGCTTTCGATTCGATTGCTCTGACAAAGTCTAATGCAGTTTGATTGTTAAAATCGTTGACTTCGAATTGGTTGGGGTTTTTGCCGAATGCTTCTGAGAATTCCAAGACGACGGCTGTGACGCCTCCGTTGCTCAATAGTGGGTCGGGGTGTCCATACTTATAGTTGATGCCGTCTATTGCTAGTTGATAGAGGTCTCTGAAATCAGTGATGTTATATTGTTGGAGAAAGGAGGACCAACCTGCTATGACGATAGGGGATAAAACTAGAGGGGTCGAATCTTTGGCTATTTCCTCATTGTGGCCTAGGTTTTTCCATTTTTGGTTCAGGTAAGGTATCCATATACTTGATGCTGGACTCCAGGCGGTTGGCTGTTCGCTTTCCCAAAGGATGGTGTTTACGGTGTCGTGGCTTCCTGCGGGTAGGAGTCTTACATGGACTGTGATATTGAATCGTGCGTGGAACCATTGTTCGAAATCTGGTGTTACTTCTTCTATCCAGCTCTGTTTTTCGCTTGTGTATAGGAATGTGAATTGGATGTTAGATGGTATGCCGTTTTGTCCGTTGCTGCTGGGACCTCCTTTTGGGAAAAGGAAGGAGATGGCCGAGAAGATTAAGAAGCCGATTAGTATCCCAACGAGAAGCATGACGTATCCTTGTTTTGGGAACAATCTTAAACGCTTCTTTTGGGGTCCTTGATTCAATCTTTGTTCCGCCTTTCAGTAGTATTCAGATGGTGAATATAAAAAGTCTTCATAACTCTATTTTCATTCCACGCGCACGTAAAGACACGGCAAGATAATATTCACGGTTCTGTTACAAAAGAATTTTAATGGGGCATAGTGTAGTTTATGGTTTGTTATTCAAGAGGGAAAGAATAATGCAGTTCATTTTCGTCACTGGGGGAGTCTTAAGTTCTGTAGGGAAAGGTATACTCACATCATCCATAGGAAAAATGCTCCAAACGAGGGGCTACACTGTCACAGCAGTAAAGGTTGACCCCTACGTAAACGTCGACGCAGGGACAATGAACCCATACATACACGGTGAAGTCTACGTTACGGATGATGGCGGAGAAACCGACCTCGATCTTGGCTGGTACGAAAGGTTCATGGACATCAACCTTCCCACAGACAACAATATCACAACGGGACAAATCTACCAAACCGTCATCAACAAGGAGCGCAGAGGCGACTTTCTCGGAAGATGCGTACAGATCGTTCCACATGTTACCAATGAAATCAAGCGTCGCATTCGTTTCGTTGCAGAGAAAGAGAAAGTAGATGTGGTTCTGACAGAATGCGGTGGCACGGTCGGCGACATCGAAGGACTACCCTTCCTTGAAGCAATTCGTCAGATGCGGCTCGAAGAGGGCTATGAAAACACGCTGTACGTTCATGTCGCTCTCGTCCCCATCCTAGATGTCACCATGGAGATGAAGACAAAACCCCTTCAACACAGTGTAAACGAGTTACGCCGGATTGGTATCCAACCCGATACAATAGTAGCTCGCTGTACAAAAATGATCGACTCAGAGGCGCTTAGGAAAATTGCACTATTTGGCACAATACCTGAAGAAGCTGTTTTTTGTTCTTACAATGTTCCATCAGTCTATCAGGTCCCCTTAATTCTAGACAATCAAGGGATGGGCGACTACATCTGTAAACGCTTGCGGTTGCCCGATAAGAAACCTCAATGGAGCCAATGGAACGAATTTGTGGATGCAATCAGCAAACCACGTTTTGAAGTTGTAGTAGCCTTGGTTGGCAAATATGCAGGTCTAGTTGACAGTTATGTTAGTATGAGCGAGGCTTTACGGCATGGCGGGGCATCCTGCCAAACACGGGTCACTATAGATTATATCGAAGCAGAGGAGTTCGAGCGGCAACCAAACAAATTAGAAATCCTCCAAAAATACAATGGAATCTTCATTCCTTATGGTTTTGGCCCACGGGGAACCGAAGGGAAAATAGCGGCAATTCGTTACGCACGAGAAAACGACATACCCTTCCTTGGAATTTGTTACGGATTTCAATTAGCAGTCGTTGAGTTCGCCCGCAACGTATGTAGACTAGAAAATGCGAACAGTACAGAAATTAATCCAGACACCCCTCATCCAGTAATCGATTTAATGCCAGAACAGAGAAGTATTCAACATAAAGGAGCTAGCATGAGATTAGGCGCTCACAACATCATCGTTGAGGAAAATACAATAGCGTATAGACTATACTGCGCCACAGAGATCTATGAGCGTCATCGCCATCGCTGGGAAGTAAACGCAGATTACAAAGAGACCTTAGAAAAGCATGGGCTCATCTTTTCAGGCAAAAGCCCTGACCGAAGAAGAATGGAAATCCTTGAACTTCCTGACAAGTACTTCTTTTTCGCTTCTCAATTCCATGGAGAATTTAAGAGCCGCCCTGGCAAACCAGATCCGGAATATTACGGTTTTGTCAAAGCCTGCTTAGATAAGAAACTGGAGAAACCGAGATCACAATTCTAGATTTTCTCACTTTGCCACTTGAACCGTGGGAGGTAACCAAGTAAAATATAATAGCGCCAAGTTTAACGCTCTATCCACAACAGGCGCGATTGCCATGGTCATAAAGCAACGCACTATACTTACAAGATCCGTTCCCTTCCTGGTAATTGGCTTAATTGTTCTTGTTTTATACCTCCATTTTTTTGTGGGCATCGAAAACCTCATCCAACTTTTTCAAAGCGTTAACCTTCTATACTATTCACTAGCGTTTGTTGTCAGTCTGTTGAGCATTGCCTTCTATTCTCTAACCTGGCAACATTTTCTGAAGCTCCTTTCCATAAAAATCGGTTTTCCAAAGACATTTCTTTTCGTCTGGGTGGCAACCTTTGTGGACATCTTAATTCCAGCTGAATCAATCAGTAGCGAAATCTCTAAGGCGTATCTGATTTCCCGAAGCGCGGGTAAAGACACTGGAAAAGCCGTAGCTTCGATTGTAAGCCACAGAATCCTTTCTATGGCTATAACTACAACTGCACTAATCATTAGCTCAGTATTACTTATCATAAAATACGAACTTTCCCCTTTCATTCTAATTTTTATGGTAATTGTAATAATTGGAACTTTGAGCTCCATAGTTTTGTTGAGCTACTTATCCTTTAAGGAGCAAACAACCTGGAAACTAATAAATCGGATACTAGGCTTCGTTGAGTTTATCTCAAGGGGGCGTTGGCAAGTAACCAACTTGAAGACTAAAGCAAAAAAAATGTTAAAGCTGTTTCAAGAAGGAATCAAAACCTTAATTGAACGTCCAAGACAACTTGCCTTGCCAGTGGTTTTTTCCTTATTAGCATGGATCTCCGATGTACTCATATCCTTTTTCGTTTTCATTTCTCTAGGTAAAGACGATGTTTCGTTTGTCGTTATTGTAATCGTGTACACCCTTAGCATGGCGGTTCAATACTTCCCTCTTGGCATTCCAGCTGAAGTTGGTCTCACAGAGATTTTCATGACTAGTCTCTACGCTTTGCTGGGTATTGATTTAGCTATTAGTGCAGCAGCAGCTGTTTTGACCCGACTCCTTACTGTGTGGTTTAGGTTCTTTGTGGGTTATGCATCTTTCATTCGATGGATTGGGACTGAGTTTCTAACGGGTGACGGGTAAGTTATATTTGGCAGTTATGCGTATTCTAGATTTGTCAGTTTGAGGTGAAAATGATGAGTGAGCAGGAACTCCAAGAGGTTGGGAGGATATCTCATTTTTTCTCAAAGATAGGTGTGGCCGTCGTCGAGTTGAGTTCTACTTTGTCAGTGGGAGATCGAATCTCGATAAAAGGACCAACTACAAACTTCGAACAAACAATAGACTCCATGCAAATTGAACACGAAAACGTGACAGTTGCAAAAGCTGGACAAAGCATCGGAATGAAGGTAGATGAACGAGTAAGAGAAAACGACACCGTCTACAAAATACTCTAAAATACTGATCACAAAACTGCTGTTCAAAGGTAGATGTCAATTAGATTTCTTTTGACGATTAGGTAAATGACGATAGCACTGATAGCGAACTCGCCAATAAGGTAAGTGCCATTGTATGAAGCTGAAGCCAATGCTCCTTCCAGAGTAACAGACGTAAAAAAGAAAATACCTGATAGGAAAGAAAAAATGAATCTCCCTGTTATTCCAACGCCTACACCAACCAAAGGATATTTTCTAAAGAGACCAGATAATCCCAATGCGGCAAAAGCCAAAGGGTAATCAAGTAAACCTTGAACTGGATTGATTACGTAGCCACCGAGCATCATGTGAACAAGCCCATAGATAAAACCAGCGAACAAACTATAGCGGAAACCTCGCCGCAGAGCAAACCAAACCAATGGCACTAACCCCGCTATGGTTACGGAACCTCCCTGTGGAAGATGATAAATTGGTGGCAAAACGTCTTTCAAGATAATACTTAAAGCAACAATAACCGATGTTTCGGCTAATATCTTAGTAGGAAACGTTGTTTTACTCATATTTTTTCCCTCCGCCAGCATTATCTGGATCAGGTTCAAAGGGTCGACGATGATCTAATCGTCCTCTCAGCCGGGTTAACCAGCTCCCCTGTCCAATTCAAGAGAAGAGAGCCATTGTAAAAACCTAGTATATATGATTTTCTACATGTATGTAGAGTTCTCAAAAGTAACAATGTCATGGTTTAGGTGTCTTGCTTGCTTGGTTTTGCTTCTGGTTTGTAGAGTCGTTTTTCGTGAGCTGGCTTTGGTTTGAATTTGCCTCTGTATGACCGTATGGACGATCGTTGGCGTTCCACGTTTTTGAATTTCGCTTGAATTAGGGATATTCTAGTTTTAGAAGGCTTACGACGTATTCGTGTTCTAACTGGAGGCGGTATGAAAGGCTTTATGTCCTTTCGTGTTCTTCCAGCCTTTTTGCCAGTCTCTCTTGCTTTACCTTTAGCATTCTTGAATGTTACAATCCTTTCCTGAAGGTTTACCTCCTCAACTCGCCACCTTGCATTCATCCAAGCCTGTCCTTGAATGCTACTTTCTTTGTTGCTCCACCAACTTCGGTTTCGTACGGCTCCCAAGGGAAGGTTATCCCCGATGATCCCTTCAATTCTAGCAAAAGACAACGTAACCTGATCGGCGTATTCTGCTCGCCGTATCAAATACCTATTAAGTGGAGTGTATTTAGTCACAGTTTTTTCAGGGGAAACTATTCTCCTTGCACAGTTCAAACAGATGAGGTTGCGGTCTTCACTGGTGAAATCTGCAATCATACAGCTTCGGCAGTACAATTTTCTGCATCGATAACAACGTCTAAGAGAATAGTGGGAAAGAACTCTGCCGCATAGACCGCATTCTTCTTTCATGTCCGTCATACTAGATATAGCTGGATGTTTCAGATGAATCTTTTCTATTTTATTCAGTGTTTGGAATGGTGGATAGCAACGAATCTTTCGATTGATCTATCGTAGGTTCTCTCAATTTCGGGCGGAAACAAGCATCCTGGAAGTTCATTTCTTTCGTTGTGATACCGTATACATTCACAACATTTTCCTCTTTTCTCACAAGATTCGTAGGTGCACCCGCAGTTTGTCAAGTTGACTTCTAGATTAGGACATGGCTTGTTTTCATTCATTCTATTTCATCCTTTACTACGGCTTTGCCTGATCGTCTTTGTTCCTAAGCGTGTTTCATTAGGTCTGATCCTTTTGGCGTTTCCTAAGCCTTAGCTTTCCAAACTTCAGTTTCGCCGTCAGGATTTTCTCGGTACCAAATATCCTTGCCGCGATGTAGAGCACTATGATGGTAAAAACTGCCATGTAGACTATGCCTATGACCGCGGTTAGGTAGTCGCCAGTGAAAGCTACGTTTGAGGCCAGCATAGGATGCGTGAAGGGTATCGCAAGTAAAACAATCATCAAAGGAAATGGCAAGGCGTGGATGTCGGTGAGCATCGTAAACAGCATTGGAAACACAAATAACATGGTCAAAGGCCCCACTAACGATTGGGCACCCCTCACATCTTCGGCGAAAACAGATAGCGAAATTGCCAATGCTAACGCTGAAATCAGTGACATGAAAAGTGAAGCCCCAAGAAGTAACAATGATATCGGTGTTGGGGCCAACCCTATCGCTGCAAGGTCTACACCGATCTCAGCGGGCATCATCCCCATAAAAGAACTCATGTAATAAATGGCGCCTAAAATGTAAGCCACGGCACCTACAACTGCAACAATTATAGAACCAGTCATCTTTCCAGCCAGAATTGTGAACCTGCTGATAGGTAACGTCAACAAAGTTTCCAATGTCTTTTCCTCCTTCTCCGACGCAACAGATGTGGCTGCAAGTTGCATCGCAAAAATAAGCAGCATCATTATACCTATCGGCATCCCCAAGGACTGCGATATCATTGCACCGAAAAGAGCGCTTGGATGAATGTTGACGCTGTTTCCTTTGATTATTGTTCTTTCAACCATACCTATGGGATTCAAAATAGTTTCTGGGTCTTCTTCAGGAAATTTTTCATGAACTTTTTGAAAAACTAGTCCTTCTTCGAACGTCTTCAACAGAACACTTATCGTCGAGGAACTGGTAGACTCAGCTATGCCTCCGCCCCTAAACACAGTGTAAACATTTAGTTCTGTCTTTAACCCTTCTGTGATGTTGTAACTGAACCCAAAAGGTATAACTACAAGCCCAGTGAGGTTTGATTGTTGAACGTAGCTAACTGCTTCAGAGAAGTTTAGATTATTGACTTCGACAATTTTGACGTTCAGAGTTGTCAAGAAGTTCGTGAGGTTTTCAGCAACAGGACCGTTGTCAAGGTTCATCACTGCGATTGAAATGCTTCTCATGCTTTCTTCTGCTGTTTGCATTGCAGTTTGAACTGCTAATCCCATGATTGGAAACATTAACGCTGGAACGAGGATTATTCCTAGAAGGATTTTTGGGTCTCTAATTAGCTCCTTGACTTCCTTGATGATAACGTTGCTTAAACCTCTAAACAAGGCCAACCACCTTCGCGAACACTTCTTCAAGATTTGATACATTTGCCTTTTTCTTGAGTGCTGCTGGAGAGTCTTCGGCTACGATTTTGCCTTTATTTATGAGAGCCACTCTGTCGCATAGATGCTCCACTTCAAGCATGTTGTGGCTTGAAAGGAATACGGTGACTCCTTGTTTTTCCACATATTGTTTTATGATTCTTCTGACATGAACTGAATGAAGAACATCTAATCCGCTGGTTGGTTCATCCAACACTGCGAGCTTAGGCTTTGTCATAAGAGCTCTTGCAACGAGAAGACGCCTTTTCATACCCTTGCTGTACGTCTTCACCTTATCTCTAAGGCGTTCTTCTAATCCAGAAATCTTTGCTGCAATCGCAACAGTTTCCTTGAGGTTTTCTTTGTTCCTGGTCGTAAACTTGGTCATAAACTCCAAGTACTCATGCCCTGACAAGTTTTTGTAAGCTCCTGCCTCTTCAGGAAGATAGCTGATGAGCCTACGAACCTCTAGAGCCTCATCAACCACGTCGCGACCAAAGACTTTTACGGTGCCTGAAGTTGGCAGCAACAAAGTTGAGGTAACCCTAAGTGCAGTTGTCTTGCCAGCGCCGTTGGGACCAATAAGACCGTAAATCTCACCCTGCCTAACATTAAAGCTTGGACCGTCAAGAGCCCTGATCTCTCCGAAATCCTTGACGACATTCTTGGCTTCGACAGCGAATTCCATGCTTAAACCTCTGTTTGCAAAAAGAACACTGCGAACATGTTTATTAGCATGTCGCTGGGCACTGTTCAGAGAAAGGAATGATAACGAATAATCACCATTCCCTACGTGCTCGAATCTCTCTTCTGCCTCTTTGTTCCCTTCAGTTTCTCCGTATACCTGAATTAAGTAAGACAATACACAGGTAGATCATGATTTGTGCACGAAAAAAGAGGGAAGTTGAGTGTTTTATAGCTTTATCTTTCCTAGCAAATGAAGCGCCGTCTTTGCCATTCCATTGCTCTAGCTTTCTTCTGTTCTGCTTCCAACAGAGTAGCTTCGATTTCCTTCTGATATCTGTAATAGGTGTCTATAGGAATCGGGACATGAACGATTTGCTCTTGATAGTTTTGAGTCTCCTCAAATCCTCTGCTTATCCTCAATACCTTAAGCATCTTTCCCTTCAAAGACCCTTTTTTGTGTGGAACTGTCCTTTTCGTTTCTATCACCCATGCATGTATGCATGCGAGAAGAGATATGCGAAGCGGGATACATAGCGATTATGCCGTCATGTGACGTGTGTGAGGTGTCGTCATATGACGGCTAAATCTATAAATAATGCTGAGTCAACGTTCTAATCATGACACTCTTTGAGGTTGTATTGAAAGTAGCGTTTAATTCCTTTCTCATTGACTTGTCACGAAGGTTCCCGTCAGCAAAAATATTCATCTGGTGCAACAGAGAGAATGATGTTCTTGAGGTAATTGTGAAGAACCCGGAGGATTTTCCTCTTGTAGTGGAGGAAATACATGCAAATCCTAGTTTAGGTGTTCTTGAAGAAACGTCTGATGATCGCAGACTCTACCTTAACGTGAAGGAATGTCATTGCATGAGAGAAGACACCATAGTCAGGCATATCGGGACGCTAGATATACTCAACATTTTTCCAAACATGATAGAAAACGGCTGGGTTTATCATCGTCTTATAATGTTTAGACATGAAGATTTTGAGGAGCTTCTGCGACGCCTTGAGAA
The DNA here is from genome assembly GCA_029882515.1 of Candidatus Bathyarchaeota archaeon. Classification (GTDB taxonomy): domain Archaea; phylum Thermoproteota; class Bathyarchaeia; order Bathyarchaeales; family Bathyarchaeaceae; genus JAOUKN01. Next base: position 25,071 of record JAOUKN010000017.1, read on the forward strand.
GTGGGGCTGGGTTTTCAAGATTTTGCGCAAGGTTCCGTTTAACGGTTTTATTGCTAGTTCTTTGACGCTTACGGCTGACGCGCTGTTTTCCGACTTGACTGGGAAACAGATTGATGCTATGCTAACTGCATATCGACATGGCTACTATAACTTGCCGAGGGACTCTGATATTCAGACGATAGCTGCCAAAACGCGAGTACCGAGGACAACGTTTCAAGAACATCTGAAAAAAGCAGAAAACAAGCTTGTTACAGCTCTCGTTCCCTATATCCAATTATTTAACCATGCGCCAGCAGAGAAAAGAAAAAGTCTTGAAATACATGCCTAACGCCTAGAGCCGGAGAAATACATTAGGACGAAAACCTGGGATTATTAGACTTTCGGTTGCTTTGCTTCTTGAGCAGGTAGAAGTTGCGCAAGGGTCAGAATAAAATTGCATGCGCGTGTTTGCCTTACCAAACCCGTATGATAGATGTTGGCTTAAGGCGGATCACAACAAGGTCACTGTTTTTCCATTCTGTGAAGTGTTTTTCTGCCTGCTCCGGCGTCTCATAACGGTACAGCAGTCGACGAGTCACAGCATGATGTACATCGTCTTCGATGCTCAACTCACCGCGGATCATGTAGCCAGCTTCATCGGCGATTGGTTCGCCGCCAATCACGACGGCACCCTTCGGATTTGAAAGCACGTTCCGAACCTTCCGGTTGTCTCGGTCGCTGCCGAAGATGAGGTCATCGCCGTCAAGCATGAAATATATGGGGACGATATGCGGGTAGCCATCTGCTCCAATCGTAGCTAGTCGTGCTACTCGTGGCTTTTGGAGAAATTTTCTAGTCTCACTAGTGAGTATGCTTTGTTTCCTCGATGAAGTGACTTTTTTCATGAAAATCTCTTCCGTTTACTAGATATAATCCAGCAAGACTAGATTATTACTGTTATTTTTCTTTGGGTTTAAGAAACATTGGGGGCTTTATGCGCGCGCTTTTTCCTTTAATAAGAGATTACCAGAAACAAGAAATGAGCCTTCTCAGTCTAAATTTCACTTCCATCTCTTTTGCTATTTCCTGCATCTTTGGAAGATCAACCTCAGGAACCGTAACAGCCGTTATTTCCAAATCAAATTCTTTGCTGGATTTTTCAATAAACTCCAAAATACTTTCGTATGCATCTTCAAAATCTGGTCTACATATCTGGTTGTATGTGGTTGTGTCGTGGGCATTCAGGCTTACGCTTATTCTATCTACTCCAGCTTCTTTCAGTTCTTCCACTACAGCCCTGTCTTTGTTTAGCAGAAACCCTTGGCCGTTAGTGTCAATTCGTACAGCCTTCCCATGATATTTCTTTATCCACTTCGTCACCTTGATAATACAGTCTAGTCTCTCTAAGGGTTCTCCAAAGCCGCAAAAGACAATTTCATCCCAATTTTTCTGATTAATAACTTTCTGTAGTTCGATGATGACTTCTTCGGGAGATGGTTCGCGTCTCAGCTTTAAGTCAAAGCCCTTCAGGGTGTGGGTGAAGTTCCTAAAGCAGAAGTAACAGTTGTTAGGGCATCTGTTAGTTACGTTCAAGTATAGGTTGTTTCCTAGCCAATAGACGATACTGGGTTTTCTTGGTTTCAAAGGTATAGCCCTCCATCGAAGATCTAGAAACCTGAAAAAACAATTACTATTAGTCCAGCTATCCAACAGTAGTACGCAAAAAGATGAAACTTCTCCATAAAGACGATTTTCAACAGTAACTTCAGAGATATGTATCCGACCACCATTGAAACAATTACACCAAACAACAAAGCAATTGGGTCCAACTCGCCCACCACCAAATCTTTCGATTCCATCACCGTTGCCCCTATCACTGCGGGTATCGCTAGTAAAAACGAATACCTAAACACCACTTCTCTTTTGACCTTTCTCAAGAACCCAGTGGACAATGTAATACCGCTTCTGGAAATGCCCGGCGCGATCGCAATACCTTGTGCGATGCCCATTAACACAGAATCCAGGTAGCCGAGGTCTCTACCGTCTTTTCGTACTTTGGAAGAATATAGAATAAACCCAGTGACTATCAATGCGGCACCCACTGCAAGAGTACTGGTGAAGAGAAACTGGAAGAAATCTTGGAAGAGGAAACCAATGAGGGCTGTGGGAATGCTTCCTACGGCTATGTATAACGCTAATTTTCCCTCTTCGCTTTCGAAGTCCAGCTTATACAAGGCTCTAGCAATGTTCATGAGGTCTTTTCTAAATGCAACTACGACTACACATAGTGTTCCAACGTGTAACGATACGTCAAAGATTAATGGGATGTCTTTTAGGCCAAGATGTTGCTGCACTAGAACTAGGTGTCCAGAACTGGATATCGGTAGCCACTCTGTTATTCCTTGAATAATCGCGAGAATTAGAATTTGAATCAGGTCCATGAAATTTGGTACTCCAGTGGTGGTTTTGAGTATTTTGGTGATATTGCTTGACGAGAGATGATCTGAGGTTTTGAGAGGGTGATTATTTTTCGTTTATTGTTTTCATCCAGTTGGCTGCGTCTCTCAGCGTTGGATTGGGGGTTACATCAATGACTGGAATATCTAATGTGCCCAGTCGGATAATCGGTTTGTATTCAGGCATTAAGGCATATAGTACGTCTCCCCAATAGACGATGCCCTCCAAGAATTCTTTCATCACTGAATCTGTTGTGGGTGGCAAAAGAGAATAGGAGAATAACACGCCTTCAGCCCATTTAAGAACCACAGGTTCTCCAGTTCTGATGATGGTGGCTATGGTGGTGGATAGGGCTTCCACAGAGGGATATTTCGTACACTCCAGAAAAACCACCTCTTTAGGAGGGCGGCAAACAATCTTAACCATTACAAATTTCTCCTTGCAACTCTCCTATTGTAGAAAACTTCAAGTTTTTAACCTTTTTACCTCAATTTTCCTCACCTGAAGCCAACGTATGAATTATTTTGGTATACTGGTCGCAATCTGAACAAAACTACAAACTTTTGATTATAAGCTGAAAGGGAAGGAACACAACTGAAAGGAGCCCCGGGCGGGATTTGAACCCGCGACCAACAGCTCACTCTACGTACGTATACGAGGCTGCCGCTCTACCGGTCTGAGCCACCGGGGCTCTTTATGAAGTGAGGAGACGCATATTTTTAAGATTTATAGTTAAACCACCACATATTAAAAAAATAGTTGTAGCACCTAATATAATGTTATATTAATTAAATTTGAAGAGGTGAATTTTGGAAATGGAAACCATACTTAGCATAGACGCTAAATCTATGCTTGAAAAGTATGTCGTAACAGATGGACTGAACCAAGAAATGCTTGACACGATGCTTGATTACTTACTTTGAGGACTTCAGAACTCACGAAAGAGTATTACTTGATATCTATTAGAAGGTTTGGACTATGGTTAGTTAAGAAAGGAAAGAGAAATTTTACAAAGGCCAACAAGTCAGATATTGACCAACTTCTAGCAAATTACAACAAGAATAACACTAAGAACGGCTATATCACTGCTCTAAGACCTTTCTACAGAGATTTCCTAAACAAACCAGAAATCGTTAAAGGTGTTGAGTATTTCAAAGAAGAACTAGAGCCTATGCGCGCGCATCAGAGGTTTTAACACCACACGAAGTGGCCAAGATTGCTGAGGAAGCTGGTAAGAGACGGGACATGTATAAAGTGATAATCCTAGCTCTCTTTGAGTCTTGTGCAAGGGTAAGTGAACTTTTACACTTAAAGAAAGGTGATGCGGAATTTAGCACGGTAACAGACAAAGGAGGATACCAAAAGTTAATAGCCGTCTTACACTTCAAAAGAAAAAAGGAGAGACAGTTTTCGAGTCCTAATACTCTGGAGTCATTCCTCCGTATCCGCCAGGTGGCATCCCGCCTGGACCACCAGGAGGCATAGGTGGCATTTTCGTCTTTCCGGCAGCGATGATGTCATCGATTTTCAGTATCATGGTGGCGGCTTCGGTAGCCGATTTGATGACCTGTTTTTTGACGGCTAAGGGTTCGTACACTTCCAGTTTTTCCATATCTTTGACTTTTCCTTCGTGGACGTCGACTCCAGCCCAGACTTCACCCTTCTCGTGACGAGCCCGAAGTTCAGAGATTATGTCAATGGGGTCAAGTCCAGCGTTATCACTTAGGGTTGTCGGAACTG
>JAOUKN010000091.1 GCA_029882515.1 Candidatus Bathyarchaeota archaeon
GATCATGTCTTTAGCGCTTAAATGCTTAAACCAATACGCTTATAAGTGCGTAAGCACATAATATTTTATGCGGATAAGCAAAATTAAGGTGAATGGAAAATGATAACAGAAACAAATGGGACTCTTGGCATCAGGCAATTTGCTTATTGGAAAAACATCTAGCGCACGGGAGCGCGTGCATTTATTTAGAAGTTCAGCAACCAATGTTAGAGTGTGAAATACATGTCAGAAATAGAAAAAATGGTAAAGGATTTCAAGAATATTGCCTCGGAAAAAGAGAAGAAATTGCTGGAGTTATATCTCGAATATTCGACGGAAAAGATTTCACTTCAGGAGTTTTTCGAAGAAACCAGCAAATTGGAATTTCCTGCGCCTGATTTCTATATCGCATGCATTCTTGGTGCATTAATGAAATCCGTTATGTCGCTTGAAAAAAGAGTAACCCAGATTGGAAATGAGCTCGCACGTGCAATAGCTGAACAGCGCGCACAGGCTTAATCAAAGGTAGAGAGTGAAAGCCGCGCTTTCCAATTCAAATGCTTATCAGTAAGTCAATGAACTAATCTCTTTTGAGGAAACAACGTGTCGAAAAGCGTGACAGAATCTGAAGAAGAAATAAAGCAGAGGATAATCGACTGTTTAAGAGATATTGAATGGGATATAATGCAGGGAAAAATTGATGCTGCGATGACGAAACTGGAGGAAGCGCAGAAACTTACTCGCGAATGGGGAGTAAAAAAATTATAACAGTGTGTTCCGTTGGCGCGCACGCATGCGCATTATATCTTTAGCGCTTAAACACTTAAACCAATACACTTATAAGCAGGTAAGCACATAGTACTTTACGTGGATAAGCAAAATCAAGGTGAATGGAAAATGATAATAAAAACAAAAGTAACACTTGCTATGAGCCAATTTGCTTATTGGAAAAACATCTAGCGCGGCCACGCGCAAAAAATTGTGTAATACAAATTGATAATGGCGCGCGCTTGCAGATCTTTTCTTCATGTGCCGTATTTTTCTTTTGAATTGAATTTTTGCTTGCGCGTGCATTAGTTGTTCCTTTTTTCTATAAACCTTACATAACTCTTGAGTTACCAAAGTTCTTAATGGAATAAAGGGAGTATTGATATTGGCTAAAATCACATTCAAACCCTGGGAAGAAATAGTAATTCATGAATCAATCGCCTACTCTTTGCCAGACTTGATAAAGCTTTGCAGTATTGGTGTGCAACCTGGCGGGCTTGCGGAGTCGCTTAGATGGGCTGAAGGCGTTGCTTTTCGTTTTTTATCCATGCCATCGACAGATGAGGTTAGTAGAGAGTTGCTGCAAGGGAAGGTACATTGGAATGCTGTGGAATGGGCTTTGATGCCTAAATACGAGGGAGTCATACAAATAAAAGAAATAAACGCAAAAATACCTGTAATTGATGTAGGTGCCACTGCTATCCTTTGAAGTTGCAAAGGCGTTAAAGAAACAAAAGCATGGGTAGTTATACAAATTCCCTTTCCTTTTTCTAGTGAAGCTCAAAATTCAAGAAACGCGCGCGCAAAGAGCATTTCGGAATTGGGTTTCTGTCACACCTGCTTTTCATACAAAAAGCCCACTCTACTCAGAAAATAGAAGCCAAAAAAGGATCTCCAAAAGCAATTAGAGAACACTCTGATGAATTCTACGGAGCATTCCAGAAATGGGTAGATACAACTGGGATGGATCCTGATTGGACAAATTGGTATTTTAGCAGATTTCATGGAAAAAGAAAAAAGTTGGAAACTTACTCCGGAAGGAGTTCAAGAGGACCTCTTTTGTGAAGCTGGATGACCTCACAAGCATCTCAGAATACTTCAAGAACATTTCAGAAGATGCGCGCGTGTTGAGATCAATCTCGTGATCGTCGGCCAAATGCTTCAGAAACTGTTCCCACTTTGCAGGCAGAGATGCTGTAAGCCCAACCATCTTGCGTTTTCACCATTCGTCTTGTATCATTCGAGCCGTATTTAAACTTCAGCGCGCGACTCTAGTTCTTACTGTTTATCTTCATTCTTTTCGGAATCGTTTCTCTTTCTCTTCCATCCTCGTAATGGTATCGTTGCGCGCTTCTAGAAAATCTGTCACTTCTTTCTGAATAGCACCAGCAGTAACAGGCGGGCGAATGTATCCGCTCGTTTCGAAAGGCTTGTCATACATTCCATCATACATATCTCGAGAAACTCTCAATCCATATCCTTTAGCAGTCAAATGTAAAAAGAAACATATTTTCAGCCCTACATGCGTGCTTAGACGAATAATAGGAACGCTTAAACATGCTCCCCAAGTGCCGCTTTCCATCTTCGGTTGGTCCAATTCCTGCTGTGCTGATTCTTTGAAGACTTCTTCGACCTTCTTCAGCTTAGCGCGAAGTACCTCTATTATTTTTGTTGGTTCATCTTTGTATTTCTCTCGTAAGTGCTGTTCTGCATAGCGACGTTCTCTTATTTCTTTCTCTGCTTCTTCTTTCATTTTCCTGAGTTTCGCGACCCATTCATCTTCAGTCAGGTCAGTTCCCCCTTTTACCGTTCTAGCTAATTCGTCTGATTCGGCTATAAGTTTTCTGCATTCTCGATTTTCCAAGATAAAAATGTATATTTGAGGCGAGATTTGCGCGCCTACATCACCAAGACCTTCAACAAATTGATTCTTTTCAAGCCGTATATGTTTATCTATAGACCATATATGCGGCTTTTTCATTAACCACTAAGGAGTGAGTGAAAAAAATGCACGCGCGCAAAATCTTAAATGTTCTATCTCAGACTATGAAAAACAACGAGAAACTTCAATCATGAATAATCAGGTAGATCTAGAATTAGCAGGAAAATGTGAAAAAGCAAGAGTGAAAAGTGAAAACGATGTTTACGACTCTAGCTGGAGTCGTAAATTTTTGTTGTTGATCCTAGTAGAACTTGGCTTGATTCAAGCGTGCCTAATGTCATTCAAGTGTCGACTTAAATTTCAGTTTTTCAGAACAAAGCACGGTTTTCGATGTTAGTCTACTATACCAAGTCAACAAGTTGTTTTCGTTGAAAACTTGTTTCAACATTGCTTAACGCTAGGTTGAGACTAGGCACTAAGGAACCTACGATCTGTATTGTCTTAGAAGAATCGCACTTGGTTCTAGGTCAAAACCGATTGCGGAGTACAGCATATCAAGAGCCTTTGCGGTTCTTAAGCGTCGGCAGAAACTACAATTTTAAGCATATTCTACTAAGCCAAAGAGCGCAACTAATTGACGCAACCGCAATAAGCCTTTGTGGTCAAGTCTACGTCGGCCGTATGCACGAACAGAATGACTTGTCTAAAATGCGCAATTGGTTGAAAGAGAAAACGGAAAATTTGCCGAGTCTCCAAGTCGGAGAGTTCTACTATGTCTTGCAAGGCGAATCGATCAAATTCAAAGCACCATTGTTCAAATCCGCAACCAAGCCGACTTTAGCACCAATAAAGTCTATAGCATGCAGTCGCGCGCGCAAAAGCAAAATCTAGTAGATCTTAGCCCGCGCCCATATTGCGGCGAATCCATGGAAAAGAGGAATTCGACACTAAAAAACCCGCTAAACACTACCAGATTACAAGTAGTCTCGAACTCTTATAAAGGTATTATACATTATAGTATTGCGCGCGCGAGGTGATGATATGGGTGAAGTAAAATCGAATGTAAGCTATGAATGCAAAAAATGTGGTGCCAAAGGAACTTTGGTTGACAACGTGGAGTCTATCAATTTGAACGAAATCAAGTTACCCTGTGGGTGCCCAGCAGAAAACGGTATATTTCAAATTTTCCATTTCAGACGTCATAAGGGGTAAGAAAGACATTGACAGCGGACGCTGATTTAGTCTTCTTTGTATTCATCTTCAGCGAGTTCAACTGAAACCGTGTCTTCATGTGTGGGGCGTTTTCTCTTTTTCCGTGTAATCGCTCTTCCTTGCATGAACGCGTTTTCGGCAGCAGTAATTCCATCTGCTTTCAACATTTCTCCTCTCTGTTCGTCATCATAAATGTCCCCAGTCTCTCGCTCCTTCTCTTGTTCAGCGTCGTCAGTGTCGATGTGCTCAGTCTTCTTCCTTTTTGCCTTGCTCATGCAATCACTCTATGTAGTCAAACAGACGCTGTGCAATATAAAGAGCACGTACAACAGCTTTATGTTGGGTTCGAGTTTTATGTACCCACCAAGACATAAATGCGTGAAGATTTACATAGATTTTTTTATCACTGAACAGATTTCAGCGGCTGTTACTGGTGCATAACAGTCACATAATGCTTTATATGGTCCGAGACTACAATTCTGCTTTTAGAAGAAGGATGAAAAAATACAAGATGAATGGAGGTGAAAAAAGTGTTAAGATATAAGTATCCCATCGCGTATGAATTGAATCCTACGGAGATAGAGAAAGGAACTAACTGGGTAACATTGAAACTGAAAAACACAGGAAGTAAAACTCTTAAAGACCTTGACGTACAATTGCACTCTCTGGACACATATAATCTATCAGTTTATGGAACATGGTGGTTTGGGGCTGGGCAACACATTACGGAGTTGGGACCTGATAAGGAGAAAGAATTGGCTTTCCGGGTTAATGCAATAGGATCGGCTAATGTATACGCCACCATCAAAGCACGTAAGGAAGGAAAATACTTCTGGTGGGAATCCGGTTGGGCGCATATCCTTATAAGCGAGCAAAAAGCAGCAATCGGTCACCTACTAGTGCTTTCAAACCCGTATACGACAATTGGAAAGACCATCAGTGCCGAGGCAACCATTAAGGGCTTGCAAAAAAGTACGGGATTGAAACTGGAATTCTGGGTGGAAACCCCCTCTGGAAAGAGTGAACAGCAGGCTGCAATAGATATAAAGGATCTTCCCGTTGGAGAGGAAGCCCGGTACTCCGCTGAGTTCACGCCCAAGGAAACGGGGTTCTACACGATATACGCGTATTTATACGATGGATGGAGAAGACTAGGTTACGAGACAGAGACAATCTATGCGCGGAAACAATAGCAATCACCAAGCCGACTTGGGAATTTCCAACTCTCCTCTTTTGGTGCGCGCGCTCATACTGGCGCGTCTTATTCAAGTTCTTTTCGTCTTGCTTCTCGTCTTTTCTTTCGTCTTGCTTGTTGTCTTTCCTTGTCCCCCAAAGCTTCTTGTATCTCTTCCCCTTCCATGGCTCGTATCTTTTCTCTTCTCGCCTCTCGTTGCTCCTCTCCTCGCTCCTCTACTCTCTTCTCTTCTTTCTCAGCTTCTCGCCTCGCTTCGCTTCCCATCTCTTTTCTCACTTCTCGTCTTGCTTCTCGTCTCTCCGCTTCTCCCCTAGATTCTCTTGTCGCTTCGGTTTCCATGGCTCGTATCTTTTCTCTTCTCGCCTCTCGTCGATCTACATCTCCGAGCATCGCTAATTTCTCGTTGTAAAAGTGAGCAGCTACATTTACTACGTCATCGATTCTTTTGCTCACAAATTTATAGTGTTCAATGTTTTTCTCAAGGGAAGCGGCGTGGTCGGTGAGCCCTTCCTTCTCTGCCTTTTCTTTTGCTTTCTCCGTTGCGTGCATAATCTTTGACGCGAGGTCTTGGATAACTTTGATGTATCTACCCCGCTCCTCTGGGTTTTGAGTAGCCTCGAAAATGGCCTTTTCCACTACCACTCTGTATTTCCGTATTGCTTCTTCGTAGTTTCCATCCTTGATACTTTTCTCTGCCTCCTCGATGAGGAGCTCGAGATCCTTTTTGGAGATAGCCGCCATAGGATCTAAATACAGGGTACGTCCGAGAAAATCATATAATTTTGCATCGTCCCCACATAGCTCCTTCAACAAATCTTCCTCTTTCTCTTCTCTCTTCTTTTCTTTCTTTTTCCACATAAGCCCATCTCTCTACTTTATTGTTTGAACCAATCTGAATTAAAGTCTTTGCGCACGCATCTGTTTTCATGTGCGGTTTTTCTTTTCAACCTTCCAGCCTACGTTGACAAGGCCACGTGGTGTCGAAAGGCGGAAAAACACGTCTTCGTATCTGCTGGGCAATGAACACCTTCAAAGCGTATGGAGAAAAAGGAGGACCAAAAATGGAAGGATGGTCGGGGACACGCGGGTAGGTGCAAGAGCGACTCACCATGAAGCTGAAATGAAAGGGGATGTGTTTTTTCGTGTTCCCTTGCCATCCAACAAAGCCATTGAAAAAGCTGGCCACACCTACAAATTTTTTGCACATCATGGAAGATAAAAACGCGCGCGCACGCTAAAGCCTACAAAAGAATTAGCACAAATTGCAGAACACTTAAGCCTTAAAGTGAGCATTATCATCACAAATGTAGAAAGAGGAAGATGCCGTATGAGTTATTCGAGAAGAAGTAGTTATGGCCATGAGAGAAGACGTGGTCGTGGCAAAGGCTTTAAGGGTTGCCCAGTTGAGACGGGAAAGGAATACGAAGTGGATATAGCGGAAACGAGCCGCCAAGGGGAAGGTGTAGCCAGAATCCAGGGTTTCGTAATATACGTTGCCAACGCAAAGCCTGGAGACCATGTGAGAATAAGGATCACGAGGATCGGCGTTATGACCGCATACGCAGAAATAGTCAGATAGGACTTTAAGCCCCAAAACATGCATGCATTGCATACTTTCTCAGCCGTTTAACGTAGTTTCTTCAAACAATAACACCTGTAAAAAGTTTAAATTCTTTTAGAGTTAATTAGATTATCTATGACAGAAACGACCAAGATTACGGACACTATACTTCAAACACTTCATACACCTAACAAGAGTATTTTAAAAAGAGTTCCAAATTTAAATCCAGAAGATTATTCTCTATTACTTTATTTGGTTATAGGATATGACTTGGGTAAAGGAAAGTATTTTGGATTGACATTCCCTTTGGAAGATAATAGTCATTTAGAGGAATTAAGAGCCTTAAGCAACGGTTATGTGGAATTTAGAGATGGTGTTGTTAGAATGGGAGTGATTAAGTTAGAAAATTTAGAGAAAATACTAGCAGCTCCCTATATTGAGCCTAGAAGTATACGTGTTTTGTGAAATCTGCCAGATAGACCTATTAGTCATTGCGAGCGCAGAACGTTTCTTGTAGTGTCTCCTAAAGTGCAAAAGTGGGCTATTTCAGGAAAATAAAAACCAGATAGAAGAAACTTCCAAGCTCAAGCGATTGCTGAAAAAGAATATAAATAGGATTAGCATCTTCGTTACGCTTGATTACTTAAACGATGAGGAGGGAATAACGTGGCGTATTTAACGCAAACCCAAAGTGGTCAACCAGTACTTATACTAAAGGAGGGAACTTCGCGAAGTAGAGGAAAAGAGGCGCAGAGAAACAATATTATGGCTGCCAAGGTCATCGCTGAAGCAGTAAGATCTACGCTTGGACCACGCGGCATGGACAAAATGCTTGTGGACAGCTTAGGAGACATAACCATCACC
>JAOUKN010000218.1 GCA_029882515.1 Candidatus Bathyarchaeota archaeon
AGGAGCCTTTTGCACTTCTTGGCTGGCCGGAAAGAGCGCCTACATCTTACAGAGCTTCAATGAAAGAATGGGCGATGTGTACACTCAAGCCCACGAGTTAGGCCATGCTGCTCATGCCTATCTGGGTTCAAGGGCACAGAAGCCCAGCAACTATGAGATAGGTAGCTGCATTGCGGAAACTGGAAGCATATTTGGCGAGTTACTCTTGACTGAACTCTTGCTTTCCAAAGCCAAGACAAAAGAGGAAAAGCAGGCAATCCTTGCCAACGTATTGGACGAGTTCGGCATGGCGGCTTTCCAGGTTTCTGCACGCGTTTTCTTTGAACAAAGCATGTATGAGACCATAGAGCAAGGGAAGTTCCTCGATGGAGAAACTGTTGCCAAACTGTGGATTGCAGGGCGGGACAAAATCTATGGCGACTCTGTCGATTGGCTAGACGTTATGAAGTGGGAATGGACAATGAAGCCACATTATTATATAGCAAACTATCGCTTCTACAACTATCCCTACGTGTACGCTCAACTCTTTGTGTTTGCTCTATACCGATTATACAAGGAAGAAGGCGAAAGCTTCGTTCCTAAACTGAAAAGGCTCCTAGCCGCAGGTTCCAGCAAGTCTCCTCGCGAGCTTGCTGCTGAAGTAGGCTTTGACATCACCGACGAGAGATTCTGGGAGAAAGGCATCAAGCAAGCTGAGGAATTCATTGATATGCTCGAGCAAACACTCTGAGTGCTCACGGCCTTTTTCCTATTCTTCTAGCTGCACTCTATCCAATAAGGTTTAACTTCTCACTTAACCATACAATCCTCCTCGCTAAGCACGGACTGGATTTCCTCTGATTTGTCGAAACAGTTTAGTTTATGTTTACATTCATAGGTCTGTGTCGGGCCGGTAGTTCAGCTTGGCATGAACGCCTGGCTTGCATCCAGGAGGACGCGGGTTCAAATCCCGCCCGGTCCACCAAGGCTATTATGGGGGAACATGCCTATTTTCCATTGTTTCATCAAAACAGACTAGACATGGATGTTCATTTTTGAATCAGTGAGAATCCCGTCTGAACCTTTTTATTTCCTGAAGACAAAAAACCTTAGGAAAAAATCAAGGCGAAATGGTCGTGCCGCCCGTTTTTGACTGGAACAAACACTGGAAGGTTACTTGTGAACCGGAAGAAGCACGAAAATTTGCCACCAAAATGGCAGATAGGATATGTGATTTTATGCAAAATAAAAGGATAAATCTAGTTGCCGATTACGGTTGCGGCCACGCCACGCTGCTGTTTGCTTTAGCAAGGATTTTTCCTCAAACAGAATTTTACGGATTTGATGTTGCAGAATCTGTGATCCAAAGAAATAAAGAAAGAGCGTTACAGCTTGATCTTCAAAACCTGCATTTCGAGCAAGATTGCTTGCCGAGTCCTCATAGAGAGAGAACATTCGACTTGGTAGTGTGCTTTGCCACATTACATTATATAAAAGAAATTGGACGGGCTGTCAAAAATCTCTTTGAACTATTGAATCCTAAAGGATATCTAATCTTTAATTATCCAAATATCTACACGCGTGTAGCGTATCGGACAGACATTAAACCTCATGATGACTGCATGAAAAAGCGATTTGCTTTGGTTCTTGCAGGAGAAAACCTGCTATCACTTAATAAGATAAAGAATATGCTGGGAGCCAGGCCGAAAAAGTTCTATTCGTCCATAAGGGCAAACATTTACGTGGTTATTCGCAAAACCATATGACAAGATACTTGTTACTGCTTATTAGACTGATCTAATTAGCGGTCAGGAATCAACCCCAACTATTTGGTCGGGAACAAGGATCTTAGGAGACATGTTTC
>JAOUKN010000219.1 GCA_029882515.1 Candidatus Bathyarchaeota archaeon
TCAAAGAGAATCGGAGTCATGTTTGTTTCAACCTGGCGAGGTTTTGATGGATTCTTGGAATAGTTTCTTCACAACGGTTCTTCTTGCCTTTTGAGCGACAAGATCAGAGGTTACAAGGTCTAATGCTTCTTCTGGGCACCATTCGATACACTGGGGTTTGCCTTCGTCTTGACAAAGGTCACATATGTAAACCACTTTTGTCTCTGGATGTAACATGATGGCTCCGTAATCGCAGGCTTCAATGCACCAGCCGCATCCGTTGCATGCATCTTCATCCACCATGATTATGCCAGTTTCTTCAGATTGGGTCAAAGCATCTCTTGGGCAAGCAGCTACGCACGGAGGGTCTTCGCAAAGTCTACACGTGACCGCAAGGTTGGCGAACGGATTCAATCGTACAGCGCGTATTCTAGATTTTGTCGGATTGTAGGTCTTTTCCTTCACCATTGAACATGTATATTCGCAAACAGCGCAGCCAACACATTTGTTAGGATCTGCAGAGACAAATTTCTTCGCGTGAGTTACAGGCATATCCATCTACTCCTTTTACTTCGCTCCCTTCTTAGGTTTTTCAATTTTACCCTTCGCAATGTAAGCGAATTTGTTCAAATCTAGTTCTTTGAGTTTCTTCACCGTAGGAATACCATCCTTCGTCCATCCACGTACCTCGTAATAGTCATCCAGACCTACGTCAAACTCTTTCTGGTTGACACAGCTTCCCTTTGCAGCTCCCTTGTCCGGTATTGGCACAGTCATTATTTTTGGTGGCAAAGTGTCATATTCTCTCGTTCCCTTGCCCTCTCGGATGTTGAAGAGCCTTGCTATGTTGTTTATTCTTTCACCTGCCTGTCTCAGCTCTTCAGCAGTCATCTTGATACCCGTGGCTAGAGTGTAGTATTTCGCCATGTCTTCAAGCCCGTTATAATATACGCCTCTTGAGAACTTACACAAAATAAGCGAATCGATAACGTTGTATTGGTCTTCGAGATCCATGACTATCTTTCCTCTTCCCTTTTCAATCTTGTAACGATTCACGCTTCCGTTTACATCAGGTGAGTAAGCTCCAGATCGGAGGTGACAGGCCCCACGGAAGGAAACAGCAAATCCCAAAGCAGCAGTTTTCAATCCTCTAAGGTCGTAGCCCGGCAGTTCCAATCCTTTAATATGATTGGCATATTTTACTGCGCCTTTACCGATTTTTTCTGCAGCTCTCATAGTTCCCTCTGCGAGCACGTTGCCCAACCAACCCTTTCGAGAACCAATTCTCTTCACCATCTCTACCAAGGCTTCATGATTACCGAAGCGCAGGTCCAAGCCTTCCGTATCTTTCTTGGTCAGAATGCCATGCTCGTAGCAGTCCATGGCAAAGGCCACGATCACGCCTGTAGATATGCCGTCCATACCATAATAGTTGCATCGGCTGATTGCCTCGATAACCGCATCCAAATGGTCCACACCACAGTTCGGCCCAAGTGCCCACAAACACTCAAATTCCACCCTCGTAGTTGTTCCCTTGTACGGACCCTCAGGAACAAATGCAATGTGATCGCAACGCATGCCACACGTTGCGCATCCAATAATTTTTTTGATGTAACGCTCATTCAAGTATTCCCCACTGACTTTCTCCGCACCATCAAAAGTTGCTTGGGTGAAGTTCCTCGTAGGTAAGGCTGCTAGGGCATTTAGAACGAGGACGTTCTCCGGCGTTCCCAAGGTTCTGTATTTTCTTGTTTTCGGCCCTTTCATGCGTTCGTGTATTATCTTTATGAATTCCTTGAACTCTTCAAGATTCGTCACGTTCACATCTTTTGTTCCGCGAACAGCAACGGCCTT
>JAOUKN010000220.1 GCA_029882515.1 Candidatus Bathyarchaeota archaeon
AAAAGTCTAGAGAGAGAGACATACACAAATAACACAAAATAACGTAACAAAAATTTTAACAGAACGTTCAATAACATAAAGCAAAGAAGTTATCACTCAAACAGGTGAAACAAAATGCCGATTACCGAATTCAAATATGACCTAGGAAAAGTCGAAAAAGGATACAACAACCGAACCCTCTACATAAACCTCACAAACAACAAAATCACAAGCAAACCAGTCAGCAAGAAAATGAAACAAACATTCATCGGAGGCCGAGGCTTCAACCTATGGCTGCTATGGAACGCCCTACCGAAAAACCACATCACCAAGTGGAACGACCCGAAAAACGAAATATGCATTGCATGCGGCCCTCTCGGCGGCACTACACTCTTTCCAGGAAGCGGAAAAAGCATCGCCGTTTCAATATCTCCCCTCACAGATTCTGTAATGGACTCCAACGCAGGCGGATATTTTGGACCATACCTCAAGTTTTCCGGATGGGATGCACTGGAGATACAAGGAAAGGCTAAGTCTGAAGTAATCATCTTTATTGACGGTGATGAAGGAAAGGCCCAGATCGTAGACGCCGAAGAACTACCATCCGAAACCCACTTGCTCGGCGAGATTCTAACCGAGAAGTACGGTGGTGCGAACAAACGCAGCATTTCGATAGTTTCCTCAGGTCCAGGTGCAGAGCACACGCGATTTGGAGCCCTCAACTTCTCATGGTATGACTCGCAACGCAAAACAGTAAGGTACAAACAAGCTGCAAGAGGCGGCATAGGCACAGTCTTCCGAAACAAAAAAATAAAGGCAATTGTAGTCAAATTCTCTAATCTGAGAGCAGATAGTAATCAACCCGCAGATTTCGATGTCCTCAAGCAAGTCGGCCCTACATACAACAAGGAAATCAGAACCCTTGACCCAAAACAAAATGAGATGGCAATTGTAGGAACAACACATCTAGTCGATATCATGAACAAATTTGACCTTCTTCCCACACACAATTTCAAATTCGGAAGTCATCCCAAAGGCCCCAAACTCAGCGCAGAAGTATACAGGAAAAAATTCCATCACGGATTTGATGGATGCTGGGCAGGATGTACAGTAGCATGTTCTCACCTCGTCAAAGATTTTGAACTCAAAACAGGCCCATTCAAAGGTGAGCATGTTTTTGTGGACGGCCCAGAATATGAAACCATAGCTGGCCTTGGCAGCAACTGCGGAATCTTTGATGCGAACCACGTGATCGAGATTAACTTCTATTGCGACACCTACGGCTTGGATACTATTTCAGTTGGGACCGCGACAGCCTTCGCCATGGAATGTTATGAGATGGGATTGATTGACAATGAGGTCACTGACGGCCTTGAATTGAATTTTGGCAATAAAGAAGCCGCAATGGAACTGGTTCATCAAATGGCTAGGGGAGAAGGATTCGGAGTGACTATTGGCCAAGGAGTTCGCAGAATGAAGAAGCTCTTCGCAGAAAAACACAGTGCTAACCCAAAAATATTGCAGGACATTGGAATGGAAACCAAGGGCTTGGAATTTTCCGAGTATGTTACTAAAGAGTCCTTAGCGCAACAGGGTGGATACGGGCTTGCGGTTAAGGGTCCGCAACATGATGAGGCGTGGCTAATATTTCTAGATATGGTGCAAAATCTAATTCCGACTTTCAAGCAGAAGGCAGAGGCTTTACATTGGTTCCCGATGTTTCGAACATGGTTCAGTTTGAATGGTTTGTGCAAACTTCCTTGGAATGACATCACGCCTGAAGACAACAAAAATACTCCAGAACCTGCCAAAATCATTGCACATGTGGAGAATTACGCGAACTTCTTTTAT